>NZ_JBSGGS010000004.1:0-17808 GCF_053604015.1 Rhodococcus sp. NPDC004095
ACCGGAAGGCGGTCGAAGCCAAGACAGTATCACTGTCTAAAACTTCTGGATTCGCCAGGCGCCTTCGTCCAACCTCGTTTGCTCTCACCCGGGGGCGGAGTCGGTGTCCGTGTCGCTCTGACTCGACAAAAGTTACGTGATCGACCGTGCTCCCGCAAATCGCCTGGTCACAGGCGTGAACTCGCGACGTTCTGCTCGTATGCGGCATGCAGAGCCGGCACTAGCCTGGGCACATGTTGCTTGCTCCGCAGTACGGGCGGGAATCGCTGTCCGATCTCGTGCCCTCGGTCCTCGCGCACCTCGGTGTGCCCGGCGAGATGAATCGCATCGGTATCGACCTCACCGGTGTCAACCGCGTGTGCATCCTCTTGGTCGACGGTTTGGGTGCGGAGTTGCTCGCCGCGCACCCGAAGGAGGCACCGTTCCTGAGCTCGGCCGGTCCGGCACCGGTGCTGACGGCGGGCTTTCCGACCACCACTGCGGCGAGCCTCGCCTCGCTCGGCACCGGACGGCCGTCCGGAGAGCACGGTGTCGTCGGCTACCTGATCTCGGTGCCCGGTGAGGACCGACTGATGAATCCGCTCAAGTGGCGCCTACATGGGGAGGGCCCGAAGGTGGACCTGCTGCGGGAGCTCGTGCCCGAGGAGTTCCAGCCGAACCCAACCGCGTTCGAACGGGCCGCGGCGCACGGCATCGCGGTCTCCCGCGTCGCACCCGCCTACCAGGGCGGCTCCGGCCTGACCCGCGCGGCGCTGCGTGGCGGCGAGTTCCGTCCCAGCTTCTCCATGGGGGATCTGGCCGATGCCGCGGTCGCCTCGATGCGCGACGGTCAGCGTTCCCTGGTGTACGCCTACCACGGCGAACTCGACCTGACCGGGCACGCCCGCGGGCCGGAGTCGACTGCGTGGGCCCTCGAACTCGAGCAGGTCGATCTCCTCGCCCGGCAGATCGCGGCGCGGCTCCCCGCGGACGGCGCGCTCATCGTCACCGCCGACCACGGCATGGTGCAGGTTCGCTCCCCCATCGACATCGATCAGGACAGCACCCTCAAGGAAGGTGTGCGCCAGATCGGCGGCGAACCCCGGGCCCGGCACGTCTACACCGAACCGGGCCAGGCCGACGCGGTGCTCGACCGGTGGCGTGACCGTCTCGACGACGGGTTCGCGGTGTACTCCCGCTCCGACGTGATCGCGCGGGGCTGGTTCGGCCCGACGATCAGCCCGGCAGCCGCCCAGCGGATCGGCGACGTGATCGCGGTCGCGACCCGCGACGGCGCCCTGATCCGCCGCGGCGCCGAACCACTGCAGTCGATCCTGGTCGGCCATCACGGCTCACTCACCTCGGCGGAACTGCACGTCCCGCTGCTGGTGTTCCGCCCCTGACACACACGATCCCGACGCACATCCGATACGCACGAAGACGTCCCCGGTGGCTCTCCTCCACCGGGGACGTCCTCGTCCATGAACGCGTGCGGGTCAGGACCAGCTGGCCGCCGCGCGGTTGTTGGTCGCGTTCATGTCGTCATTGCCGGCGCCGACCGCACGGCCGATCGCCTCGAGCACCTGGTTCAGGTCGTTGGCCGCGGAATCCCACTTGGCCTGCTGCGCCTGGTATGCCTCGGCGGCGGAACCCTCCCACTCCGCGACGAGCGGTGCGAGGTAGCTCTTGAGGTCCGCGAGCTTGCCGTTGATGCCGGCACTGCTGGCCGCGATGTCGGCGCGGGCGCCGTCGATGGCGGCGAAGTCGTAACGCATGGTTCCACTCATGTTGTCCCCCTGGTCGAGTCGTTCGAACCTGTCCGGCAGGTCAGAGATTGAGGCTGCCGCCGGCATTGCCGATTGCGCTGACGTGATCGTCCTGGGCGGCCGCGAAGGCAACACCGTTGGCGCGGATGTTCTCGCTGATCGCCAGCAGCGACTCGTTGAGGCGCTTGGCGCTGTCGTCCCAGCGCACCATCAGGTTGTCGAAGGCCAGTTTCGCCGATCCCTCCCACACGCCGTTGACGGCAGTGAGCCGGCCCTGCAGCGAGGACAGCAGCCCCTGAATGTCGCCGTTGACGTCACCCACGTGCCGCGCCGCGGCCTCCATGGTTTCGGTGGTCGTCCTCATCTGACCGCTCATGCACCCCTCCTGATTTCTGTCGCGTCCGGGGGTTCAGCCCGGTCGGGCCGATGCCGGAAGCGCGTCTACACCCAATTGGACGCACCGACCGCGCGGTTCGGTTCCGTCCGGTCGGGATCAATTTCGGCGGCGCCTGCCGATCCGGGTCAGCGCGGCGCGACCGTGACCGAGCGGGCAATGTCGTCGCACTGCGGTTCCAGGTCCGGCAGGCGGTCGCGCGGCGCCTGGCAGCCGAGACTCACCTGAAGTCCGTCGGTGACGAACACCTGCCACCGCACCTGGGAATCCGGATCCGGGAACTCCCGGTAGGACAGCGCAGGCCGGGACCCGACGTCGACCCGTTCCAGCGAGCCGAAGGTGTCGGCACGCTCGGCGATGCGGGCGGCGAGGGTGCCTGCCACCGCGTCCAGATCGGCACCCGGATTGAGTTCCTTGTGCACCAACAGGATCCGGGCCGGGCGACCGTCGACGCGGACCAGTTCGACCCGGTCCGGGCGGCTCGCCGGTGCACGCTCGACCCAACCGGCGGGCACCGTGATCTCGGCCCGCCCCGACGCCGCCCGCACCTCCACCGCGGGTGCCACTGCGGCCGTTCCCTCGGGGTAAGACCTGCCGAGGTTCCAGGCCACCGCAGCAGCGGCGATCGCGGCGAGCAACGCCCCGGCCACGACGGCGCGCGGGAGTCGACTCCGGGAACGAGGCACGGGTTCCGGGTCCGCGGCGCGGTGACCGAGCAGATCCAGCGCCCACGAATACGCACCGTCGACGACGGCAGCGCCGCGGACCTCACGAACTCGAGGCAGCGCGCCCCACGCCCGGCTCACCTCTGCGGCCAGTGTCGCCGCCCGGGACGCCGAGAGTTCGCCCGTGATCGCCACCCGTGCCGGGGCCTCGGGCTGCCATGCGTGTACCTCCGACACGAGTTCCGCTGCGGCGTCGAGGCGTTCGGACAGATCCATGGACCCGACCGTGTCGACCGAAACCCGGTCGTCGTCCTCCGTGGACGACGCCGCGGACGACAGCATTCCGACCTCGATCACGATCCCCTCGTCCTCGAGGACGCGGTTGACGGCATCGGCGGCAGCGATCACCCGTACCTCGCGGGCCACAGCACGACCGGCCGCGCTCAGCGCGCGGCGCCTATGCGTTCCCCAGCCCGTCGGGCAGGTCAGCACGAGCACGTCCACCGGGGTGGAGGCACCGACCGCGGCGGCGACGTGAGCCAACAACGCGGCGAGCACCTCGTGGACGGGCACCGTGGTCGTTCCGAGCAACAGCACCTCGTCGTCGATGTACCGGATCGGCGCCGGTTCGAACACGTCGTCACCGACGGCCGTGGCCCGCTCGACACCGACCACGAGCCCCGCGGCGTCGATCATGACCCCCGCCGGGCGCTCGACGGTCCGGTCCTCGTGGCGAGCCCACACCCTCGTCTCGGTCAGGTGCACGGCCGTCGGCCCACGCTGCGCGCCCTGCCTCGCCGTCACAGCGGCGGCAGCCAGGCGACCTGAATGGATGACATTCCGGACCGGGTCACCAGTGTGGCCCGGCCGGGCGGCATCTCGGTGGGGCGGGCGGTGCCGATGAGGTTGCCCTCGTCCCGGCTGCCGCTCATCACCAGTCCGGTCGGAACGAGGTCGCGCAGGCGCGCGATGATCGGTTCGTAGAGAGCGCGGCCGGCACCGCCCGACCGGCGGGCCACGATCAGGTGCAGGCCGACGTCCTTGCCGTGCGGGAGGTAGTCGAGCAGCGGCAACAGCGGGTTGCCGCTGGAGGTGGCGACCAGGTCGTAGTCGTCGACGATGACGTAGATCTCCGGTCCGCTCCACCACGAGCGGTCCCGGATCTGCTGCGGGGTCAGGTCGGAACCCGCCATCCGGCCTTCGAGTACCCCCGCGAGTTCGCCCATCATCGTCGTCAGCGTCGGACCGTTGGCCGCGTAGCCGGCGAGGTGATCGCCCTCCACCGCGCCCAGCATGGTGCGCCGGTAGTCGGCGACGATCAGCTTGGCCTGCTGCGGGGTGTTCGACTCGATCAGCCCGGCACAGATTCCGCGCAGCAGCGTGGTCTTGCCCGCCCCGCCGTCGGCGAATGCCAGCAGGTGCTGGTGTTCGGAGAAGTCGACATGGACTGGCGCCAACTCGGCCTCGTCGATGCCGATCGGAACACGCAGGCACGGAACGCCGTCCGCCGGCGGCCAGTCACCGATCCGCGCGACGACATCGGCGCGCGAGCAGCGGTCGGGCAGCATCCGCACCGGCGCCGCCCGCCCCGTCGCCCCTGCCCCGATCCTCGCGACGGCGTCGGCCACCCCCGCGGTCAGGTCGGCGGTGTCGGCGCGCCCGTCGATCCGGGGCAGCGCCGTCAGCAGGTGCAGTCCGTCCGCTGTCATTCCTCGTCCCGGCCGGCCCTCGGGTACCCGGGACGCCTTGGCCCGGCCGACATCGGAGTCGGACGGATCACCGAGACGCAGTTCGATCCGGGTGCCCAACTGGTCCTTGAGCGCGGGGCGGATCTCCGCCCAACGGGACGCGGTGACCACGACGTGCACACCGAACGACAGCCCCTGCCCCGCGAGCGCCCCGATCTGGGCCTCCAGCGGTTCGAAGTCCTGACGCACCCCCGGCCAGCCGTCGACGACCAGGAACACGTCGCCGAACGGATCCCCGTCGAGCCCGGCCGCAGCGGAGCCACCGGCGGCGCGCAGTCGCCGGAACTCCGCCATCGAGTCGATCCCCAACTCGCGAAAGCGCCGCTCCCGATCGCGCACCAGTGTCGTCATCTCGGCCACGGTCCGTCGGACCCGGTCGACGTCGAGACGGTTCGCGACCGATCCCACGTGCGGCAGGGACACCAGCCCCGACAGGGTGCCACCGCCGAAATCCAGGCAGTAGAACTGGACCTGCCGCGCGGTGTGGGTCATCGCCATCGCCAGGATCAGGGTGCGCAACGCCGTCGACTTGCCCGACTGCGGACCGCCGACCACCGCCACGTTGCCGCGGGAGCCGGACAGGTCGACGACCAGCTGGTCGCGTCGCTGGTCGAACGGGCGGTCCACGATGCCGACCGGAGCCCGAAGCGTGACCGCCACCGCGTCGGTCGCGGTCGGCGCCGGAACCAGCCGATCGAGGGTGGGCGGCGCGTCGAGCGGAGGCAGCCACACCTCGTGAGCCGCGTTCCCGTGACCGCGGACCCTGTCGACGACGACGCCGAGGACGGTGCGGCCACTGTCCTCGACATCGGACTCCGCTTCCTCCACCACCGACGTCGGCACAATCGGCTCCAACACGCTCACCGCGGCGGCGGTGAAGGGACGCGGCCGCAGGTCCACGGCCGCACCGGATCCCGCGGACCCGCCTGGCGTCGTCCGCCGGCGGTACGGTCCGGACACGTAGGCGGAGGCGAACCGGACGACCTCGGCGGAGTCGCACTTGAGGTAGCCGGCGCCCGGCGTGGCCGGCAGGTGATACGCATCGGGGACGCCGAGAACGGTTCGGGACTCGTTCGCGGAGAAGGTCTTCAGGCCGATCCGGTACGACAGGTGGCTGTCGAGGCCACGCAGCCTGCCCTCGTCGAGTCGCTGACTGGCGAGCAGCAGGTGGATGTGCAGCGACCGGCCGAGGCGCCCGATCGCCACGAACAGGTCCGCGAACTCCGGTTGCTGGCTGAGCAGTTCGGAGAACTCGTCGACCACGATGAACAGCGCGGGCAACGGCGCGAGGTCGGCGCCGGACGATCTGGCCCGCTCGTAGTCGGTGACGTTCGCGAAGTTGCCCGCGGACCGAAGCAGTTCCTGCCTGCGGTTCATCTCCCCGGCCAGTGCGTCGCGCATCCGGTCCACCATCGCGAGTTCGTCGGCGAGGTTGGTGATCACCGCGGCGACGTGCGGCACGTCATCGAGCCCGAGGAAGGTGGCACCGCCCTTGAAGTCGACGAGGACCAGGTTGAGCGCGTCGGGAGAGTGGGTGGCCACCAGTCCGAGGACCAGCGTGCGGAGAAACTCTGACTTTCCGGAACCCGTTGCCCCGATGCACAACCCGTGCGGGCCCATTCCGTTCTCGGCGGCCTCCTTGAGGTCGATCTCGACGGGGCTGCCGTCGAGCGCGACCCCGATCGGAATCCGCAGGCCGTCCCGTGGGCTACGCGGCGCCCAGGTCCGTGCCGGGTCGAGTGTGGCGACGTCGGGCAGTGCGAGCAGCTGCTGCCAGTCCGCGGCCGCGCCGTCACCCTCCCCCTCCTCGGCGGTGGCGGCCACGGCGACACGGAACGGCGCGAGGCGGCGGGCCGCGGTCTGTGCCTGGTGCACGCTCAACCCGTCGGCGACAGCGAAGGTCTCGATGCCCGAACCGCTCCGGGCGCCAAGCGATCCACCGGTGAGCACCAGCTGGATACCGCGCGTCGCCGACAGCGTCGGCCGACAGCCGCCCAGGTCGAGAACCGTCACCGAGTCGAGCCCTTCGTCGAGCACACCGACCGCCGAGGTGATGCCGCCGTCGAGGACGACCACCACCTGCGGGACGCCTGCGGTGGCCGGCGCGGTCCGGGAGAACCTCGCCCGCATCGCCAGCGTGGGGCCGAGGGTGTCCTCGAGTTCGGCCAGCGAGCCGTACACCATTCGCCCGCTCCCGGCGCCGTCGTGGCGGTCCGGGTGCTGCGCGTGCGGAAGCCACTTCACCCACTCCCACTCACCGGCGGTGTCGGGGCCGCACACCACGACGACGTGCAGTTGGTCGGGGCTGTGGAAGGTGCACAGCTGCACCAGCATCGACCGGACCAGCGAACGTGACGCCGCGCGGTCGCCCTCGAACCCGATCGCCGCGAACCCACGCAACGCCACCGCGGTCGGCAGCTCCGGCACTACGGAGTGGGTGCGGACGAAGCGGCGCAACGACACGGCGGCGACCGGTTCGAGGTCCTCCACGGGCCCGGTTTCGGGCGCGATCAGTCGGGTCGCGAGGCGCTGACTGCCGCGGCCGACCCGAACGTGGCAGTGATCGGGGTCGGTGAGGCGGCGCTCCCACATCCGGGTCGACCCGGCGAGCGTCCACAGGTGTGCGGGGTCGGGGTGGCTCCACTCGAGTGCCGTCCGTTGCCGCTCGACGGTGTCGTAGACGTCGCGGCGCAGCTGATCGAGGTAGCGCAGGTAGTCCTTGCGGTCCTCGTTGGCCTCGGCGGCCCGGGCCCCGCTGCCTCGTCCGCCGGCGAGCATGCCGAGCATCGAGACCACCATCATCACGGGGAACAGCAGCGTCATCGGGTTCGCGGCCATCCCCGTGGTGAACATCAGCGCGACCATGCCGACCATCGCGACGACCATCACCACCGGCAGCATCTTGGTCAGCAGGTTCCCGGGCACGATCTTCGGGATCTCCGGGGGCGGCTGCAGGCTCACCTCGCCGCCAGGGGTGCGTGGCACCTCACTGCGTGCCTTGCGCACGAAACGCACGGTGGCCATGCGCGATCACCCCCCTGGTGTCGGTCTAACCGGCGCCGACGCGGTCGGCGGACGAGGCGACCCTCCCCCGGGTCGTCGTCTCGAGCGTTGGACAGTAGCGCACACCGGGCTCCGCCCGCGACCACACCGCGTTCCGCCCGCGACCACACCGCGTTCCGCCCGTGACCCCCGGAACCCCACCGCCACCGCCGATTGCCGTAAAGTGCCCGCAGTTTCGTAGTGGAAGGCGCGGGTGGGGACCCGCGCTCGAGGGGGGCTGTCGTGACGAACGGTGTGACTGTGGGTGCCCGCACGGATCTGTGCCGGCTGACGATCCTGACCGACCACACCCAGGTGGACCTCGCGCTGCCTGCTGGCGCGCCCCTCGCCCTGCTGATCCCGGAGATCGTCTCGATGATCGAGATACACAGCGACACAACACCTTCTCTCGACCACTCGACCGGGGCGACGGAGTGGACGCTCGGCAGGCTGGGCCAGGCTCCGATGGACCCGACCGCGACACTCCTCGACCACGGTGTGCGGGACGGGGACCTGCTCCTGCTGCAGGCCGCCGACCGGCCGGCCCCGGCACCACTGTTCGACGACCTGATGCACAACGTGGCCGCGATCGAGGTGGACACCTTCCGTCGGTGGACGCCCGGGTCCGCCCGGCTCACCGGCTCGGTGGCGGCCGTCGCGCTGACGGCGATCGGCTCGCTCGCGCTGCTGGTCGCTCGCGCGCACGACGGCGGACTGGTGGGCATGATCGCGGCGCTGACCGTCGCGGTGCTGTTGGTCGCGGCCGGTGCCGTCGTCGCCCGTGTCTACGGCGACGAGCGGTCCGGGGTGACGTTGTGGGGCGCCGCGCTGGCGCCGGCGTTCGCCGCCGGCGCACTTGTGGTGCCCGGCGACCTCGGGGCCGCGAGCCTGCTCCTCGGCGCGGTCACCGCCGGCGGGTTCGCCGTCCTCGCCGCGCGGGTCAGCGGAGTCGGCATCGGTCTCGCGGTCGCGGCAGCCGCCGCGGCCACCGCAGCCGCCGGTGCCGCCGGGGTGGCTGTTGCGACCGACCTGCCGGGAGCGGCGATCGGCGCCGCGGTCACCGCATGCGCCCTGGTCCTGCTGGCCGTCGCACCCCGGGTGGCGATGCTGCTCGCTCGGCTGCCGCTGCCACCTGTGCCGTCCCCCGGTTCGCCGCTCGACGCGGAGGAGTCCGCGGACGGACCACTGCCGTCGTTTGTCGGCCTCGACGCGAGAGCGGGCCGGGCCCGCCACCTCCTCACCGGGTTGGTCGGCGCGGCGAGCGTGGTGGCCGCCGTGGGCTCCCTGATGGCCGCCGGCGCCTTCGGGACGGACGGAATCGACTGGCCGGGAATGCTGCTGGCCGTCGTTGCGGCCGTGGTGCTGATGCTCCGGGGCCGCACGTACGCCAGCATCGCGCAGGCCGGGACGCTGATCGGGTCCGGCACCGCCATCCTGCTCCTGTTGCTCACCGGGGCGGCGATCACCGAACCGGGACTGGCACCGATCCTGTTCGTGATCGCGACCCTCGGCGTGGGTCTTGCCCTCACGCTCGGCGTCGTGGCCCCGAATCACGAGTTCTCCCCGGTGCAGCGTCGTGCCGTCGAACTGGTCGACTACGCCGCGATCGCCATGGTGCTCCCGCTGGCCTGCTGGGTCGGCGGTCTCTTCGCCGCGATGCGCGGGCTCTGATGCGGTGGCGGCAAGCCGTCGGGGCGCTCGCCGCGGCGGCGGTCGTCCCGGCAGTGATGTCCGGAACCGCGGCGGCGGTCGCGCCCCCGACCATCGACCCCGGCAGCCTGCCGCCCGGGAATCTGCCACCGGTGCAGTCCGAACTGCGCGATCCGTGTGCCCAGACGTCCGCGGCGGCGAACCCGGCCGAGGTACCCGCGCCGCAGCAGTCGCTGGACCTGGACTCCGTGTGGCCGCTGACCACCGGTCGCGGTCAACTCGTCGCGGTGATCGACACCGGCGTCGAGCATCATCCCCGCCTCCCCGGGCTGGTTCCGGGCGGCGACTTCGTGTCCACCGGTGACGGCACCGCCGACTGCGATGCCCATGGCACACTCGTCGCCGGTCTCATCGCCGCGACCCGTTCGGAGGCAACCGGCTTCGCCGGGGTGGCACCGGACGCCCGGATCCTGACCATCCGGCAGTCCAGCAACATCTACCGGCGGGTCGGGGCCGACCCCGACACCGACGGCCGGAACGCCCGCGGTGTCGGCAACCTGACCACCCTGGCGTCCGCCATCCGGCGCGCGGCGGACATGAACGCGACGGTCATCAACATCTCGGAGGTGGCGTGTGTGCCGCCGGGCGCCGGGGACCCTCGCGCACTCGGGGCCGCCATCGACTACGCGGCCCGTGTGCGCGACGCGGTGATCGTCGCGGCCGCAGGCAACCTCGACGCCTGCCCGCAGTCGAATCCCTCGCCCGATCCCGCCCGGCCGCACGCAGACCCGTGGGAGGACGTCACCACGGTTGCCACCCCGGCCTGGTACGACGAGCAAGTGCTCACGGTCGGATCGGTGAACGGCGACGGTTCACCGTCCCCGTTCACCCTGCCGGGGCCGTGGGTCGACGTCGCGGCGCCGGGCACCGCAATCACGTCTCTGGATCCCCGCCGCCCGCTGGACGACGGACTCACCGCCTCAACGAACGGCGGGCCGGTCGAGGGCACCAGCTTCGCGGCCCCGTACGTCGCGGGCACGGCGGCGCTGGTACGGGCCCGGCACCCGGAACTCACTGCGCCACAGGTGATTGCCCGGATAGAGCGGACAGCGCATGCTCCGGGGGCGGGCTGGGATCCGTACGTCGGACACGGGGTGATCGACCCGCTGGCCGCGGTGACCGCACCGCTGGTCGAGGCGGTGACGTCACCGCAGTCGACCGCGATCGCCATCCCCGCGCCGGAATTGCCACCGGACACCCGCCCGCGCACCGTCGCCCTGGTCGGCTCCGGCATCGTCGCGACCCTGCTGGGGCTCGGCGTGCTCGCCTCGTTCCCCCTACGGCGCCGGCTTCACCGAGGCGACACGTCCGCGGGGTGATCGTCCGGGGCGACCCCGTCGTGGGCCAGGAACGCCGCCTCACGACCCAGTTCGGGGCCCGGCGCGAGCAGGCCGAGGATCGGCCAGGGGGCGGGTGCGGTGGCATCACCGAACCCCAAGAGGGTTGCGGTGTCGCGATTCTCGACGCCGTAGCGGACACCGGTGTCGGCGACGAAGAACAGCGCGCCCTGCCGCCCACTGGCGGGCGTGATGCCCGTCGAGTGGACCAGCGCTCCGACCCCGGGACGCACGAAGAACGCGTCGGCGTTGTCGCCGGTACCGTCGCTCTGCGCGAGGGTCACCGGCCGCGCGTCCGCCGGTAGCGGCAACCGGTTGCCCGCGACCACGGCGACGGTCGCGCGCACGCCACCGTCACCGAAGACCGGCCGCCAGGACAGGCAGCCCACCGGATCACGACGATCGTCGACGATGTGGGGCGGCGTGTCCGGAAAGGTCTCGACGGCGAGGGCGGTGGACTGCGGCGGTCCGGTCACCGCGTCGGGAGTGACGATGTCCATCCCGGCCGCGCCCTGCGAGTCGGCATAGCGGATCAGGTCCGCCGTGGCCCGGCCGATCCGCTGCAGCCCGTCGGCGAGGACCGCGTAGTACCGGGTCTCCTGGGCGTCCTGAACCTGGACGACGGAGCCGATCGGCTTGCCCTGGAACGAATACGACGGCTGTGCTCCGGCGTCGCGGATGACCGGCGGGGTCAGCGCGGGAGCCTCGGGAATCGCGCCGAGCAGCCCCGCGCTGACCGGCCGCGGCACCACTCCGTCGAGGTCGAACGCCAGCGAGACCGCGTGGTCGCCGAGGTCGACGCGACTGCGTGTGCCGTCGTGCACGAGATAGGTCCCGTCCGTGCCCTGAACCAGCAACGCCTCGTCTGCCGAGAGGTCGCGGACGCCGTCCGGGAGATCGGGGCCACCGACGATGACGGCGGTGCTCACCGCTTTTGCGCCGCCGGGGGCGATCGAATCGCACACCGTCCAGGCACCCGGATCGTCGCTCGGCAACGCCGACGGCGCACCGGGAATGCCGAGCAGCGGCCCGCGGGGCAGCGAACCCAACTCGGTTTCCTGCACGACCACCGGGGTGTCGGCGCCGGCGACGATCAGCCGCGCCGACGCGAGATTCAGGACCGGATGCAGCGTGTCCTCGAGAACCACGAACATCGCCCCGGAGTCCTTTCCGACGACGATCCGGGCGTCCCCGATCTTGTCCTGCGGTCGGATCAGTGCCAGCGCGGCACATCCCGCCAGGGCGATCACCGCGAGCAGGGCACCGGCCGCCAGTGCCCGCGACTGACTGCGCATCGGATCGTGCAGCATCCGTACGTCCCGCCGCACCAGCGCGTGTTCCATCCGCCGTACCAGGAAGCGATATCCGCTGACCTGCCAACGGCTCGTCGGCTGTGCTGCCATGTTCCCTCCCCCACTTGGCGCGCACTACGGGGGCACAGAGTACAGTCCGCGTGAGCCGCGACGTGGGGGACGTCCGGACGGGGTAGGGGGAAATCGTGATTCGTGGGCGTGGCCGGTATCGGCCACCGATGCCCGTGGTCACCGTGGTGACCGCGCAGGTCGTCGCGCTGGCCACCGGCATCGTCGGATCCGTTGCCGGGCTGATCTGGTGGCAGGCACTGCTTCTCGCGGCCGCAGCGGCCGGAGTCTGCCTGCTGCCGGTGCAGCGACGCACCCTGCTCGACTGGGCACGCACCCTGATCCGCTACCGGACCCGCATGCGGGTCACCGCCACGGAAACCACCGACTTCATCGCCCCGGACGGAACCGTGATCGGCGTGTCCGCGACCGCGGGAACGGTGTGCACGGTGATCGAAATGCAGCCGGTTGCCGGATCGGTGACCCGACTGGGCCGGGACGGGGTCGACGAGGATCATCCCCTCCCTTTGCGAACTCTCACGGAATCCCTTGTTCAGCATGACATCTCACTGGCCGGAATCGACATCGTCGCGCACGGGCGTCGCACCGACCCCGAGGCGACGGTGGCATCGGTCTACGACGAACTCGTCGGCCCGCTGGCCGCGACCGCGCACCGGACGGTGTGGCTGGTGGCGCGGTTCCACGCGACGGGCGAAGTGGCGGCGGTCGCCCGTCGCGGCGGGGGCGGCGACGGCGCCGTGCGGGTGGCGGCGGTCGCCGCGCAGCGGATCGTCCGCGCACTGCAGGCGGCGGGCTCCGGGAGCCGCATCCTGCCCGCGTCGGAGATCCGGACGGTCCGCGCCGCGATCGCCGGGGACGACGAGCCGGGACTCCCCGCGTGGACGCACGTTCCGGTCCCGAACGCGCACAACACCGGCTACTCGATCGACCCGCGCGCGCTCGGCACCGCGCTGCTGTGCTCGGTGTGGGCCACCCGGTCGCTGTCGACGACCGTCACCGTCCGATTGCGGCCCGGGCCGTCGCCGAGCGAGGTCCGGATTGCCGCGTCGTGCCGGCTGACGACGACCGAACTGCCCGAGCGGCTTCGCCTGCCCGGCCTGACGCCGACGATCGGACGCGAGGCCGAGGCGCTGCGGTCGCATCTGCCGGGCGCCCCCGCCTCACTGGATGCACTGACCTCCTTCGCGGTGGCCGACGCGGGCCGGTTGGACGCATTGACGATGCCCGTCGCAGGCTGTGGTCAGCTGATCGGCTCCGACGCGGAGGGCCGGGGTGTGGCGGTGCGCGTCGTCGGCCCCGACATCGATGTCGTGAACGTCGTCGGGGAGCTGTACCTGGCCCAGCAGGTCGTGCTGCGCGCCGTCGCGACCGGTGCGCGCCTGGCCGTGCTCACCACCCGACCGCAGTTCTGGCGGCCGTTCGTCTCGGCCGTCGCGGACCCCGCACGACTGGTCCTCACCGACGGCGCCGCACCGCTCGCCCCGGAGGCCACGGCGGTGGTGCTGGACGGGGTGGGCCCGGTCCCGCTGCCGCGTTCGGTCACCGCGATCCGGGTCCGCGAGTCGCTCACCCCGACAGAGGGTGCGGCGGTGTCGATCCTCCAACCCGGCGGTCACGGGAATCGGATCGTCCTGTGGGCGAAGGGAACCCGTCGAGACCTGACGCTGGTGACGATCGCGGCGGAGACGGCGTTCCTGGGGCGACCGGCGACGGAACCCGTGCCGGCGCGCTGAGAGCTCAGCCCGGATACGGCCGCGCTCGTCGGGCGACGCGCAACGTGTCCGCCCACCAGGCGAGTTGGTCGAGCAGTCGAGCGGACCCGTCGATCGCGGCGCCGTCGGCGGTCTCCCCCTCTGCATCGAACCTCTTGCGGGCCTGATGAAAGCTGACGGTCTGGCGGACCGAGACCATGTGGACCTCCGCCACCACCTGTCGCAGCTGTTCGGTCGCGCGCAGTCCCCCGGACAGCCCGCCGTACGAGACGAAGCCGACCGGTTTGGCTCGCCATTCCTGCTTCGCGGTGTCGATGGCGTTCTTCAGCGCGGCCGGGTACCCGTGGTTGTACTCCGGTGTGACCATCACGAACGCGTCCGCGGCGTCGACACGGCGGCGGAACCGTCGCACTTCCTCGGTGTCGGAGTGATCGAGGGGCAACGAGTTCTCGGCGAGATCGAGGACAGCGGTGTCGAATGCCGGATCCTGTCGGGCACGACGAACGAACCAGTCGGCGACGACGGGACCGAACCGGCCCTGACGGACGCTGCCGACGATCACCTCGAGGCGGAGCGGGTCTGCGGGCACCCTGCCATCATGCCGCACGACGCCGAGTCGTCATCAGGGCGTACAACGCCCGGGACATCGGGGCGTACAACGCCGCGCAGCCCCTGACCGGAACCGGTCAGGGGCTGCTCACGGGTACTCCGGGGCTAAGAACCGAACGGCAGCAGTCCCGACAGGTCGAGGCTTCCGTTCCCGCCTCCGTCGGTCGGGGCCCCCGCCACCTGCACGGTCATCACCGGCGAGGTCGACTCCTGGTACCGCCCGGCACCCGAGTAGACCGCGGTGATGTCGTGCGCACCGGCGGTGTCGAAGGTGTGCGAGAGCGTCGCCCCGCCCGACGCGACCGCGACCGGCGCGCCGATCGGGGTGCCGCCGTCGCGGAACTGCACGGTGCCACCGGACGGCGCGGGCGCCACGGTCGCGGACAGCGTGACCGCGCCACCCGCGGTCGCGGTACCGGGAACCGTCAGCCCGGTCGTGGTGGCGATGTCGGGTGCGGGCACCTCGACATTGACCCCGATCGGGTTGAACACCTGGCTGGACTGGAACGTCGCGACGTCGAACGCCAGCCCGCTGTCGAAGGTTCCGGGCGCCGCGGTATCCGGAACCCGGTAGGTGACCTCGAACGTGACGTCCTTGTTCTCGCTCAACGGCCGGTCCGACGTCAGCCAGTCACCGGTGACGGTCAGCCGGTTGGCCGCGGCGTCCAGCGTCGGGGTCAGCAGGTCCGTCTTCGGACCGGAGGTCAGCTCCGACGACGTCACCTTCGCACTGCCCGGCACGTACTCGAAGCCGGCCGGGTGCACGTCGGTGATCTTCTTGATGTACCGGTCGACGATGCTGGTCACCTCGAACACGGTCGTGTAGGTGACCGTCGCGCCGCGCCCGACGGTCCCCGGTGTGACGCTCTTGGTGACCCTGATGTTGTCGGTGGTCTTCGTCGCCGACGTCGGTGCGGCGGCGGCGGTGCCGCCCCCGACTCCGAGTCCGACCACGACCACCGCCGCGGCGCCGATCGCCGCGATCGAACGCCGAATCATGTTATGGGACACGCGTTTTCCTTCGTTCATGTCTGCGCACATCGGTCAGGAAGCAAAGATGCTGGTGAGCGAACCCGTGTCGAGCGAGCCGGTCCCGCCGTCGCCGCCGTCGCCGTTCCCATTCCCGTTGTCGGCACCGCTGACCGTGACGGTCACGACCGCCGAACTGGACGGCTCGAGAGTGTCGGTGCCGGTGAAGGACGCCGTGATCGGGTGTGCACCGTTGGCAGTGAAGGTGTGCGTCAGCGTCGCGGTCCCGCCCGCGACGTCGACCGTGCCGATGACGGTGCCGTTGTCCTTGAACTGCACCGTTCCACCTGCCGGGGACGGAGTGACGGCCGCCACCAGGTTGACCGGGACGCCGGCCTGCGCGTCCGCGACCGCGCTGAGGACGGTGGAGGTCGGCGCGGTGACGTTGACGGTGCTCGGCGCGGACGTCGACGCCGTGTGGTTCCCGGCCCCGGTGAACTCGGCCGTGATGGCGTGGGCCCCGTTCGCGTTGAAGGTGTGCGACAGGGTCGCGGTGCCGTTCACCGGAGTGACCGGAGCGCCGATCGCGACGCCGTTGTCCTTGAACTGGACCGTGCCGCCGCCGGGGGTGGGCTCGACGGTGGCCACGAGGTCCACGGCCGTGCCGACGCGGGCGGTCGCCGGCGCGGCGACGGTCGTCGTGGTGGTCGTGGTCGGCGCCGACACCTCGACGTTCACTCCCATTGGGTTGAACACCTGGGACGACTGGAACGTCGCGACGTCGAATGCCAATCCACTGTCGAACGTTCCGGGTGCCGCGGTGTCGGGCACCTTGTAGGTGACCTCGAACGTGACGTCCTTGTTCTCACTGAGCCAGCGATCCGATGTCAGCCAGTTACCGGTGACCGTGAGCCGGTTGTTCGCATTGTCGATCGACGGCGTCGGGGTTTCCGTCGACGGCCCCGACGTCAGCTCCTCCGAGGTGACCTTCGCGCTGCCCGGCACATACTCGAACCCGGCCGGGTGCACGTCGGTGATCTTCGTGATGTACCGGTCGACGATGCTGGTCACCTCGAACACCGCCTTGTAGGTGACCGTCGCACCGCGCCCGACGGTCCCCGGCGTCACGCTCTTGGTCACCTTGATGTTGTCGGTGGTCTTCGTTGCCGACGTGGAAGCCGCCGAAGCAGTTCCGGCGCCGACCACACCGACACCCAACGTTGCGAGGGCAACGGCACCGATCGCCGCAACCAACCGACGAGCACTGGGACGAGCCATGGTCGATCCTCCACTGTGCAGGAACCGAATCCGGTTCACGGGAAAGAACTCTGGGGGTATCACGAAACGGCCCGCCCGGGTGCCGTCACCCGGGCGGGCCGTTGTCGTCAGGAACCGAAGATGTTCTCGAGCGAGCCGCCGCCCTGGGCCGGAGCCGCAGACACCGTCACGACGCCCGCCTCCGAGGTCGACGCGGTGTGCCCGGTTCCGCCGGAGTACACCGCCGTGATGTTCTTCGTCCCCGCCGCGGGGAAGGAGTACGACAGCGTCGCCTTGCCGTCGACGATCGCGGCCGGCAGGCCGATCGCCCGGTCACCGTCCATGAACTGCACCGTGCCGCCGGCTGTGGCGGGCGCGACCGTCGCTGTGAGCACGACGGTCTGGCCGACAGTCGCCGTGGCCGGGACCACGATTGTCGTCGTGGTCGCAACGTCGGTGGGCAGCGGATCGGACACAATCACCGTGGCCGGCTGCGAGGTCGAGTTCAGGAAGCCCGGCCCGCCAACGAACACCGCGGTGATCGACTTCGAGCCGGCCGCGTCGAATCCGTGCGAGAGGGATGCGATTCCGTCGGCGACCGCCACCGGGCCGCCGATGCTGACGTCACCGTCCTTGAACTGCACGGTGCCCTGAGCGTTCGACGGGGTCACGGTGGCCGTGAGTTCCACGACCGCACCGACCTTTGCGGTCGCCGGCGCCGAGGCCAGGACCGTCGTGGCGACATCGGCCGGCGCAGGATCCGACACCGTCACCGGCGACACAGCCGACGTCGACGTCAGGAACCCGGCAACGCCCGAGTACACCGCGGTGATCGACTTCGCACCCGCCGCATCGAACGTGTGCGACAGCGTCGCCACGCCGCTCGCGACCGCAACGGGGGCACCGATGTTGGTGTCACCGTCCTTGAACTGCACCGTGCCACCCGTCGGCGCCGGCGACACCGTCGCCTTCAACTCCACCGACTGCCCGGTGGTCGCGGTACCCGGAGCCTCCAGCGACGTGGTCGTCGCAACGTCCACCGGCGCGGGATCGGTCACCGTCACCGACGACACAGCCGACGTCGACGTCAGGAACCCGGCAACACCGGAGTAGACAGCGGTGATGCTCTTGCCACCCGCGGCATCGAAGGTGTGCGACAACGTCGCCACACCACCCGTGATGGCAACGGGGGCACCGATGTTGGTGTCACCGTCCTTGAACTGCACCGTGCCACCCGT
>NZ_JBSGGS010000004.1:17903-526768 GCF_053604015.1 Rhodococcus sp. NPDC004095
GAACCGAGGAACCCGGCCGCACCCGAGAACACCGCGGTGACGTTCTTGGCACCCGCAGCATCGAAGGTGTGCGACAACGTCGCCACACCACCCGTGACCGCAACCGGCGCACCGATGTTCGCGTCACCGTCCTTGAACTGGACGGTTCCGGCGGCATCGGCCGGGGTGACGGTTGCCTTCAACTCCACGGCCTGCCCCGTCGTCGCCGACGCGGGCACCTCCAGCGACGTCGTCGTCGCGACATCCGGAACCGACACCGCAATCGAACCCACCGCCGATGTCGAGGTGAGGAACTCGCCCGCACCCGAGAAGACAGCGGTGATGTTCTTGCCACCCGCAGCATCGAAGGTGTGCGACAGGGTCGCGGCTCCACCGGTGACCGCAACGGGCGCACCGATGTTCGTTGCACCGTCCTTGAACTGCACCGTGCCACCGCTCGGGGCCGGAGCGACCGTCGCCTTCAACTCGACGGCCTGACCGGTGGTCGCGGTCGCCGGGACCTGGAGGGTGGTCGTGGTCGCCACGTCGGCGACCCCGACGGACACGGACTGTGCCGCCGACTGGGATTCCGCGGCGGTCGCCGTAGCGAGGAATTTCGCAGTAAGGCTGTGGTTGCCTGCGGTCGTCGGAGTCCAGCCGATCGACACGGCATTACCCACGAGCGGTCCCTGACCGATCTTGGTGGTGCCGTCGTAGAACTCGACCGTGTTACCCGCCGCGCCACCGGTGACCGTCGCCGTCAACTGCGACGACTGCCCCACCTTCGCACCCGTGACCGCGGCGAGGGTGGTGGTGGTCGCACTCTTGGCGACGGTGAGGGTCGGACCCTTGTTCGTGTACGTGCCCGAACCGAGACCGCTGGTGTAGTTCATCCACGTCGACAGCGCCGTGTCGCGCGCACAGTCCGCCCCGACGGTGTACGAGAACTCGAAGGTCCGATCCGTCCCGTTGACCAGGTTACCCACCGGCCACTGTGTCGCACCGCCCTTGACCTTCGTGTTGTCCGCGGCCACCGTGTCCACACCGATCGCAGACCCGTTCATCTTCGCGGAACCGTTGACGTACGTGAGGCACGTCGGGTGGTAGTCCGACACCGTGTAGATGTACTCACCGACGATGTTGGTGCGCTGGAACTTCGTCGACGACGTGATCACGTCACCCGCGTTCGGCGTCGTATTGCTGATGGTGCGGGTGAATCGGCTCGCACCGTCATCCCACGTCACGGACCCGGATGCGGCAGACGCCACCCCACCGACAACGGCGACGCTGAGCGTCGCCAGGGTGGCAGCACTTACCGTCCCCACCACCCGCCTCACAATCGGACGAGACATCATTTCTCCTCACGAACCAGGGGCGCGCCAATGAGCGACAAGCGCGCAAATTCAGATCACCTTAGCCAGCCCGTGGCCGGACCGTGACCGAATCGTGGAATTCTCCCAGACATCCGTCCAAGATCGTTTCCCCAGCTCACCGTGCCAATAAGAGAAGGGGCACGTTACCTCGCCAAACCGTTGGTCACGAGGGAGGCAAGCTCCTGACACGCCTCCGCATCCCCCAGCCAGGGTCGCCTCGGTTACCTGCCGGCGTTGGATCCGGACCATCGTCGCGGCGGCCAGGTCCGCGACGAACGCCGTGTGCCCGTCCCGGCGGTCGCCGGCCACCACGGCGCCTTCGCCGACACTCCGAAGTGGATCAGCGTCGAGGAGTAGAAGTGCCGGAGCCCGTGATCGCGACCGACAGGCCGGCGGACCAACGCCCGAGCGGACACCCGCTCGGTCATGGCCGCGTTGTCGTCGGATGGGAGCAGCGCGCTTGCACGTCACACGACGGAAGCCGGCGACTCCGGTCTCATCCCCTTCGCCTCACTTCCGGTTGTCGTATCCGATCGCGAGGATCTGGAAGATCCATCCGGAAACGGCGAATGCCCTGGCACCGGCCAGGGCATTCGATTGGCAGCCCGCTTCCCTCATGCCGCCCGCGCAACCTACGCGCATGGTCCGAGAGATCAGCACCACCGCGCGGCCACGTTCCCGGAAGCGATCACACCGGCCTGCACTCCGAAGTCGATCCGTCCACGACGAGTCGGACTGCAGGAACCCCGCCGACGTCAGTCGCCGCAGCAGCCGCCGGGCAGTGCGCGCACCTCGCGGGTCGCGGCGTTCCGGGCGGCGAGGTCCCGCTCGTCCGGGTAGTCCACCCGCACGAGGCTCAGTCCGTGTGCGGGCGCCACGAGAACGGAACTCGACCGTTCCCGTTCCTGCAGCAACGCGGTCGTCCAGTCGACGGTGCGCCGACCCTCCCCCACGGCCAGCACCGCACCGACCAGACTGCGGACCATCGACCAGCAGAACGCATCCGCGCTGACGTGGGCGGTCAGGATGTCACCCTCGCGCGTCCAGTCGAAGCGCTGAAGTTCGCGAACCGTCGTCGCGCCCTCCCGGCGCCGGCAGAACGCGGCGAAGTCGTGCAGCCCGAGCAGCGCATGGGACGCCGTCTGCATGGCGTCCAGGTCGAGCACCTTCGGCACCGACACGGTGTCGCGGGCCCGCAGCGGCTCGGCACCGTACCTCGCGGTCGTGACCCGGTACTCGTAGTGCCGACGGATCGCCGAGAACCGGGCGTCGAACTCGGCGGGTGCGGCGGTGATCGCCTTGACGCGCACATCCGGCGGGAGGAAGCGTGCGAGCCTGCGCACCAACCGATCCGGATCGTCGAGGCCGGCTCCGTGGCGCGGCCCGTTCGCCGATTCGCCGGCGCCGGACATGTCGAGGTCACAGTGCGCGACCTGCCCGCAGGCGTGCACCCCGGCGTCGGTGCGCCCGGCGACCGTCAACTGCGCCGGCTGCCGCAACACCGTCGAGATCGCCTCTTCGAGCACCCCGCACACCGTCCGCAGACCGGGCTGACGGGCCCACCCCGCGAAGTCGGTGCCGTCGTAGGTGATGTCCAGTCGAAAGCGAACGAACCCGCCCTCCCGGATGGGAGCGACGGGTTCGTTCGCAGGTTCTGACGCGTTCAGCGTTAGTCCTTCTTGGCCTCGTCGGCGGACTCGGCCTCGGCGGCCGGGGCCTCCTCGGCAGCAGCCTCGACGACCTCGGTCTCCTCGACCTTGGTCTCCTCGGCCTTGGCCTCCTGCGACGCCTGGACGCGGCGAGCGCGGTTGGCCTCGGAGGTGACCGTCTGCTCCTTGACGAGCTCGATGATCGCCATCGGAGCGTTGTCACCCTTGCGGGGGACGGTCTTGATGACGCGGGTGTAGCCGCCATCGCGCTCCGCGTAGAACGGGCCGATCTCCGCGAACAGGGTGTGCACGACATCCTTGTTGCGGATGACCTTGAGAACCTCGCGACGGTCGGCGAGGGTTCCACCCTTGGCCTTGGTCACGATCTTCTCGGCGTACGGACGCAGGGCCTTGGCCTTGGCCTCCGTGGTGGTGATACGACCGTGCTCGAAGAGCGCGGTGGCCAGGTTGGCGAAGATCGCCTTCTGGTGCGAAGCCGACCCGCCGAAGCGGGCACCCTTCTTGGGCTTGGGCATGATGAATCTCCTAGTAAAGGACCTTCAGTGAGCTGTTACAGCTGCTCGGTCTCGGCATAGTCCTGGTCGTTGCCTTCACCCTCGTTGAAGGCACCGGCATCGGTGTCGCTCCAGGTCCCGGTGGCGGCGTCGTAGCCCGCAACCGTGGACGGATCGAACGAAGCCGGGCTGTCCTTGAGGGACAGGCCGAGCGAGTGCAGCTTGACCTTGACCTCGTCGATGGACTTCTGCCCGAAGTTGCGGATGTCGAGCAGGTCGGACTCGGTGCGACCAACCAGCTCGCCGACGGTGTGAACACCCTCGCGCTTGAGGCAGTTGTAGGACCGGACCGTCAGGTCCAGATCCTCGATCGGCAGTCCGAAGGAGGCGATGTGATCGGCCTCGGCGGGCGAGGGTCCGATCTCGATGCCTTCTGCTTCGACGTTCAGCTCACGGGCCAGGCCGAAGAGCTCAACCAGGGTCTTGCCCGCCGAAGCGAGCGCGTCCCGCGCGGTGATGGAGTTCTTGGTCTCCACGTCGAGAACGAGCCGATCGAAGTCGGTGCGCTGCTCGACGCGGGTGGCCTCCACCTTGTAGGTGACCTTGAGCACCGGCGAGTAGATCGAGTCGACCGGAATGCGGCCGATCTCGGCGCCGGACGCCTTGTTCTGGACGGCGGGAACGTAACCGCGACCGCGCTCGACGACGAGCTCGATCTCCAGCTTGCCCTTGTCGTTCAGGGTGGCGATGTGCAGATCCGGGTTGTTCACCGTGACGCCGGCCGGAGGCACGATGTCGCCTGCAGTCACGGCACCGGGGCCCTGCTTGCGGACGTACATGGTGACCGGCTCGTCCTCTTCGGAGCTCACGACCAGGCCCTTGAGGTTCAGGATGATGTCGGTGACATCCTCCTTCACACCGGGGACGGTGGTGAACTCGTGCAGGACGCCGTCGATGCGGATGCTGGTGACAGCAGCGCCGGGGATCGACGACAGCAGGGTGCGGCGAAGCGAGTTGCCGAGGGTGTACCCGAAGCCGGGCTCAAGGGGCTCGATGACGAACTTCGAGCGGTTGTCAGCGATGACCTCTTCGGTCAGCGTGGGTCGCTGCGAAATGAGCATTTGGTTTTCCTCCTGTACGGGCGTCCGCTATTTGACACCCACGTTGGATGGCGCCTTCGGCGCTCGTGCGCGGTCTGCGAGTCCGAGTCGCGAAACCCGGGAACACACAAACCGCGCACGAGCCGTGAGGCTTTTACTTCGAGTAGAACTCGACGATCATCTGCTCCTGCAGCGGCACCTGGATCTGTGCGCGCTCCGGCTCCTGGTGAACCAGGATCCGCAGGCGACCCGGGACGACCTGCAGCCAGCCCGCGGCGGGGCGCTCGGTGTAGGTCTCACGCGCGATCTGGAACGGCAGCGTCGCCAGCGACTTCTCCTTGACATCGATGATGTCGTACTGGGAGACGCGGTAGCTGGGGATGTCGACCTTCTTGTTGTTCACAAGGAAGTGACCGTGGCTGACCAGCTGACGGGCCTGACGACGCGTACGGGCCAGGCCGGCGCGGTACACGACGTTGTCGAGACGGGTCTCGAGGATGCGAAGCAGGTTCTCGCCGGTCTTGCCGGGGCGAGCGTTCGCCTCCTCGTAGTAGCGACGGAACTGCTTCTCCATGACGCCGTAGGTGAAGCGAGCCTTCTGCTTCTCCTGCAGCTGGAGCAGGTACTCGCTCTCCTTGATCCGCGCGCGGCCGTGCTGGCCCGGCGGGTAGGGGCGACGCTCGAACGCCTGGTCGCCTCCAACGAGGTCGACACGCAGGCGACGCGACTTACGGGTAACGGGACCGGTATAACGAGCCATGATTCTTTACCTTCCTTCCCGTTAGACGCGACGCCGCTTGGGCGGGCGGCAGCCGTTGTGCGGCTGGGGGGTGACATCGGAGATGGTGCCGACCTCGAGACCGGCGGCCTGCAGCGAACGGATCGCCGTCTCACGTCCGGAGCCCGGGCCCTTGACGAAGACGTCGACCTTCTTGACGCCGTGCTCCTGCGCCTTGCGGGCAGCGTTCTCGGCGGCAAGCTGCGCGGCGAACGGGGTGGACTTACGCGAGCCCTTGAAGCCCACGTGGCCCGACGATGCCCACGAAATGACGTTGCCGTTCGGGTCCGTGATGGACACGATCGTGTTGTTGAAGGTGCTCTTGATGTGAGCGGCACCGTGCGGGACGTTCTTCTTGTCCCTGCGACGCGCCTTCTGGGTCTTCTTCGGACCGGTGCTACGTGACTTCGGAGGCATTACTTCTTCTTCCCTGCGACGGTGCGCTTCGGACCCTTACGGGTACGCGCGTTGGTCTTGGTGCGCTGTCCACGCACGGGCAGACCACGACGGTGGCGCAGGCCCTGGTAGCAGCCGATCTCGATCTTGCGACGGATGTCGGCCTGGACCTCGCGGCGCAGGTCGCCCTCCACCTTGAGCTCGGAGCCCTCGATGTAGTCGCGGAGCTTGGTGAGGTCGTCGTCGCTCAGGTCCTTGCTACGCAGGTCCGGGCTGACGCCCGTGTTCGCGAGAATTTCCTTGGAGCGGGTACGGCCGACACCGTAGATGTAGGTCAGTGCGATCTCCATCCGCTTTTCGCGGGGAAGATCGACACCCATGAGTCGTGCCATCTGGCATTCCTTTTCGGTGTGCGGAGGTCTACTCCCAGCCCATCCCCTGTGCCATCACGGCCGGCCGTGTCCAACTGGACGGACCGTGGCCGTGAAACGTCTTTCAACTAACTCAGTGGGGCCCCAGCCTCCGTGCCGGGGGTGTACCGACGCCTGCCTGTGGACTCGAACACCCGAAGGTGCCACGCCCGGTGGCCGTAAACGCCGGCTGGTGCTGGAAGGTCATCTGTGCTTGTTGCCAAGCAGATCTTCGAGGAGAAGCGATCTAGCCCTGACGCTGCTTGTGGCGCAGGTTCTCGCAGATCACCATGACCCGCCCGTTACGGCGGATCACCTTGCACTTCTCGCAGATCTTCTTGACGCTCGGCTGAACCTTCACGTCTGTCTAATCTCCTGATGTGTCGCCCACCGGCCGGTGGACATACCTCTCCCAGACCAGGAGTGGCCCGGGAAGCTTGTTACTTGTACCGGTAGACGATGCGACCGCGAGAAAGGTCGTAGGGCGACAGCTCTACGACGACCCGGTCTTCCGGCAGGATGCGAATGTAGTGCTGACGCATCTTGCCGCTGATGTGTGCGAGGACCTTGTGGCCGTTCTCCAGCTCAATGCGGAACATCGCATTGGGCAGTGGCTCGACAACTCGTCCCTCGACCTCGATGGCCCCGTCTTTCTTTGCCATATCCTCCGCGATCCGTTGGTGGGCATCGTTCTCCGTTACGGTGGTGCGGACGCGATGGAGAACCGGCTGCTCGCTTGCTTCGAGTGCACCCCGAGAACGACGCGGGAAGCGGGACCGAAACAGCGCACGACCGGCACGCAGGACGCACCATTGATCCACTTTACCGGAGTTCTCCCACCAGGCCAAATGCGCCGCGTCCACCCTCCCTCCGCGAAAGGACGATGCCCGTGCGTGCGGTCGTACAACGAGTAACCGAGGCCTCGGTCGAGGTCGACGGGACGATCGTCGCCCGCATCACGCCCGACGGACAGGGTCTGCTCGTCCTGCTCGGAGTCGGGCACGACGACACCGAGACCACCGCGGCCACGTTCGCCGCGAAGATCTGGAAGCTCCGAATCCTGGAAGGCGAGAAGTCCGCCTCCGACGTCGATGCCCCCGTCCTCGTCGTCAGCCAGTTCACCTTGCTCGGCGACGCCCGCAAGAGTCGCCGGCCGTCGTGGTCGGCGGCGGCTCCACGCCCCGTCGCGGAACCACTGGTCGATGCGTTCGCCGCAGCGCTGCGCGACTTCGGCGCCACCGTGGAAACAGGCCATTTCGGGGCCCACATGCGGGTGTCCTCGGTGAACGACGGACCGGTCACCCTGGTCATGGAGGCGTGAGCGAAACGACGAACGGGCAGTCGCACACCGTGCGACTGCCCGTTCCGTTGAGAAGGAGTGCTACTCCGGCCGGAGCGTCAGGATCCGCGGACCGTCCTCGGTCACTGCCACGGTGTGCTCCCAGTGCGCGGCGCGGGACCCGTCGATCGTGACGACGGTCCAGTCGTCATCGAGGGTCTCGGTCTCCGTGGTTCCCAGCGTCAGCATCGGCTCGATCGCCAGCACCGATCCGACGACGAGCTGCGGACCCTTACCGGGCGCACCCTCGTTCGCCAGAAACGGATCCATGTGCATCTCTCGACCGATGCCGTGCCCGCCGTAGCCGTCGACGATGCCGTAACGGCGATCGTGCGCACGCTCGGCGGCGTGGGTGCCCTCCTCGATCGCGTGCGAGACGTCGGTGAGCCGGTTGCCCGGCAACATCGCCGCGATACCGGCCTCCATCGACAGTCGCGTCGCCTCGCTGAGGTCGCGGTCCGCATCGATGATGTCGCCGACCCCGAACGTCCATGCCGAGTCGCCGTGCCAGCCGTCGAGGATCGCGCCGCAGTCGATGGAGACCAGGTCCCCCGCCACCAGGATCTCGTCGGCGGACGGGATGCCGTGCACGACACGATCGTTCACGGACGAACAGATCGACCCGGTGAACCCGTGGTAGCCGAGGAACGACGGCACCGCGCCGGCGTCCCGGATCGTCTGTTCGGCGATCCGGTCCAACTCGAGGGTGCTGACCCCCGGCTTGGCCGCCGCCCGCACGGCCACCAGAGTGGCGCCGACGATCGCCCCCGCCGCCGCCATGGCGTCGAGCTCACCGGCGGTGCGGAACGGAACGACCTTCTTACGACGAAACCCCACGAACAAATCCCTCTTGGTTGTTACTTGCCGAGCGCGGCGAGCGCGCGGGCGTTGACCTCGTCGACCGTGCCGACGGCGTCGACGGTGACGATGCTGCCTGCGTAGTAGTCCAGCAGCGGAGCGGTCTCCTCGCGGTAGACCCGCATCCGGTTGCGGATGACGTCCTCGGTGTCGTCGGCGCGGCCACGGGCCAGCATCCGCTCGACCACGACGTCGTCGTCGACGTCGAACGCGAGGACGCCGTCGAGCGTGACGTTCAGCCCGGCCAGGATCGCCTTCAGCGCCTCGGCCTGGTCCACCGTCCGGGGGAAGCCGTCGAGGAGGAACCCGTTCGCGGCATCGGGCTCGGCGACCCGGGCCTTGACCATGTTGTTCGTGATCTCGCTTGGCACGAGGTCGCCGGCGTCCATGTACTTCTTCGCCTCGAGACCGAGAGCCGTCTGCTGCCCGATGTTCGCGCGGAACAGGTCGCCCGTCGAGATGTGCGGAACGCCGAGCTTTTCCGACAGGATTTCGGCCTGCGTGCCTTTACCGGCACCGGGAGGACCAACGAGGACGAGTCTCACTTGAGGAACCCTTCGTAGTTGCGCTGCATGAGTTGGCTCTCGATCTGCTTGACGGTGTCGAGGCCGACGCTGACGAGAATCAGGACGGCCGCACCACCGAAGATGCTGCTGCCCGCGGTTCCCTTCGCAAGGAAGAGATTGGGCAGGACCGCGATCAGACCGAGATAGATGGCGCCCGGCAGCGTGATGCGGCTGAGCACGTACTGGAGGTAGTCCGCCGTGGGTCGGCCGGGACGGATACCGGGAATGAAGCCGCCGAACTTCTTCATCTCGTCGGCGCGCTCCTCCGGGTTGAAGGTGATCGCGACGTAGAAGTACGTGAAGAAGACGATGAGCAGGAAGTAGATGAGGATGTAGACCGGGTTCGACGGGTTCACCAGGTACTCGTTGATGATCCGCTGCCACCAGCTCGGATCGGTCGAGCTGGCCGCGCCCGTCAGCTGGGCGATCAGGTTCGGCAGGTACAGCAGCGAGGACGCGAAGATCACCGGGATGACGCCGGCCTGGTTCACCTTCAGCGGCAGGTACGTCGACGAGCCGCCGTACATCTTGCGACCGACCATGCGCTTGGCGTACTGGACCGGGATCCGGCGCTGGCCCTGTTCCACGAAGATGACGCCGGCGAGCAGCACCAGCGCGGCGACACACACCGCGGCGAAGATCAGTCCGCCACGCGAATCGAGGATCGCCTTGCCCTCGGACGGCAGCCGGGACGCGATGCCGGAGAAGATCAGCAGCGACATGCCGTTACCCACGCCACGCTCGGTGATCAGCTCACCCATCCACATCACCAGTGCCGCACCGGCAGTCATCACCAGCACGATGGTCACCAGCGAGAACACCGAGTCGTCGGCGAGGATCGGTTCGCTACACCCCTGGAGCAGCTGGCCCCGCGCCGCGAGCGCCACGATGCCGGTGGCCTGCAACACGGCCAGCGCGATCGACAGGTACCGCGTGTACTGGGTCATCTTCGCCTGACCCGACTGGCCCTCCTTGCGGAGCTCCTCGAATCGCGGGATCACGACTGTCAACAACTGGACGATGATGCTCGCCGTGATGTACGGCATGATGCCGATCGCGAACACCGACAGCTGCAGCAGCGCGCCACCGGAGAAGAGATTGATCAGCGAGTAGATGCCCGCCTGGTCGCTCCCCGAGATCTGGTCGATACACGCCTTCACGTTGCCGTAGTCGACACCGGGAGACGGCAGCGTCGCACCGAACCGATAGAGCGCGATCAAACCGAGTGCGATGAGGATCTTCCGCCTCAGGTCTGGAGTCCTGAAGGCCGAGACGAAGGCGGAAAGCAAAGATCCTCCTGGGCACGACGAGAGTGAGGTGGGCGGAACGCCCGATGGTCGAGTGAACTCTAGAACTCTAGCAGTGGCGTGCGGAGCGACTGCTGGGCAATCCCACAATTGCCGGCCACAAATGCCGACACCGGCCGCCGAACGACGACGGCCGCGGCACCTCGCGGTGCCGCGGCCGTCGCGGTGTTCAGAATCCGATCACAGTTCGGTGGCGGTGCCACCGGCAGCGGTGATCTTCTCCTTGGCGGCACCGGTGAACTTGTTCGCGGTGACCTGAACGGCAACCGTGAGTTCGCCGTCGCCCAGAACCTTCACGAGCCGGTTCTTGCGAACCAGGCCCTTGGCGATGAGCTCCTCGACGCCGATCTGGCCGCCCTCGGGGAACACCCGAGCGATGTCGGCCACGTTGACGACCTGGTACTCGACCCGGTTCGGGTTCGTGAAGCCCTTGAGCTTGGGCAGCCGCATGTGCAGCGGCATCTGCCCGCCCTCGAAGGCGGCCGGCACGTTCTTGCGGGCCTTGGTGCCCTTGGTGCCGCGACCGGCGGTCTTGCCCTTCGAACCCTCACCACGGCCGACGCGGGTCTTGTCGGTCTTGGCGCCCGGCGCAGGCCGGAGATGGTGCAGCTTGATGGTCATGGTTAGACCTCCTCAACTGTGACGAGGTGGCGAACCACGTTGATCAGGCCGCGGTTCTGGGCGTTGTCCTCACGGACGACGCTCTTGCGGATGCCCTTGAGGCCGAGCGTCCGCAGGCTGTCGCGCTGGTTCTGCTTGGCACCGATCGAGCTCTTGACCTGGGTGACCTTCAGTTCGGCCATGATCAGACTCCCTGTCCCGCACGTGCGCGCAGCATGCCGGCCGGGGCCACGTCCTCGATCGGCAGACCGCGACGAGCGGCCACCTCCTCGGGACGCTGCAGACCCTTGAGGGCGGCAACGGTCGCGTGCACGACGTTGATCGCGTTGTCGCTACCGAGCGACTTGGCAAGGATGTCGTGAACACCGGCGCACTCGAGCACGGCACGCACCGCACCACCGGCGATCACACCGGTACCCGGGCTGGCCGGACGGAGCATGACGACGCCGGCAGCGGCCTCGCCCTGCACCGGGTGAGTGATGGTGCTGCCGATGAGCGGCACGCGGAAGAAGCCCTTGCGAGCCTCCTCGACACCCTTCTGGATGGCCGCGGGAACTTCCTTGGCCTTGCCGTAGCCGACGCCAACGAGTCCGTTGCCGTCGCCCACGATCACGAGAGCGGTGAAGCTGAAGCGCCGACCACCCTTGACCACCTTGGACACGCGGTTGATCGCAACCACGCGCTCGATGTGGTTCGACTTCTCCGCAGCGTTGTCGCGACGGTTGTCGCGGCGGTCACGACCGCCACCACGGTTGTCGCCACCGCGGCTGTCGCCACCGGCGGGTCCGTTCTGTCCGGCGGGTCCGCTGCCGCCGTCACGCCTCTGACGTCCCGGCATCAGACTGTCCTTCCGTTCGAAATCTTGGTCATCAGAACTTCAACCCGCTTTCGCGAGCGGCGTCCGCGAGGGCCGCGATACGGCCGTGGTAGCCGTGGCCACCGTGGTCGAAGACCACGGCTTCGATGCCGGCAGCCTTGGCGCGCTCGGCGATCAGCTGACCGACCTTCGCGCTGAGGGCCTTCTTGTCGCCCTCGGCGGCACGCAGGTCCGCCTCGGTGGTCGACGCCGCGGCCAGGGTGTGGCCGGCGAGGTCGTCCACGAGCTGGACGTGGATGTGCCGGGAGGACCGGTTCACGACGAGACGGGGACGCTCGGGCGTGCCGGAGATCTTCTTGCGCAGACGGAAGTGACGACGCGTCTTCGACAGACGACGCGTGGTGGACACGTCCTTGCCCAGCGGAATCCGCTTGGCCTTCTGGTTTGCAGTCTGGCTCATATCACTTACCCGTCTTTCCGACCTTGCGGCGGACCTGCTCACCCTCGTAGCGGATGCCCTTGCCCTTGTACGGGTCGGACTTGCGCAGACGACGGATGTTGGCGGCGATCTGGCCGACCTTCTGCTTGTCGATGCCGGAGATCGAGAACTTGGTCGGCGACTCGACCGCGAACGAGATGCCCTCGGGCGCCTCGATCGGAACCGGGTGGCTGTAGCCGAGCGAGAACTCGAGGTCCTGGCCCTTGAGCGCGACGCGGTAGCCGACGCCGTGAATCTCCATCTTGGTGGTGTAACCCTGGGTCACACCGGTGATGAGGTTCGCGACGAGGGTGCGCGACAGACCGTGCAGCGCGCGGCTGCGACGCTCGTCGTCGGGACGGGTGACCAGCAGGGCACCGTCCTCACCCTTGGCGATGGCGATCGGCTCGGAGATCGTCAGCGACAGCTGGCCCTTGGGGCCCTTCACTGCGACGTCCTGCCCGTCGATGGTCACCTCGACACCCGAGGGGACGGTGACCGGAATCTTTCCAATACGCGACATTGTGGTGGCCTCCCTTACCAGACGTAGGCGAGGACTTCGCCGCCCACGCCCTGCTTGGCCGCCTGACGGTCCGTGAGCAGGCCGGAGGACGTGGAGATGATCGCCACGCCGAGGCCGCCGAGAACCTTGGGCAGGTTGGTGGACTTCGCGTAAACCCGGAGGCCGGGCTTGGAAACACGACGGACGCCGGCGAGGCTGCGCTCACGGCTGGGGCCGTACTTGAGGTCGACGATGAGGGTCTTGCCCACCTCGGCGTCCTCGGTGCGGTAGTCGGAGATGTAGCCCTCGCGCTTGAGGATCTCGGCGATGTTCGCCTTGATCTTCGAGTGCGGCAGCTTCACCTCATCGTGGTACGCCGAGTTGGCGTTGCGCAGACGCGTCAAGAAGTCTGCGATGGGATCGGTCATGGTCATGGTTCGACCTCGACACCTTTCTCGCTGCGGTTCCCATGCACCACCGGAAGACCGGTCGTGGGCCTACAACAATTCGGCTGGTCCGGGCGACGTTCGTCGGCCGGATTGAGTCGTGCCGTTCGAGCATCGCCGGCACGCAAAGGGCCGACGTTGCACAGGCAACCGCTCTAGTGTAGGCAAAACCCCAGCACAGGCCAAATCGGCCGAGGTTCGCCCACTCCCCCGCACGGATCCCACACCGGAATCCACGGCGAAGGCCGTCAAATACAGCGAGGGCGCGGACCCCATCGGAGTCCGCGCCCTCACCTCACGTGCGTGGTGTCACCAAGAGCTCTTGTGAACACCCGGCAGCTCGCCGGCGTGCGCCATCTCACGCAGGCACACGCGGCACAGACCGAACTTGCGGTAGACCGCGTGCGGACGGCCGCACTTCTGGCAGCGGGTGTACGCGCGAACCGCGAACTTGGGCTTCTTGTTGGCCTTGTTGACCAGTGCCTTCTTCGCCATGGCTCAGTTCTCCTTGAACGGGAAGCCGAGGTGCTTGAGCAGGGCACGGCCTTCTTCGTTGTTGGTGGCGGTCGTCACGACGGTGATGTCCATACCGCGCGGGCGATCGATCTTGTCGACGTCGATCTCGTGGAACATCGACTGCTCGTTGAGACCGAAGGTGTAGTTGCCGTTGCCGTCGAACTGCTTGCCGGACAGGCCACGGAAGTCCCTGATTCGGGGAAGAGCGATCGACACGAGACGGTCGAGGAACTCCCACATCCGGTCGCCACGGAGGGTGACGCGGGCACCGATGGGCATGCCCTCACGCAGCTTGAACTGCGCGATGGACTTGCGGGCCTTACGGATCTCGGGCTTCTGACCGGTGATCAGAGCGAGATCGGCAACCGCGCCGTTGATCAGCTTCGCGTCACGAGCGGCGTCACCGACACCCATGTTGACGACGACCTTGACCACGCCGGGGATCTGCATGACGTTGGCGTACTTGAACTCTTCGTTCAGCGCGTCCTTGATCTCGGCGCGGTAGCGCGCCTTGAGCCGGGGCTGAATCTTCTCGGTGCTCGTCATATCAGATGTCCTTCCCGTTCTTACGGGAGATCCGAACCCGCTTGCCGTTCTCGTCGGTCCGGTAGCCCACGCGGGTGGGGTTGCCGTCCGAGTCGATGACCGCGACGTTCGAGACGTGAATCGGGGCCTCCTGCGTCACGATGCCGCCGGAGGAGGCGCCGCGCTGGTTCGCAGAAACCGCGGTGTGCTTCTTGATCCGGTTCACACCCTCGACGAGGACCTTGTCGGTCGCCGGGTAGGCCTGGATGACCTTGCCCTTGGCGCCCTTGTCCTTGCCCGAGATGACCAGAACGGTATCGCCCTTGTGCACCTTCATCACAGCACCTCCGGCGCGAGCGAAACGATCTTCATGAACTTCTTGTCACGCAGCTCGCGGCCGACGGGGCCGAAGATGCGGGTGCCACGCGGATCGTGGTCCGGCTTGATGAGCACGGCGGCGTTCTCGTCGAACTTGATGTACGAGCCGTCCGGACGGCGGCGCTCCTTGGTGGTGCGCACGACGACGGCCTTGACGACCTCGCCCTTCTTGATGTTTCCACCCGGGATGGCGTCCTTGACGGTGGCGACGATGATGTCACCGATCCCGGCGTAGCGACGAGACGAGCCACCGAGAACGCGGATGCAGAGAATCTCCTTGGCACCCGTGTTGTCGGCGACGCGAAGTCGCGACTCCTGCTGAATCACTGATCTCTCCTAGACCTGGATTTTCGTACGTAGCGGATTACCGACCCGATACGCGCGGTCTGTCCCCGGCCGGCCGCATGCGGACATGCGGAGGCGCAGGCAACCGCTCTAGTGTAGGGAATCGACCTCGGGAAACCAAATCGGCGAAACCGATCATCCCTGGTAGAACCCATCACGGCCGAACGGCCCGCCCCGGAAACCCGGGACGGGCCGTTCGACAGTTGACTCACGCGTACGGGCACGTAGTGCCTGTTCGGCGAGGGCTCGAAAAGCCTACTTGGCCTTCTCGAGCACCTCGACCAGACGCCAGCGCTTGGTCGCCGACAGCGGTCGGGTCTCCATCAGCTGAACGCGGTCGCCGATGCCGGCCAGGCCGTTCTCGTCGTGCGCCTTCACCTTGGTGGTACGGCGGATGATCTTGCCGTACAGCGGGTGCTTCACACGGTCCTCGAGCTCGACGACGATCGTCTTCTCCATCTTGTCGGAGACGACGTAGCCGATGCGGACCTTGCGGGTCCCACGCTCTTCGGTCACTGCGGTGTCCTTCTCACTCATGCCGCGTCACCCGCATCCGGGCCGGCGGCGAGGCCGAGCTCACGCTCGCGCATAACGGTGTAGACGCGCGCGATCTCGTGACGAACGGTGCGCAGCCGACGGTTGTTGTCCAGCTGACCGGTCGCCATCTGGAAGCGAAGGTTGAACAGCTCTTCCTTCGACTCGCGGAGCTTGGTGACCAGCTCCTCCTCGGTGAGCTCGCGGAGCTCAGCGGCGGGGGTTCCAGTAGCCATCAGAACTGCTCCTCCCTGGTGACGATCCGGCACTTGCACGGGAGCTTGTGCATCGCGCGACGCAGGGCCTCGCGAGCGATCTCCTCATTGGGGTAGCTCATCTCGAACATGACCCGACCGGGCTTGATGTTCGCGACCCACCACTCCGGCGAACCCTTACCGGAACCCATGCGGGTCTCGGCGGGCTTCTTGGTGAGCGGGCGATCCGGGAAGATGTTGATCCAGATCTTGCCGCCACGCTTGATGTGGCGCGTCATGGCGATACGAGCGGACTCGATCTGACGGTTGGTGATGTACGCCGGCTCGAGAGCCTGGATGCCGTACTCACCGAAGGTGACCTGGGTGCCACCCTTGGCCGCACCCGAACGGCTCGGGTGGTGCTGCTTGCGGTGCTTGACCCGACGTGGGATCAACATGCGTCAGCCCTCCTGATTCGATTCGGTCGAGGCCGGAGCCTCGGCGGTGGCGGCGCGACCGGCCTCGGTGCTGGTCGCGGTGGTGCCCGAGGCACCGGAGCGACGCGGACGGCTCGGACGCTCGCGGCGCGGACGCTCGGCCGGCGCGGCGGCGGACAGCTCACGCTTGCCACCGACGATGTCGCCCTTGTAGATCCAGACCTTCACGCCGATACGACCGAAGGTGGTCTTGGCCTCGTACAGGCCGTAGTCGATGTCCGCGCGCAGCGTGTGCAGCGGAACCCGACCCTCACGGTAGAACTCCGAGCGGGACATCTCGGCACCGCCGAGACGGCCGGAGCACTGCACCCGGATGCCCTTGACGTTCGGCTGACGCATGGCCGACTGAATGGCCTTGCGCATGGCGCGACGGAACGCGACACGGTTCGAGAGCTGCTCGGCGACGCCCTGCGCCACCAGCTGGGCCTCGGCCTCGGCGTTCTTGACCTCGAGGATGTTCAGCTGGACCTGCTTGCCGGTCAGCTTCTCGAGCTCGGCGCGGATACGGTCGGCCTCGGCGCCGCGGCGGCCGATGACGATGCCCGGACGCGCGGTGTGGATGTCGACGCGGACCCGGTCACGGGTGCGCTCGATCTCGACCTTCGCGATGCCGGCCCGCTCCATGCCCGTGGCGAGGAGCTTGCGGATCGCGACGTCTTCCTTGACGTACTCCGCGTACTGCTTGTCTGCGTACCAGCGGGACTTCCAGTCGGTGGTGATACCCAGGCGGAAGCCGTGCGGGTTGATCTTCTGGCCCACTACTGAGCACTTCCCTTCCGGCGATTGCGGTTCGAGGTGCCGGCCTTGGGCAGGCTCTCCACGATGACCGTGATGTGGCTGGTGCGCTTGCGGATGCGGAACGCACGGCCCTGGGCACGCGGCTGGAAACGCTTGAGGGTGGCACCCTCGTCCACGTACGCGGTGGCGACGACCAGCGTGCTGGGGTCAAGGCCGAGGTTGTTCTCGGCGTTGGCAGCGGCGCTGGCAACGACCTTGGCGACCGGCTCGCTGGCGGCCTGCGGTGCGAACTTGAGGATGTTCAGGGCGTCCTCGACGGAACGACCACGAACCAGGTCCACGACACGACGGGCCTTCATCGGCGTCACGCGCACGTGGCGCGCGATCGCCTTGGCGGTGGGGTTCTGAGTTTCAGTGCTCATCGACGCTTGCTCTTCCGGTCGTCCTTGATGTGACCCTTGAACGTGCGGGTCGGTGCGAACTCACCGAGCTTGTGACCGACCATCGAATCGGACACGAACACCGGCACGTGCTTCCGACCGTCGTGAACGGCGAACGTGTGACCGATGAAATCGGGGATGATGGTCGAACGACGCGACCAGGTCTTGATGACCTGCTTGGTGCCCTTCTCGTTCTGCACGTCCACCTTCGCGAGGAGGTGGTCGTCGACGAACGGGCCCTTCTTAAGACTGCGAGGCATAGTTCACTCCCTCCTAGCGCTTCTTGCCGGTACGACGGCGGCGGACGATGAGCTTGTCGCTCGGCTTGTTGGGCTTGCGGGTGCGGCCTTCCGGCTTACCCCACGGGCTGACCGGGTGGCGACCACCGGAGGTCTTACCCTCACCACCACCGTGCGGGTGGTCGACCGGGTTCATCACGACACCACGGACGGTCGGGCGCTTGCCCTTCCAGCGCATGCGGCCGGCCTTGCCCCAGTTGATGTTGGACTGCTCAGCGTTGCCGACCTCGCCAATGCTGGCGCGGCAGCGCACGTCGACGCGGCGGATCTCACCCGACGGCATACGCAGGGTCGCGTACGGACCCTCCTTGCCGAGGAGCTGGATGCTGGCGCCGGCGGAGCGGGCCATCTTGGCGCCGCCGCCCGGACGCAGTTCCACCGCGTGGATGGTGGTACCGGTCGGGATGTTGCGCAGCGGCAGGTTGTTGCCGGGCTTGATGTCGGCGCCGACGCCGGACTCGACCCGTGCACCCTGCTTGAGGTCCTTCGGCGCGATGATGTAGCGCTTCTCGCCGTCGGCGTAGTGCAGCAGCGCGATGTTCGCGGTGCGGTTGGGGTCGTACTCGATGTGCGCGACCTTGGCCGGCACGCCGTCCTTGTCGTTGCGACGGAAATCGATCAGCCGGTAGGCGCGCTTGTGTCCGCCACCCTTGTGTCGGGTGGTGATGCGACCGTGTGCGTTACGACCGCCACGACCGTGCAGCGGGCGGATGAGCGACTTCTCGGGCGTCGACCGAGTGATCTCGGCGAAGTCCGAGACGCTCGAGCCGCGACGGCCCGGGGTAGTCGGCTTGTACTTACGGATTGCCATGAGTCTTCTCGTCCTCTATATCTCGTCAAGTCCCGCTCGCTTACGCGACCGGGCCTCCGAAGATCTCGATGGGCTTGCTGTCGGCCGAGATGGTCACGAGCGCGCGCTTGGTGTCCTTGCGCTTGCCGTAGCCGAACCGGGTCCGCTTGCGCTTGCCCTGACGGTTGGCGGTGTTGACGCTGGTCACGGTGACGCCGAAGACCTTCTCCACGGCAATCTTGATCTGCGTCTTGTTCGAGTCCGGGTGCACCAGGAAGGTGTAGGTGCCTTCCTCGATCAGTCCGTAGGACTTCTCGGAGATGACCGGCGCGAGCAGGATGTCGCGGGGATCGGCGATGGTGCTCACTTGCTCTCCTCCTTCTGCGCCGACTCGGCCGGGCCGTGGATGAACGTGTTGAGCGCCTCGACACTGAACACGACGTCGTCGCTGTTGAGCACGTCGTAGGTGTTCAGCTGGTCGGGGGCGATGGGGTGCACACCCTCGAGGTTCTGCACGCTCTTCCAAGCCGCGATGTCCTCACGGCCGACGACGAGCAGGAACTTCTTGCGACCCGAGATCTCGCCCAGGAACTTGCGGGCGCTCTTGGTGGACGGGGTCTGCCCGGCAACCAGTTCGGTGATCACGTGGATGCGCTCGTTGCGGGCCCGGTCGGAGAGGGCACCGCGGAGGGCGGCTGCCTTCATCTTCTTCGGGGTCCGCTGGCTGTAGTCGCGCGGCTTCGGGCCGTGGACGGTGCCACCACCGGCGAACTGCGGCGCGCGGGTCGAGCCCTGACGGGCGCGGCCGGTGCCCTTCTGCCGGTACGGCTTCTTGCCACCGCCGCGGACCTCGCCGCGGGTCTTGGTGGAGTGCGTGCCCTGACGTGCCGCGGCCAGCTGAGCGACGACGACCTGGTGCATCAGCGCGATGTTGGCCGTCGCATCGAAGATCTCGGCGGGCAGGTCGACGGTGCCGTTGGTGCCGCCGTCGGCGTTGCGGACGTCGAGGGTGAGCTTGGTTGCGGTCTCGGTCATGCGGACGCACCACCCTTCACTGCGGTCTTGACGATCACGAGGCCACCCTTGCGGCCGGGGATCGCACCCTTGATCAGAAGCAGGCCGGCCTCGGCGTCCACCTTGTGGACGGTGAGGTTCTGCGTGGTGACGCGGTCGCTACCCATGCGGCCCGACATGCGCATGCCCTTGAACACGCGGCCCGGGGTGGCGCAGCCACCGATCGAACCGGGGCGACGGTGAACGGCCTGCGCACCGTGGGAGGCGCCCTGACCGGCGAAGCCGTGACGCTTCATGGTGCCGGCGAAGCCCTTGCCCTTGGAGGTGCCGGTGACGTCGACGTAGGCGCCGTCCTCGAACACAGCGGCGGTGAGCTCCTGGCCGACCTCGTACTCGCCGGCGTCGGCGACGCGCAGCTCCACGACGTGGCGGCGGGGGGTGACACCGGCCTTGGCGAACTGGCCGGAGGTCGGCTTGTTCACCTTGCGGGGGTCGATCGCGCCGTAGGCGAGCTGCACGGCGCTGTAGCCGTCACGCTCCTCGGTGCGGATCTGGGTGACGACGTTCGGTCCGGCCTTGACGACGGTGACCGGAACGACCCGGTTGTTCTCGTCGAAGACCTGGGTCATGCCGAGCTTGGTGCCCAGGATGCCCGTGATCTTGTTCTCAGTCATTGTTGTTGTCTCCGCCGCGCTCACTGGATGTTGACATCGACGCTGGCCGGCAGGTCGATGCGCATGAGCGCGTCGACCGTCTTGGGCGTCGGGTCGAGGATGTCAATGAGCCGCTTGTGGGTGCGCATCTCGAAGTGCTCGCGCGAGTCCTTGTACTTGTGCGGCGAACGGATGACGCAGTACACGTTCTTTTCGGTCGGCAACGGCACCGGTCCGACCACACGGGCCCCGGTACGGGTCACCGTCTCCACGATCTTGCGCGCAGACGCGTCGATCGCCTCATGGTCGTAGGCCTTGAGCCTGATGCGGATCTTCTGTCCCGCCACGCTTGTGTCCTCTTCCTTGCCCGATGTGATTAGGCCCTCGCGACTCGCTGTGTCTGTCGATCACGTGGAGCCGCTCGTTTGCACGTAGACCCGTCAGGGGCTACCTCGTCTGCACAGTTCCCACCCACTTCCGGGCGAAGAAGAACGTTGGCGATCGGACTGCACGCCCGATGCCGATCGGGATGTCCGATCCGCTGCCGCTGTTCATCTGTCATGGAACTGTTCCCGGTCCACGCGGTCGGGCGTGTCGCCCTCCCGCTCATCCCCCGACCCGTGTTTGCACACGGATCGACCAGCGGAATGTGTTCCGGGCTGCACCCCAGGCGGGGCGCAGGTGGTCACTGCTTCCGTCTTGCGACGATTGTCCTGCATTGGCCGGACCGGGAACCACCGGCGGAATCTATCCGCGCGAGCTTCCGGTCCTCGACCCTTTCTCGCCAGGCGAAGGCCGTGCGCGTGCACGTCCCTGGCCCAGGCAACCTGAACAGTATGCCGGAGACCGGTCCGGACTTCAAATCCGGGCGGACGGACACCCCGTATCGAACTTACTTCAGAGTAAGATTCCGTCATGACCACCACGACCACCACCTACCGGACCTGGCAGCGGCTCCCCCGGAACCGCGTCGGATCCACACTGTTCTCCCTTGGCATGTGCATCCGCGTGCCCTACTTCGCCACCGTCCTCCCCCGCGTCGTCGCACTGGAGCCCGGCCATTGCGAGGTCCGAGCCCCGAAATGGTGGGGTGTGCACAACCACATCGGCACCTACCACGCGATCGCGGCGTGCAACCTCGCCGAGGCCGCGATGGGCATGCTCGCCGAGGCCACCGTCCCACCCACACACCGGTGGATTCCGAAGGCCATGCACACGCAGTACCTGACGAAGGCGACCACCGGACTGCACGCGACCGCCACACTGCCCTCGCTGCCCGACTTCGCCGCCATCACCGAGGGCGCCGACCTGGTCGTGCCCGTTTTCATCCGCGACAAGGCGGGCACCGAGGTCGTACACGCCGACATCACCGTCTGGGTCACGCCGAAGTAGCGGCCGCTCCTGCGCAACCCCACCGGCCGACACAAGGAACACCACGACGTGACCTGCTTCACATCCAGTTGTCGGCCGCCTGCGCGCCGGCACGCGCAGCATGCCCGCCCGGACCACGGGACGGAATCATCGGACGCGAGCAACGCGACGTTACCGACGCGTAGATCGTCAGCGATTTGCAGGCAACCGCGGTCCCCCGGTCTGCCTCGGCGTTCTCCGATGCGTGACATACTCGCTGGCATGCCTACACCCCACTCTGCCGTCCTGGTCGAGGGAATCCGCAAGTCCTTCGGTGAAGTGCAGGCGCTCAGGGGGGTCAACTTCGAGGTGCCTCGCGGCACCGTGCTCGGAATCCTCGGCCCCAACGGCGCTGGCAAGACGACAACGGTCAACGTGCTGTCCACCCTGCTGCGCCCGGATTCGGGGCGCGCGCTGGTCGCCGGTCACGACGTCGTCACCCAGGCACCGGCGGTGCGGCGATCGATCATGATGACCGGTCAGTACGCGGCGCTCGACGAGCAGTTGACGGCACGGGAGAACCTCGTGCTTTTCGGGCGTCTGATGGGACTCAACCGCCAGTCCGCCAAGGCACGCGCCGAGGAACTGCTGCGCCAGTTCGACCTCGAGTACGCGGCCGAGCGCAAGGTCGCAGGCTACTCGGGCGGTATGCGCCGACGCGTCGACATCGCGTGCGGCCTGGTGACCCGGCCCGAGGTGGTCTTCCTCGACGAGCCGACGACCGGCCTCGACCCGCGCAGCCGGCAGGGCGTCTGGTCGCTCGTCTCGACACTCAAGGAGCAGGGCATCACCATCCTGCTGACCACGCAGTACCTCGAAGAGGCCGACGTGCTCAGCGACAACATCGTCGTCATCGACCGGGGCACGGTGATCGCGGAGGGCACCGCCGACCAGCTCAAGGAACGCACCGGCGGCAGCTACTGCGAGGTCGTGCCGCTCCGGCTGGCGGACCTGCCGCGTGTGCACGCGGTGCTGACCAGCCTGGTGCCGCCGGAGTACGTCACCGCAACCGGCCACGATCGGCTGTCGATCCCCGCCCAGTACGGCGCGCAGACGCTCGCCGAGGTGCTGCGCCGGCTCGACATCTCCCGGATCCCCCTCGCCGACATCGCGCTGCGGCGGCCGTCGCTCGACGACGTGTTCCTTGCACTGACCGGTCAGCCGGCCGCCGAAGAGAGCGAAGCATCATGACCGCCATCGCTGCGCGCGCAGCACAGTCGGACGAGACCCCACCCGAGCCACAGTCCAAGGCCGTGGCCCGCGTCGGCCGGCACCGTCGGCCGGAACTGTCGGCAACCGGACAGTGGCTCGCGCTGACCGGCCGCAACGTTCGCGGCATGTGGACGAGTGGGCAGCTGTTCATCGCGATCCTCGCACCCGCGATCTTCACGATCGGCTTCTACCTGCCGCTGCGCTTCGTGATGAAGTTCCAGGGCATCGACTACGCCCAGTTCGTGATGCCGATCATCGTGCTGCAGGCGATGGCCTTCACCGCCATCTCCGCCGCGGGCAAGGCCGCACTCGAAGCCGTCAACGGCATGAACGCGCGATTCCAGACGATGCCCATCTTCGCCGGCGTTCCCTTGGCGTCCCGGATGACGGCGTCGTTCGTGCACTGCACCATCTCGCTGATCGCCGCACTCGTCTACGGCCACATCATCGGATTCCGGTTCACCGGCGGCATCGGCAACGCCACGCTGTTCGTGGCGATGTCACTGGCGATCGCGATGACGCTGTCGCTGGGCGGCGACCTGATCGGCACGCTGAGCAAGAGTCCCGAGATGACCAGCCAGGCGTTGACGCTGCCGCAGCTGATCCTCGGTATGTTCTCGGCCGGCTTCGTTCCGGTCTCGCAGTTCCCCTCGTGGTCCCAGGCGTTCGTTCGCAACCAGCCGATCTCCCAGTTCGCGATCTCGATGCGCGCGATCGCCGACGGCTCCGTGACTATGCACCTGATGACGCCCGCCGTGCTGTGGTGTCTGGGGCTCTTCGCGGTGATCGCTCCGCTGACCGTGTGGGCGAACGTGAGGCGCAAATGACCACCGCACCAACCCACGAGCGGCGCGAAGACGCCCCGATCACCGAGATCACCTTCCACGAGACCACCGAGGTGTACCCGGAGGACTCCCGGCAGGCACTGGTCACGCACAGCCTGCTGCAGACGCAGCGGCTGTTGACCCGGTGGCTCCGCGACCCGTACACGATGCTGCAGGCGATCGTGTACCCGTCGCTGATGCTGATCATGTTCAACGCCGTGCTGGGGATCTCGGTCACCAAGGCCACCGGCGTCAACAGCGTGTACGGCTACGCACCCATGATCGCGCTGGTCGGCTCGATGTTCGGTTCCATCGCCAGCGGCATGCAGCTGAAGATGGAGTGGCGCCGCGGCCTGCTCAGCCGATTCTGGATCCTGCCGGTCCATCGGGCGTCGGGCCTGGTCAGCCGGCTACTGGCCGAGGCGGTCCGCATCCTGCTGACGACAGTGCTGATTCTGACGGTCGGATTCGCCCTCGGGTTCCGCTTCAACCAGGGCCTCATCGCCGGGTTCGCAATGATCTGCGTGCCACTGCTGATGGGTCTGGGGTTCGCGACCATGGTCACCGCGCTGTCGGTGAGCGCCGCCAAACTGCCCCTCGTGGAACTGCTGTCCCTGGTGTGCTCGCTGCTGATGTTCTTCAACTCCGGCTTCGTCCCCACCGCGGCGTACCCGACCTGGCTGCAGGGCTTCGTCGAGAACCAGCCGATGTCCACGGCCATCGACGCGATGAAGGGGCTGAGCCTGGGCGGTCCGGTCGCCGAACCGCTGATCAAGACCACACTGTGGGCCGTCGGGATGATCGCGCTCTTCACCTGGCCCGCGGTCCGCGGCTACCGCAAGGCGGCCGGCACCCCCATCTGATCCCATCCGATCCGTCCCGGGGACGGCGTAGCCGAGATTCACCTACGCACCACCCGAACACAGCGCTCAACGAAAAGGGCCCCACCGCATCGCGGTGGGGCCCTTTCTGTGCCCGGGTGTCAGTCCCGCTCGCGCAGGATCCCGTCGAGCACTGGCCCGATCTGCGCCAGCGCCCGCGGCGTCGTCATTCCGTTGTGGTCGGAATCGACGTCGTGGATGACGGTGGCCCCGACGAACTCGGACCACTGTGCAGCCCCGTCGAGGTGGCCGAGGTCCCCGCGCCGGGCGGCGAAGAAGTCCACCCGTCCGTCGTACCGCTGCGGGGCGTACGCCTCGATGAGGTCCCCGGCGCGCCCGGCGCTGGCGAGGATCCGGTCGAGGTCCGCCGCGGTCAGCGACGCCGGGAAGCCCGGCACCGCCTGCAGCAGTTCCAGCAGCCGCTGCGGGGTCAGCTCCGCCGGATCGGGCCCGAGATCGATGCCGAACCCGAGTCCGGCGACGACCTCGCCCATGTTGTCGGCGGCCGCGACCGATCCGACCTCGACGAGGTCGCGGAAGCTGTCGAGCATGACGAGGGACTCCACCCGCTCGCCCAGTGCCCGCAGCCGGACGGCCATCGCGTGCGCGACGACACCACCGAACGACCAGCCGAGCAGGTGGTACGGGCCCTCCGGCTGGACCGCGCGGATCTGCTCGACGTACAGCTCCGCGATGTCCTCGATCGTGTCGGGCAGGACCCCACCGGACAGTGCCGGCGACTGGATGCCGTACACCGGGCGGTCCGCGGACAGGTGCTGCGCGAGCCCGCCGTACGACCAGGACAGGCCGACGAACGGGTGCACGCAGAACAGCGGCGGCTGCGACCCGGCGCTGCGCAGCGGCAGCATCACCTGCAGTGCGGCCTCGCCCTCGGTCGATCCGGCGCGGGCGGCGTCGATGCGTTCGGCGATGCGGCGCGGGGTCGGGTCGGTGAACATCCACTGCAGCGGCACGCGCACCCCGGCTCGGTCGCCGACCATGGCGACCAGGCGGGTGGCGAGCAGCGAGTGGCCACCGAGATCGAAGAAGCCGTCGTCGATGCCGACGCCGTCGGCACCGAGCACCTCCTCGAACGCCTCGACGACGATCCGCTCGGTCGGTGTGCCGGGAGCGACGTACGGCGCCCGCTCCGCGAACTGGGGTTCCGGCAGTGCCTTGCGGTCGATCTTTCCTGCGCCGGTCAGCGGGATCTCGCTGATCGGCACGATCGCCGCCGGAACCATGTACGCGGGCAGCCCCTCCCCGACGAACGCGGTGAGCGTCACCGGGTCGACTTCGGCACCGTCCACGGGCAGCACGTATGCGGCCAGCGCGGTCGCGCCGCCGGGACCGGGCACACCGATCACGTGTGCGAATTCCACGCTCGGGTGCGCGGTCAACGCCGACTCGATCTCGCCGAGCTCGATCCGGAAACCACGGACCTTCACCTGGAAGTCGGAGCGACCCAGGTAGTCGACGATCCACCGATCGTCGCCGTCGCCGGGGATCCACTGCGCGACGTCGCCGGTCCGGTACATCCGCTCGCCGGGTGCACCGAACGGGTTTGCCACGAACCGCTCGGACGTGAGACCCGCGCGGCGGTGGTAGCCACGGGCCAGCGACGTGCCGAACACGTACAGCTCGCCGGGAACACCGGCGGGTACCGGCCGCAGCTGCCGGTCGAGGATGACGGCTCCGACGCCGGCCAGCAGGCCACCGATCGTGACGTGTTCCCCGGACTGCAGTCCTCCGGTGGCGGTGACCCAGATCGTCGTTTCGGTCGGACCGTACGCGTTGACGAACGTCCGGCCGGGTGCCCACCGGGTCACCAGGTCCGCGGGGCACGCCTCGCCACCGACCACCACGACCCGGAGTTCGTCGAGTCCGTCGGGGTCGACGGACGCCAGCGAACCGGGCGTCATGAAGGTGTGGGTGACGTGCTGCTTGCGGATCAGGTCGGCCAGGTCGGCGCCACCGAACACCGACGCCGGCGCCACGACCATCGTCGCGGCCGATCCGAACGCCATCAGGTATTCGAGCACGGACGCGTCGAAGCTCGGCGAGATCACGTGCAGCACCCGGTCGCCGGCCTCGATGTGGAAGCGCGTGCGCGCCTCTTCGGCGGTGGTGAACAGGTCGCGGTGGGTGACCACGACGCCCTTCGGCAGGCCCGTCGATCCGGAGGTGTAGATCATGTACGCCGCCGAGGCCGGGCGCACCGGGTGGGTGCGGTCGGCATCGGTGATCGGGGCCGAGGCCGTCTCCCCGAGCCGCGCCGCAACGTCGGCGTCGTCCAGGACGATCCACGGCAACCCGGCGTGCGGGCCGTCGCGGTGGGCACCGATCGTCAACCCGAGCACTGCACCGGAGTCGGTGAGCATGTGCTCGATGCGATCCGCCGGGTAGCTCGGGTCGATCGGCAGGAACGTGGCCCCCGCCTTCGCGGTCGCCCAGATCGCGGTGACCGATTCGATCGACCGGGACAGCGCGATCGCGACGACGCTCTCGGTACCGACACCGGATTCGAGCAGCAGCCGGGCGACCCGGTTCGACCGCTCGTCGAGGTCCCGATACGTCAGCGCCTCGTCGCCCTCGATCAGGGCGAGCGCGGTCGGATCCACGGCGACGGCGGCGGCGAGCACGTCCGGCAGGCTGCGGAACCCGTGGCCCTGCGGGCCGTGGGCCGGCACCAGCTCGGCGCGGTGCGCCGGGTCGAGCAGGTCCAGCGACGCCAGTGCCGTGTGCGGAGCCCGGGCGAACGCCTGGACCGCGCGGGTCACGAATCCGAGGACCTCCTGCGCCCGGTCCACCGAGACGACGCCGTCGAGGAACTTCAGACGCAGCGCCAGCGTGCCGTCGTACTCCGCGACCAGTGCCAACGGGTAGTGCACCGAGTCGCTGCCGGACATTCCCGCAACGGTCATGCCGTCGATGTCGCCGCCCCCGGCGCCACCGGCGTCCGGGTACGACTCGAACACCGCGAGGGTGTCGAACACCGTGCCCTGGCCGGCGACGGACTGGATCTCCGCCATACCGACGTAGTGGTGGTCGAGCAGGTCGGCCTGCTCCCCCTGCAGCCGCGACAGCAGCTGCGTCACGGACTCGGTCACGTCGAGCCGCACCCGAACCGGCAGCGTGTTGATGAACAGGCCGATCATCTCTTCGACGCCGTCGATCTGCGGCGGACGGCCGGAGACGGTGGCGCCGAAGGTGACGTCCTCGCGTCCGGTCAGGGTCGCGACGACCAGCGCCCACGCGGCCTGCACGACGGTGTTCATGGTGAACCCGTGTTCGCGGCCGAGAGCGACCAGCGCGTCGGACAGCTCGGTGTCGAGGTGGGCGGCGAGCTCGTGCGAGTCGCCGAGTTCGTCGCCGCTGTCACCGATCACCATGGTCGGCTCGTCGCTGCCCTCGAACGCGGTCCGCCACGCCTCGAGCGAGTGCGCGCGGTCCTGCCGGGACAACCAGGCCAGGAAATCCCGGTACTGACGGGCCGGCGGCAGGTGCGTCGCGTCGCCACGGGTGGCGTACAGCGCGAACAGGTCCCGCAACAGCAGCGGCGTGGACCAGCCGTCGAGCAGGGCGTGATGGTTGAGCAGCATCAGCCGGTACTCGTCGTCGGCAAGCTTGACCAGGGTGAACCGGATCAGGGGCGCCGAGGCGAGGTCGAAGCCCTCGCTGCGGTCCGCGGCCAGCAACTCGGTCAGCGCCGCGTCCCGCTCGGTGACCGGGACCGAGGTCAGGTCGACGGTGCGCCACGGCAGGGTGACGGTGCGCTGAACGATCTGTGCGCCGACGCCGCCCTCGTAGCTGAAGGCAACCCGCAGGTTCGGGTACCGGTCGAGCAGCGCCTGCCCGGCCGCCCGGATCCGGTCGGCGTCCACCGTGCCGGTCAGGGTCAGCATCATCTGGACCTGGTAGTAGTCCGTGTCGTCGCCGGCCAGTTGAGACTGGTACAGCAGACCGTCCTGCAGCGGCGAGAGCGACCAGACGTCGGACATGTCCGGGTACTGCGCCTCCCACTTCTCGATCTGCCGCTGGTCGACGGTGACCAGTTCGAAGTCGGACGGGGTGCGGCCGCCGGCGTCGGGACGGTCGGCGTGCGCGGCCAGTGCCGTCAGCGCCTCGACCCACAGGTCCGCGAACCGCTGCACCTCGTCACGGCCGAGCAGTCCGGTCGCGTACGACCAGGTGGCCACCAGCTTCGCGCCGGACGGGGTGCCCACCGCGATCGCGTTGACGTCCAGCACCGCGGGCACGGCCATGTCGTCGTTGCGGGCTCCGGCCAGGTTGACCTGCGAACCCTCGCGTGCCTGCTGCTCGTCGGACACCGAGCTCTGCTCGTCGGACACCGAGCTCTGCTCGTCGGACACCGAGCTCTGCTCGTCGGACACCGAGCTCTGCTCGTCGGACATCGAGCTCTGCTCGTCGGATACCGTGCCGCGCCGGCCCAGGTAGTTGAAGCCGATCTGCGGCGCCGCGAACCCGCCGAGGACCTCGGCGGTCTCGGGGTTGAGCCGGCTGAGCAGGCCGTAGCCGATGCCGTGGTCGGGAACCGCGAGCAGCTGTTCCTTGACCGCCTTGACCGCGACGCCGAGGTCGGCGCCGCCGGTGAACGCGGCCGTGAGGTCCACGCCCGACAGGTCGAGGCGGACCGGGACCTGGGTGGTGAACCAGCCGACGGTGCGCGAGAGGTCCGCACCGGGCAGCACCTGCTCCTCGCGGCCGTGGCCCTCGAGGTTGACCAGTGCGGTCGTCTCGTCGATGCCCCGCTCGGCGCGCCAGGTGACGAGCGCCATCGCGAGCGCGGTGAGCAGTCCGTCGTTGGCGGTGCCGTGGAACTTGCGCGGCAGCACGGTGAGCACCGTCTCGGCGATCTCGGCCGGGACCTCGACGTGCAGGTCCTCGACGGTGGCGACGACGTCGCGGGCCGTATCGAGCGGTCGCGACCCGAGGTCCGGGTCCGGGCCCTCGAGGATGCCGCGCCAGATGTCCAGTTCGGCGACCCGGCGCTCGGACCGCGCCTCGTCGACGAGGCCGTGCGCCCAGCGCCGCGCGGAGGTGCCGACCGGGGCGAGCTCGATCGACTGACCGTGCGCGAGCTGACCCCACGCGGCGACCAGGTCGCCGCTGAGGATCGGCCAGGACACGCCGTCGATCGCGAGATGGTGCACGAGCAGCATCAGCTGACCGGGCGCCTGCTCGTCGGCGGGAACGAACCACACCGCCTGCAGCATCACGGCGCGGGCCGGGTCGAGCCGGTCCGCGGCCGCATCCAGTTCCGGTGCCGCGGCGGCGACGAAGTCGTCCGCGTACGACACCGCGTGCACCAGGTCCGCGGCGTCGACGGTGCCGGCCTCGAGAACCTCGAGGGCCCCGACACCGTCGGTGACGGTCAGCCGGGCGCGCAGCATGTCGTGGTGGTCGAGCACCGCCTGCACCGCGCCGGTCAGGTGGGTGAGGTCGACGTCCCGCGGCAGCGTCAGGATCTCGGCCTGCGAGAACCGGTCGTAGCTGCGTCCGTGCTCGATCATCCAGTGCCCGATGGGCGAAAGCGGGATCTCGCCGACACCGCCGCCGGGCAGTTCCTCGAGCACCTCGAGTTCGACGCTGGCGGCCGCCGCGGCCAGCGCCGCCACGGTCCGATGCTCGAACACCATCTTCGGGGTCAGGACGATGCCTGCGGCCTTGGCGCGGGCGACCAGCTGGATGGACAGGATGCTGTCGCCGCCGAGCGCGAAGAACGAGTCGTCCACGCCGACCGAGTCGAGGCCGAGGAGCTGCGCGAACAGGTCGCAGAGCACCTTCTCGGTCTCGGTCCGCGGCGCCCGCGAGGTGCGGACACGCGCCGCGAAGTCGGGCGCGGGCAGCGCCTTGCGGTCGAGTTTGCCGCTGCGGTTGAGCGGGAACTCGTCGAGTCCGACGAACACCGCGGGGACCATGTAGTCCGGCAGACGTCGGCCGAGCGCCGCGATCAGCGCCGCCTCGTCGACGACCGCACCCGGGGTGGGCACCACGTAGCCGACGAGCAGCTGCTGGCCGGGGTTGTCCTCCCGTACCAGCACCGCCGCCTGCGCGACGGTGTCCTGCTCGTGCAGCACCGCCTCGATCTCGCCGAGCTCGATCCGCAGACCACGCAGCTTGACCTGGAAGTCGGCGCGGCCCAGGTAGTCCAGCTCGCCGGAGTTGCTCCAGCGCACCAGGTCACCGGTCCGGTACATCCGGGAACCGCTGTCGCCGAACGGGTTCGCGACGAACCGGTCCGCCGTCTGGCCGAACATGGCGCCGTAGCCGCGGCCGACGGCGATGCCGCCGACGTACAGCTCGCCGGCCACCCCGATCGGAGTCGGCCGGAGCCGGTCGTCGAGCACGAACAGCTCGACCCCGGGGATCGGCGAACCGATCGGCACGGCGCCGCGCTCGTCGCGACCCACCTCGTGGAAGGAGACGACGTCCGACGCCTCGGTCGGGCCGTAGCTGTTGAACACCCGCAGTCCGCCGTCGATCAGCGCGCGCAGCGGCGTCAGCTTGACGGCCTCGCCGCCGAGGAACAGCATCTTCAGCCCCGCCAGCACGCCCGCGGCGTCGGCGTCGACGACCGCCTCGAACGCGGACGGCGACATGTTCGCCACCGCAACCGCGTTGGCGGCGATGATGCCGAGGATGGCCGCCGGGTCGAAGCCCTCCCCCGCCAGATGGACGGTGGCACCGGACGCGAGCGCGGCCCACACGTTCTTCTGGGTCAGGTCGAAGCTCGGCGACGACGCGACGAGCACACCGTCTCCGGCGGACAGGTCGAGTTCGCGGCGATACCAGTCGACGGTGTTGGCGATGCCGGCCATCGGCACCAGGGTCGGTTTCGGCCGCCCGGTGGAACCCGAGGTGGAGATCACGTAACCGAGGCGCGCGCCGGCACCCGGCTCGGACCACACGTCGGCGGGAGCCGCCGTCTCGCCGGCCTCGCGCGCGTCCACCACCAGGACGGCGGCGTCGGCGAGGGTGTCACCGGGGCCCGCGGCCGCGATCCACTCCGCTGTCGCGACCAGCGCACGGGCGCCGGTGTCGGCGAGCAGGGCGGCGATTCGGTCCACCGGGTGCGCCGGGTCGACCGGGGCGTATCCCGCTCCGACCTTCCACGCCGCGAGCATGCCGACGATCCAGTCGACCGACCGGCCCAGCGCCAGCGCGACCACGTCGTCTCGACCCGCACCCGCCGAGGACAGTTGCGCGGCAAGGGCGTTCGCGCGTTCGTCCAGGTCGCGGTAGGACAGCTCCAGGTCACCGTCGACGACGGCTGCCGCATCCGGGATCCGGGCGACCTGTGCAGCGACCAGGCCGAGCAGCGTGGCCTCCCCGACCGCGGAGCCGGCACCACGGCCGAACTCCGCAACCCGGGCGCGTTCCTCGGCACCGAGCAGGTCCACGTCGCCGAGGCGCACCGCCGGGTTCGCCGACACCTGCGCGAGCACGCGCAGGAACCGGTCCGCGAAACCGCGGACGGTGGACGCGTCGAACAGGTCGGTGGCGTAGCTCAGCGACGCCGCGATCTCCGCGGGCGCACCGTCCTCACGGTAGGTCTCCTGCAGGCCGAGGGTCAGGTCGAACTTCGCCGGTTCCGGACCCGATTCGACGGCGGCGACCGTCAGGCCGGGCAGCTCGAAGCTCGCCTGCTCCAGGTTCTGGAACGTGAGCATCACCTGGAACAGCGGCGAGTGCGCGGTCGACCGCTCGGGGTCGAGCACCTCGACGAGCCGCTCGAACGGGATGTCGGTGTTGCCGAACGCCCCGAGGTCGCTTTCGCGGACCGCTTCGAGCAGGTCGGCGAACGTGATGTCCGGGTCGACCTCGGCGCGCAGCACGAGCGTGCCGACGAACATGCCGACCAGGTCGTCGAGCGCGGCGTCGCCGCGGCCCGCCGAGGGGGTGCCGACGGCGATGTCGGTGGTTCCCGACAGCCCGGCGAGCAGCACCGACAGGGCGGCGTGCATCACCATGAAGACGCTGGCGCCGCCGGCGCGGGCCACCTCGACCAGTGCACGGTGCGTGTCGGCGTCGACGCTGAACTCGACGGTGTCGCCTGCCAGGGACTGCACCGGCGGCCGCGGCCGGTCGGTGGGCAGTTCCAGCTGCGTCGGCAGGTCGTCGAGCGCCTCCCGCCAGTAGGCGATCTGCTGTGCCGCGAGGGACTGCGGATCGTTCTCGTCGCCGAGGACCTCCCGCTGCCAGATCGCGAAATCGGCGTACTGCACCGGCAGTTCGGTCCACTGCGGCGGCAGGCCCGCGGTCCGCGAGCCGTAGGCGACCATGACGTCACGCGCGAGCGGTGCCATGGACGAACCGTCGCCGGCGATGTGGTGCACGACCACGACCAGGACCCGGTCGCTCGGCCCGGTCTCGAACAGGGCGATTCGCAGCGGCGGGGCGACGGTGACGTCGAATCCACCGGACGCGAAGTCGACCACCGCGGCGAGCAGGTTCTCCTCGGAGACGGGACGCGGCGCCAGTGCAGGCATCACCTCGTCGGCCGGCAGCACCACCTGGTACGGCTCGCGGCCGACCGCCGGGTACACGGTCCGCAACGTCTCGTGCCGATCGACGACGTCGGCGACGGCGCGAGCCAGCGCCGCGACGTCGAGGTCGCCGGACAGCCGGACGGCCAACGGGATGTTGTAGGCCGCCGAGTCGGTGTCGAACTGGTTGAGGAACCACATGCGCCGCTGCGCCAGTGAGAGCGGGATCCGCTGCGGACGGGTCGCCGGCACCAGCGCGGGGCGCGAGACGCCCTGCGTGCGAACCGAGTCCACGTACGCGGCCAGTGCGGCGACGGTCGGGGCGTCGAACACCTGGCGCACACCGAGGGTGGCACCGAGCACGGCACCGACGCGGGCGGTGACCCGGGTCGCGGACAGCGAGTTGCCACCGAGGTCGAAGAAGCTGTCCGTCGAGCCGACGCGTCCGACTCCGAGCACCTCGGCGAACACGCCGGCGACGATCTCCTCGGTCGCGGTCCGCGGCGGCACGAATCCACCGGTGACCGTGACGATCTCGGGCTCCGGCAGCGCCCGGGTGTCGAGCTTGCCCGCCGGGGTCGTCGGCAGCTCGTCGAGCACCACGATCGCGGACGGGACCATGTACGCGGGCAGGGTCCGGGCGATGTGCTCGGACACCGCGGCGACCCGGATGTCGACGCCCGGGGCCGCGAGCACATACGAGACCAGATGGGTCTCGCCGGACTCGGCGACGTGACCGGCGGTGTGCGCGAAGTCGATTCCCGGGTAGGACGCCAGCGCCGCGTTGATCTCGCCGAGTTCGATGCGGAAGCCACGGACCTTGACCTGGGAGTCGGACCGGCCGAGGTACTGCAGCCGCAGCGCGGAGCTCTCCCCGGTCCACCGGACCACGTCACCCGTGCGGTACATCCGGGCACCGGCGACATTCCCCGTCGCTCCGCTCGCCCCGACCGCGAACGGGTTGGCCACGAAGCGGTCCGAGGTCAGCCCGGCCCGCGCGTGGTAGCCACGGGCCAGTTCCGGACCTGCGACGTACAGCTCGCCGGGCACGCCGACCGGCACCGGCCGCAGCCGGGCGTCGAGCACCAGCGCCTCGACACCCACCGTGGGTGTGCCGATCGCGACCGGCTCGCCGGCGACCATCGGGCCGTCGATCACGACCGCGATCGTCGACTCGGTCGGCCCGTACATGTTGAACATCGCACGGCCGCGCGCCCAGCGCTCGGCGAGTTCGGGCGGGCAGGCGTCGCCGCCGGTGCCGACCATCTCCAGCCGGTCCAGCGCACTCTCGTCCAGGGACGCGAGGGCGGCCGGGGTGATGAAGGCGTGGGTGACCTCCTGGTCCCGCATCAGCGCCGTCAGCTCGGCACCACCGAAGACCTCCGGCGGGGCGATCACCAGGGCCGCGCCCGAGCCGAAGGCCATCAGGTACTCGATGATCGACGCGTCGAAGCTCGGCGTGGTCACGTGCAGCACACGGGACGCCGGGGTGATCGCGCAGCGGGTGCGTACGTCCGCGGCCAGGTTGTGCAGGCCCTGGTGGGTGACCGCGACACCCTTGGGCAGACCCGTCGAACCCGAGGTGTAGATCAGGTACGCCGCATTGCGGACGTCGAGCGGGGCGGTGCGCTCGGAGTCGGTGATCGGCGCGTCCGACTGCCCGGCCCATTCGGCGGTGAAGTCCGCGTCGTCGAGCACCAGCCAGTCGATGGAGTCGTCGAACGACTCGCGGTGCGCGCGGACCGTGATGCCGATCGGCGCACCCGAGTCGGTGAGCATGTGCGCGATCCGGTCCGCCGGGTAGTTCGGGTCCACCGGCAGGAACGCGGCGCCGGACTTGGCGACCGCCCACACCGCGGTGACCGACTCGATGGACCGGGACAGCCCGAGGGCCACGAAGCTCTCCGGTCCGACGCCGCGGTCGACGAGGATCCGGGCGAGTCGCGTCGAGCGCTCGTCGAGTTCCCGGTAGCCGACCGTCACGTCGCCGAAGGCGAGCGCGGTCGCGGCCGGATCCTGTGCGGCGGCCGCGGCCAGCAGCTCGGGCAGGGTGCCCACACCGACGGCGGCGGCGCCGCGGACCGGCGCCAACTGCGCGGCCTCGGCAGCGCCGAGGATCTCGATGTCCCCGACCGGTGCCGACGGGTCGGCGGCGATCGCGTCGAGGATCCGGGCCATCCGCGCGGTGAACAGCTCCACCGTGGCGGCGTCGAAGATGTCGGTGGCGTAGCCGAACCGGGCGGTCATGCCCTCGGCGCGACCGCCGGCGTCGACCCGCTCCGCGTACGACAGTTCCAGGTCGAACTTCTCGACGTGCGTGTCGTCGGCGATGCCGCTGACCGTCAGCCCGGGCAGCTCGAACCGTTCCTCGCCGATGTCCTCGGTGGAAAGCACCACCTGGAACAGCGGCGAGTGCGACGTCGAGCGGGCCGGGTCGAGGATGTCGACGAGCCGCTCGAACGGCAGGTCGGCGTGGGCGAACGCACCCAGGTCCACCTCGCGGGCCTGCTCGAGCAGCGCATCGAAACCACGGGCTGCGTCCACCTCGGTGCGCAGCACCAGGGTGTTGACGAACATGCCGACGAGGTCGTCGAGGGCGCGTTCGCCGCGGCCGGCGATCGGGGTGCCGACCGCGATGTCGGAGGTGCCGGACAGCCGGGCGAGCAGCACCGCGAGCGCGGAGTGCATCACCATGAACAGCGTGGCGCCGTTGTCCTTGGCGATCGCCCGCAGCCGCTCGTGCGTCTGCGCGGTGATCTCGAACTCGGCGGTCGCGCCCTGCTGGGTGCGGTCCGCCGGGCGCGGCCGGTCGGTCGGCAGCGCCAGCACCTCGGGCACCCCGGCCAGGGCGCCGGTCCAGTACGCCACCTGTTCGGCCGCGAGGGACTGCGGGTCGTCCTCGGCGCCGAGCAGTTCCCGCTGCCACAGCGTGTAGTCCGCATACTGCACCTCGAGCGGCGCCCAGCCGGGCTCCTCACCCGTCGAGCGGGCGAGGTAGGCGACCATGACGTCGCGGGCCAGCGGCGCGGTCGACGATCCGTCACCGGAGATGTGGTGGACGACGAACGCGAGCACGTGCTCGTCGGCCGCGATCCGGAACAGCGCGACCCGGACCGGGGCCTGCGCGGTCACGTCGAACGGCGTGACCGCGAATTCGCCCACCACCGAGACGATCTCGTCGGCGGTGACGTCGATCGGGGTCAGCTCGGTGAGGACGTCGTCGACGCCGAGGATCACCTGGTGCGGACCGTCCGCCGAGTCGGGGAACACCGTGCGGATCGACTCGTGGCGAGCGACGACGTCCCGGACCGCGGCGGCCATGGCGGCGACGTCGAGGTCACCGGACAGCCGCACCGCGAGCGGGATGTTGTACGCCGCCGAGTCGGTGTCGAACCGGTTGAGGAACCACATCCGCTGCTGTGCGAGCGAGAGCGGGATCCGCTCCGGACGCGGGCGCGGCGCGAGCGCAGGCCGGGCGTGGCCGGCACCGGCACGTTCGACCTGCTGCGCGAGACCGGCGACGGTCGGCGCGTCGAACAGCGCGCGGACGCCGAGGGCGGTTCCGAGCGCGGCGTTGACGCGCGCGATCACCCGCGTCGCGACCAGCGAGTTGCCGCCGAGTTCGAAGAAGCTGTCGGTGGCGCCGACCCGGTCGAGGCCGACGACCTCCGCGAACACCGCCGCGACGATCTCCTCGACGGGGCCACGCGGCGCCACATAGGCGGCCTGGTCGACCTCGATGTGCGGGGCGGGCAGGGCGCGGCGATCCAACTTGCCGCTGGCGTTCAGCGGCATCTCCTCCAGCGCGACGAACGCCGCCGGGACCATGTAGCTCGGCAACCGCTGCGCCAGGTGCGCCTTGAGCTCGGCCGGGTCGATGATGTCGGCGGCGCCGACGGGCTCGACGCCTCCGCCGACGACGTACGCCACCAGCTGGTCGCCGGTGTGCGGGTCGCTGTGCAGCACCACGACGGCCTGCTCGACCCGCGGGTGCGCCAGCAGCGCCGACTCGATCTCGCCGAGCTCGATACGCAGGCCGCGCAGTTTCACCTGGAAGTCGGTGCGGCCCAGGAACTCCAGCTGCCCGTTCGCATTCCAGCGCACCAGGTCGCCGGTGCGGTACAAGCGGGACCCGTTGCCCTCGAACGGGTTCGCGACGAACCGGTCCGCCGTCAGGTCGGGACGGCCGACGTAGCCGCGGGCCAGCTGGTCGCCACCGTGGTACAGCTCACCGGCGACGCCGACGGGCACCGGCTGCAGGCGCGCGTCGAGCACGTAGGCGGTGGTGTTCCAGACCCCGCGGCCGATCGGGACGATCCACTCGCCGGCCTCGGCTGCGTCGAACGCGGTCGTGGTGATCGCGGCCTCGGTCGGACCGTAGGTGTTCTCCACGGCGGTACCGAGATCGGCGATCTTCCGCGCGGTCTGCGGGGTCAGTGCCTCGCCGCCGGCGAGGATGTGCCGCATCGAGGCGGGCACCCCCATGTCGGGGCTGGCGAGCAGCATTTCGAGCAGCGACGGCACGAACTCGGCAATGGTGATGCCCTCGGCGGCCATCACCTCGGTCAGGTACTCGGGGTCGCGGTGCCCGTCGGGGCGCAGCACGACCACCCGGCCACCGACCTGCAGCGCGGCGAAACACTCCCACACCGACACGTCGAAGGTGATCGGCGCCTTCTGCATCACCCGGTCGTCGGCGGTCATGCCGAAGTGGGCGTGCATCCAGCGGGTCTGGTTGGTGATCGCGGCGTGCTCGACCGCGACGCCCTTCGGCCGCCCGGTCGAGCCGGACGTGTAGATGACGTACGCGGTGTTCTCCGGACGCAGCGGAGCGATCCGCTCGGCGTCGGTGACCGGCGACGCGTCCCGACCGGAGAGGTCGAGGGTGTCGACGTACAGCACGGTGCGGTCGGCGGGCAGATCCACACCGTCCGTGGTGGTGGTCAGCACGATGCGCGGATCGGCGGACGCGAGCACGTAGGCGGTGCGCTCGGCCGGGTGGTCCGGGTCGAGCGGCAGGTACGCGCCACCGGTCTTGACGATCGCGTACATGCCGATCATCAGGTCCAGCGAGCGACGCATCGCGAGGCCGACCAGGCTCTCCGGTCCGACACCGGCGTCGATGAGCTCCCGCGCCAGTCGGTTCGCGGCGGCGTCGAACTCGGCGTAGGTGAGCTGCTCTCCCTCGAACAGCACCGCGACCCGGTCCGGGGTGCGGGCCACCTGTTCGTCGAACAACGACACGAGCGTCGCGGGCGCGAGCTCGGTCGCGGTCTCGTTCCACGTCCGCAGCACCTGCGCACGCTCCGCCGGGGCGAGCACGTCGACGTCCCCGACCCGCAGCGACGGGTCGGCGACGGCGGCGTCGAGGATCCGCACGAACCGCTCGGCGAACCCGGCGACCGTCGACTCGTCGAACAGGTCGGTCGCGTAGGTGAAGTACGCGTACATGCCGTCCGGTGCGCCGGCCTCGCCGACGCCCTCGCCGACCGTCAGGTCGAGGTCGAACTGTGTGACCTCGGCACCCGGGTCGAGGGCGCTGATGGTCAGGCCGGGCAGCTCGAACTCGGCCCGGTCCTGGTTCTGCAGCGACAGCGACACCTGGAACAGCGGGTGGTGCGCGGTCGAGCGGGTCGGGTTCAGCACGTCGACGAGCCGCTCGAACGGCACGTCGGTGTGCCCGAACGCGCCGAGATCGGAGTGCCGGACGCGGGCGAGCAGGTCCGCGAACGTGTCGTCACCGTCGACCTGTGCCCGCAGCACGATCGTGTTGACGAACATGCCGACGAGATCGTCGAGCGCGGCCTCGCCGCGGCCACCGATCGGAGTGCCGATCGCGATGTCGGTCTCCCGGGTCAGGCGCGAGAGCAGCACCGTCAGTGCCGTGTGCAACACCATGAAGGGGGTGGCGCCGTGCGCGGTCGCCACCTCGTGCACGGCCCGGCGGGTGTCCTCGCCGATCGAGAACATGTGGCGTCCGCCGCGCATCGACTGCTCGGCCGGCCGCGGCCGGTCGGTGGGCAGGTCCAGCGCATCCGGCAGCCCGGCGAGCGCGGTGGTCCAGTAGTCGACCTGCTGCGCGGCGAGGGACTGCGGGTCGTCCTCGGACCCGAGCAGCGCGCGCTGCCAGATCGCGAAGTCCGCGTACTGCACCGGAAGCGGAAGCCACTGCGGCGCAATCCCGTTGACGCGGGAGGTGTACGCGATCATGACGTCCCGCGCGAGCGGCGCCATGGACATGCCGTCGGCGCTGATGTGGTGCACCACCATCACCAGCACGTGCTCGGTGCTTGCGGGTCGTTCCGCAGACTCCACTCCTGCGGCGTCGACGGCGAGCAGCCGGGCCCGCACCGGCGGGGCGGCGGTGACGTCGAAGCCGGTGGACAGCAGGGCGACGACGGCGGCGGCCAGCTCGGCCTCCGGCACCGCGACCGGGGCGAGGTCGAACTCGACCTCGGCGGCCGGGACGACCACCTGAGCCGGGCCGTCGACGGAGTCGGGGAACACGGTCCGCAGCGACTCGTGCCGGGCCAGGACGTCGCGCACGGCCGCGGCCAGCGCGTCGGTGTCCAGCTCGCCGGACAGTCGCACCGCCATCGGGATGTTGTAGGCCGGGGATTCCGGATCGAAGCGGCTCAGGAACCACATCCGCTGCTGGGCCAGCGACAGCGGCACCCGGTCGGGGCGCGGGCCCGCGACGAGCGCCGGGCGGTCGGCACGATCGGCGTGCTCGAACCGCTGCGCCAGCTCGGCGACGGTCGGCGCCTCGAACAGGTCCCGGACGCCGACGCGGGCGTCGAGGGCGGCGTTCGCGCGGGCGACCACTCGGGTCGCGACGAGAGAGTTGCCGCCGAGGTCGAAGAAGCTGTCGTGGACACCCACACGCTCGGCGCCGAGCACCTCCGAGAAGACCGCGGCGATCGCCTCCTCCACCGGGGTCCGGGGGGCGACGAACTCGGTTGCCGCGGAGAGGAAGTCCGGGGCGGGCAGAGCGCGGCGGTCCAGCTTGCCGTTCGCGGTCAGCGGGAACTCGTCGAGCACGACGAGCGCCGACGGCACCATGTACGCGGCGAGGAACTCGCCGACGAACGCCAGTACCGCATCCGCATCGACGGTGACACCGGCCTCGGGGACGACGTAGCCGACGAGACGGTCACCGGTGTGCTCGTCGGAGCGCACCAGCACCGCGGACGCCGCGACACCCTCGTAGCGCAGCAGCGCCGACTCGATCTCGCCGAGCTCGATCCGGAAGCCGCGCAGCTGCACCTGGAAGTCACTGCGCCCCAGGTACTCCAGCTGACCGTCGGCATTCCAGCGCGCCAGGTCGCCGGTGCGGTACATCCGATCCCCGACAGCAACATTCCCCGTCGCCCCGGTCGCGAACGGGTTCGCCACGAAACGGTCCGACGTCAGGTCGGGGCGACCGAGGTAGCCGCGCGCCAACTGCCCACCGTGGACGTACATCTCGCCGACCACACCGACCGGCGCAGGCTGCAGCCGCGCGTCGAGCACGTACACACCCATGCCCGGCAGGCCGCGACCGATGACGCTGGCCTTCGACTCCCGCGCGAACTCGCGGTCGAGGGACAGGAAGCTCACGTGCACCGTGGTCTCGGTGATGCCGTACATGTTCACCAGGCGCGGAGACTGCTCGTCGTGCCGCTCGTACCACCGCTCGAGCTGGCCGAGGTCGAGGGCCTCGCCACCGAAGATCACGTACCGCAGGCTCAGCTGATCGGAGACAGACCTGTCCCCCGCGCCGGAGACAGACCTCTCCCCTGCAACCCGGTCCGCTTCCGCGAGCTGGTAGAACGCCGACGGCGTCTGGTTGAGCACCGTCACCCGTTCCCGCCGCAGCAGTTCCAGGAACTCCTCCGGCGAGCGCGAGGTCAGGTAGTCGACGATGACCAGTTCGCCGCCGAACAGCAGCGGACCCCACAGCTCCCACACCGAGAAGTCGAACGCGTAGCTGTGGAACATGGTCCACACGTCGGTCTCGTCGAACCCGAACTTGGTCTGCGTGTTCGCCATCAGGGTGAGCACGTCCACGTGCGGCACCACGACGCCCTTGGGGCGACCTGTGGAACCGGACGTGTAGATCACGTACGCCGGGTGCTGCGGCGACAACGCCGCAACCCGCTCGGTGTCGGTGACCGGCGCGGCCGACACCTGCGACATCCGGGCCGCCAGCTCCGTGGAGTCCAGGAGCAGCTTCGGAATGTCGTTGTCCGGCAACGAGTCCACGTCCGCGGCGGTGGAGAGCACGACCACCGGCTTCGAGTCGGCGAGCATGTACGCCAGCCGGTCCTGCGGGTAGGTGACATCCACCGGCACGTAGCCGCCGCCGGCCGTGAGCACCGCGAGCAGGGCGACCACCAGGTCGGCGGTACGCGGCATCGCGACCGCGACCATCGACTCCGGCCCGACGCCCTCGGCGATCAGCACGCGGGCGAGTCGGTTCACCCGCTCCGCGAGCTCGCCGTACGACAACCGCTCGCCGGCAGCAACCACCGCGGTGCGGTCCACGTACGCCGCCGCCTGCCGCGCGAACGCGGCGGGCAGCGTGCCCGTCGGCGTCGCGACACCCGGATCGACCCACGCGGTCAGCACCTGCTCACGCTCGGCCACACCGAGCACGTCGAGCGCGGCAACCCGCTGGTCCGGCGCGTCCGCGAATGCGGTCAGCACCCGAAGCACCCGGTCGAGCAGGGTCTGCACCTCGGCGGCGGTGTACACGCCGGTCAGGTACTTCAGCTGCAGGTGCAGCCGGTCTGCGACGCTGGCGACCAGGGTCAACGGGTAGTGCGTGGAGTCCATGCCGCGCAGCCCGGTCACCCGCATGCCGTCGATGTCGGCGGCCTGGGCGAGCGCGTCCTGATCCACCGGGTAGGACTCGAACACGGTCAGGGTGTCGAACGACGCCGCGGCGCCGACCGTGTGCTGGATCTGCGACAGGCCCACGTAGTGGTGATCGAGCAGATCGGCCTGTTCGACCTGGACCCGCTCGAGCAGGCCGGTCAGCGTCTCGGCCGGGTCGAGTGCCACCCGCACCGGCAGGGTGTTGATGAACAGACCGATCATCGACTCGACGCCGGGCAGATCCGCGGGACGACCGGAGACGGTCGACCCGAACACCACGTCGGTGCGGGACGTGAGCGCCGACAGCACGATGCCCCAGGCCGCCTGCACGACGGTGTTCAGGGTGACGCCGTGCCTGCGAGCGAGCGCGGTCAGGTCCGCGGTCAGCTCCGCGGACGCGAAACGGGACAGGTCGGTGGACTCCACCGAGCCGTCGCCCTCCCCGAGCGCGAGCAGCGACGGCTCGTCGAGACCGGCGAACGCGTCCTTCCACGCGGCGGTGGAGGCGTCGAGGTCACGGCCGGCCAGCCACGCAAGGAAGTCGCGGTACTCGCCCGCAGGCGGCATCGTCGATGCGTCACCGCCGGTGGCGTACAGGTACAGCAGATCCTTGAGCAGCAGCGGCGTCGACCAGCCGTCGAGCAGCACGTGGTGGTTGGTCGAGACCATCCGGTACCGGCCCTGGCCGAGGTCGGCGAGCGTGAACCGGATCAGCGGCGCGGTCGCCATGTCGAACCCGCGCGCCCGGTCCTGCCGCAGCAGGTCGGCGAACGCCGCATCGGGATCCGGCGACGCAGCCAGATCGACTGTCTGCCACGGCAGCTCGACCTCGGCGGGAACGATCTGCACCGGTTCGCCGGAGGCGGTGTCGAACGCGACCCGCAGGTTCGCGTGGCGACGCAGCAACGCCTGCCCGGCCGCCCGCAGTCGCTGCGGATCGACGGTGCCCTCGAGATCGAGCACCGTCTGCACTAGGTAGGCGTCGAGGTGCTCACCCGCGAACTGCGCGTGGAAGAGCAATCCCTCCTGCAGCGGCGAGAGGGACCACACGTCGGCCAGACCCGGGTGGCGGGCCTCGAGGTGCTCGACCCCGGCCTGGTCCAGCGGGACCAGCGGGAGGTCCGACGGGGTCAGGCCGCCTGCGCCCGGGGTGGCGGAGTACTCGCTGAGCGCGGTCAGTGCCGCGACCCACAGGTCCGCAATGGCCTGCGCGTCGGCGCCGTCGAGGACGCCGGTCGCGTACGAGAAGGTGGCACCGAGGCGGGTGCCGTCGGCGGTGTCGACCGCGGATGCGTTGATGTCGAGGATCACCGGTGCGGTCATGCCCGCGTCGCGCACGCCACCGAGGCTGCCCGATTCGGTGTCCGGGACCCAGGCGGCGTCGCCACCGACCTCGGCGGTCGCGACACGGCCGAGGTAGTTGAACCCGATCTGCGGTGCCGGCAGTTCCCGCAACTCGGCGGCGGTGTCCGCGTTCAGGTAGCGGAGCAGGCCGTAGCCGATGCCGTGGTCCGGGATCGAGAGCAGCTGTTCCTTGACCCGCTTGATCGCGTCTCCGGCCGCGGCACCGCCGGCGAACGCCTCGTCGAGGTCGATGCCGTCGAGGTCCAGCCGCACGGGGAACGCGGTGGTGAACCAGCCGACCGTGTTGGCGAGGTCCGCGCCGGGCACGGCCTGTTCCTCGCGGCCGTGGCCCTCGAGGGTGACGACGGCACCGGGCGCGTCGACGCCCCGATCCCGCCGCCACTTCGCGACCGCCAGCGCGAGCGCGGTGAGCAGTCCGTCGTTCGGGGTGCCGTGCACCATCGCGGGCACCCGCCCGAGCACCGCCTCCGCGACACCGGAGTCGAGTTCGACCCTCAGGTCGGCGAGGCTCGAGACGGTGTCGGCCTCGGGATCGAGCGCGCGGGCACCGAGCAGCGGGTCCGGGCCGTCCAGCACGGACCGCCACAGCGGCAGTTCGACGACGCGATCGGCGGCGGCGTCGGCCAGGCCGTGGGCCCAGCGCCGGAACGAGGTGCCCACGGCGGACAGCTCGGGCCCGTCGCCCTGCGTGGCCCGGACCCAGGCCAGAGCCAGATCCGGCACCAGGGCACGCCAGGAGACACCGTCGACCACCAGGTGATGGGCGAGCACGAGCAGCCGGCCCGCACCGGACGGCTCGGTGTCGAGCCAGACGAACTGCACCATCGACCCGGCTTCGGGGTCGAGGCGGCGTGCCGCGGCACGCATCTCGGCCTCGGCGCGAGCGCCGAACCCGGCCGAGCCGGGCGCGTCGGCCACCCGAACCCGGGTGATGACCGCGTCCGCGGACACCGACCCGACGCCGGTGACCGCGAGGTGGCCGCCGTCGCCTGCGCCCACCAGACGCGAGCGCAGCATGTCGTGGTGATCCAGCACGGTCTGCACGGTGGCGTGCAGGTCGCTCTCGGTGATGCCCGCGGGCAGCGTGAGCATCACGGCCTGCGAGAACTCGTCGAACTCCCGAAGATGCTCGATCATCCAGTGCACGATCGGGGTGAGCGGCAGCTCACCGATGCCGCCGCCCGGCAGTTCCTCGAGCGTGACCGCGTCGGCACCGACCGCCGCGACCCGTGCGAGGGCCGCGATCGTCTTGTGCTCGAACACGAGCGCGGGCTTGAGCACGATGCCCTCCCGCTTGGCCCGGGAGACCAGCTGGATGGCCATGATCGAGTCGCCGCCGAGCGCGAAGAACGAGTCGTCCACGCCGACGCGGTCCAGGCCGAGCAGTTCGGCCACCAGCCGGCACAGCACGGTCTCGGTCGGGGTGCTCGGCGCCCGGTAGGTCTCCGCCCGGTCGGTGAGGTCCGGTGCGGGCAGCGCCTTGCGGTCGAGCTTGCCGGATGCGTTGAGCGGCAACGAGTCGAGGACTATCAGCACCGACGGCACCATGTACTCGGGCAGCCTCGCGGACAGCGCCGAGGTCAGCGTGTCGACCTGCGGGGCCGCGCCCGGGGCCGCGGTCAGGTAGGCGACGAGCTGCTGTGCGCCCGGAATGTCCTCGCGCACGAGAACGGCCGCCTGCGCGACCTCGGGCTGTTCGAGGAGCACCGACTCGATCTCGCCGAGCTCGATCCGCAGACCGCGCAGCTTGACCTGGAAGTCGGTCCGCCCCAGGTACACCAGTTCGAGTCCGCCGGTGGAGCCTTCGACCCACTTGACGAGGTCACCGGTGCGGTACATCCGCTGACCGTCGGCCATCGGGCTGGCGACGAACCGGTCCGCCGACAGGTCGGCGCGTCCGACGTACCCGCGTGCGAGCTGGGCGCCCGCCAGATACAGCTCACCCGCGACACCGAGCGGGACCGGACGGAGCCGGCCGTCGAGCACGTGCAGCTGGGTGTTCCAGACGGGGGCACCGATCGGCACCGTGGCGGTGTCGGCCGGCGTGTACTGGTGGAACGTGACGTCGACGGACGCCTCGGTCGGCCCGTAGAGGTTGTGCAGCGCCGCCGCACTCAGGCCGGCGAACGCCTGCGCGGCCTGCGGTGTCAGTGCCTCGCCGGAACAGAAGACCTGACGCAGGGACGGCACCCGCCCGGCGTCGACCACGGACGTGAAGGCCGACAGCATCGACGGGACGAAGTGGGCGGTCGTGACGGACTCCGCCTCGATGAGCTCCGCCAGGTACAGCGGATCGCGGTGCCCGTCCGGGCGTGCGATCACCAGGGTGGCACCAACCTGCAGCGGCCAGAAGAACTCCCACACCGAGACGTCGAAGGTCGACGGCGTCTTCTGGACTACCGTGTCCTCGGGCCCCATCGGGTACTGCGCCTGCATCCACTCGAGGCGGTTGACGATGCCCGCGTGCGGCACCGCGACACCCTTCGGGCGGCCGGTGGACCCGGACGTGTAGATCACGTAGGCGGTGTTCGAATCACGCAGCCGCGCAACACGTTCCGCGTCGACAACCGGGGCGTCCGAGTATCCGCTCGTGTCGAGGGAGTCGAGCGACCAGATCGTGGTGCCTGCAGGCACGTCGAGGTCGACGTCACCACCGGTGAGCACGACGGCCGGCGCGGAGGACTCGAGCACGTACCGGGTCCGGTCGGCGGGATGGTCGGGGTCCACCGGCACGTAGGCACCACCGGCCTTGACCACCGCGTACATGCCGACCAGCAGCTCCACCGACCGGCGCGCCGCCAGGGCGACGAGCACGTCCGGACCGACGCCGGCGTCGATCAGCTTGCGCGCCAAACGGTTCGCGCGCGCGTCGAACTCGGCGTAGGTCAGGCGCTCGCCCTCGAAGACCAGCGCGACCGCGTCGGGGGTGCGGGCGACCTGAGCGTCGAACAGGTCGACCAGGGTGGCCTCGGCCACCGGGTGCGCCGTCGCGTTGACCGCGGCGATCGCGGACAGGTCCGCGGCACCGGCGATCTCCACGTCACCGACCACGACCTGCGGGTCGGCGGCGACGGCGGCCAGGATCCGCAGGTAGGCGTCGGCGAAGCCGCGCACCGTCGCCTCGTCGAACAGCGCGGTCGCGTAGCTCAGGGTGGAGGTCAGGTCGGCGGGCGAGCCGTCCTCGTCGCGCGCGTCGCCGACGGTCAGCTGCAGGTCGAACTTGGCGACGTCGAAGTCGGACGTCAGTCCGCTCACGGCCAGTCCGGGCAGCTCGAAGGTCGCCTGGGTGTTGTTCTGCATCGTGAACATCACCTGGAACAGCGGCGAGTACGCCGTCGACCGGGTCGGCGCGAGCACCTCGACCAACTGCTCGAAGGGCATGTCCGCGTGGGTGAACGCGGACAGGTCGGTCTCGCGGGCCGCCTCGATCAGCGACTCGAACGTCGCCCCCGGATCCACCTCGGTGCGGAGCACCAGTGTGTTGACGAACATGCCGACGAGGTCGTCGAGGGACTGCTCGCCGCGACCGGCGACCGGGGTGCCGATCGCGATGTCGGACTCGCGGCCCAGGCGCGCGAGCAGCACCGCGAGCGCGGAGTGCAGCACCATGAACAGGCTGGCGCCGCGGCTGCGGGCCACGTCCAGGAGCCGGGCGTGGGTGTCGGCGTCGATGACGAACTCGACGTTCGCACCGGCCGTGGACTGCACCGCGGGACGCGGCCGGTCCATCGGCAGATCGAGCACCTCGGGCAGTCCTGCGAGCCGCTCCCGCCAGTACGCACTCTGCTTGGCGATCAGCGACTCGGAATCGTCCGGCGCACCGAGGGTCTCGCGCTGCCAGATCGCGTAGTCCGCGTACTGCACGGGCAGGGCGGCCCACTGCGGCGCGCCACCGTGCGCGCGGGCACCGTAGGCCACCATGATGTCGCGGGCCAGCGGCGCCACCGAGGCACCGTCGGCGGCGATGTGGTGCATCACCACGACCAGCACCCGCTCGGTCGGCGAGGTCTGCAGCAGCGTGACCCGCACCGGCGGCGCAGCGGTGACGTCGAAGCCGCGGGAGATCAGCTCGACCGCACGACCGACGACCTCGGACTCGACCACCGCGACCGGGGTCAGGGACACCGGCAGGTCCGAGATCGGCAGGATCTCCTGGTACGGACCGTCCGCCGAGTCCGGGTACACCGTCCGCAGCACCTCGTGCCGGGCCAGCACGTCGGCCACGGCCCGTTCGAGCGCGGCGACGTCGAGGTCACCGGACAGTCGAACGGCCATCGGCACGTTGTAGGCCGCCGAGTCGGTGTCGAACTGGTTGAGGAACCACATCCGACGCTGCGCCAGCGACAGCGGAATCCGCTGCGGCCGCGCCGTCGCGGTCAGCGCCGGCGCCTCCACGGTCGACGAATGTTCCACGCGTGCCGCGAGTTCCGCGACGGACGGGGCGTCGAACAGTTCGCGCACCCCGATCCGCACGCCGAGCGCGGCGCCGACCCGGGCGGTGACCTTGGTTGCGGACAGCGAGTTGCCGCCGAGGTCGAAGAAGCTCGCGGTCACGCCGACCCGGTCCACGCCGAGCACCTCGGCGAAGACACCGGCGACGATCTCCTCGGTGAGGGAGCGCGGCGCGACGTAGTCGACGCCGGGGGTGACGAACTCCGGCTTCGGCAGGGCGCGCCGATCCAGCTTGCCCGCCGGGGTCAGCGGGACCTCGGCGAGCCCGATCACGTGCGACGGCACCATGTACGCGGGCAGGAACTCCGCCGCGAAGGCGCGCAGCGTGTCTTCGTCCACCGTGCGCCCGGCCGCAGGCAGCACGTAGGCGACCAGGACGGTGCCGCCGTCGGGGGCGGTGACGCCCTCGGTGGTGACGAAGCCGACGCTCTCGTGGCAGGCCAGCACGCCGCTGATCTCGCCGAGTTCGATGCGGAACCCGCGCACCTTGACCTGGAAGTCGGACCGGCCGACGTACTCGAGGGTGCCCTCGGCGGTCCAGCGCACCACGTCGCCGGTGCGGTACATCCGCTCGCCGGGACGCCCGAACGGGTTGGCGACGAAGCGCTCCGACGTCAGCGGCCCACGCGCGTGGTAGCCGCGCGCCAGCGCCGGACCGGACAGGTACAGCTCGCCCGCGACGCCGACCGGCGCCGGCCGCAGGCGGCCGTCGAGGACGGCGACCCGGAAACCGCGGGTGGGGGCACCGATGGTGATCGGCTCACCGGCCTGCAGCGGCGCCGACACCGTCGACCACACGGTGGCCTCGGTCGGGCCGTACAGGTTCAGCATCGTGCGGTTCGGCGCCCAGCGGGCCACCAGTTCCGGCGGGCACGCGTCACCCGCGACCGCCAGGACACGCAGGGTGTCGAGGCCGGTCGGGTCGGCCGCGGCGAGCGCGGCAGGGGTGATGCAGGCATGGGTCACCCGCCGGCTCAGCAGGAACTCGGAGAGCTCCACACCGCCGAACAGGTCGGCGGGGGCGATCACCATGGTGGACGCACTGCCGAACGCCATCAGCATCTCGAACACCGACGCGTCGAAGCTCGGGGACGCGAACTGCAGTGTGCGCGAGCCCGGTTCGATGAGCATGTGGGCACGCTGCTCGGCCACGAGATCGGCCAGGCCGCGGTGGGTGACCACCACGCCCTTCGGCTGGCCGGTCGAGCCGGACGTGTAGATCACGTACGCGGCGTCGTCGACCTGCACCGGCCGGGCCGGCTCGACGGCCTCGTCGGACCCGGCGGCGATCGCGTCGACATCCTCGTCGAGGACGAGCCAGTCCACCCGATCCGACAGTGCGGCGCGGTGGCGAGACGTCGTGACACCCACGGCCACGCCGGAATCGGTGAGCATGTGCGCGATGCGCTCGGCCGGATAGTTCGGGTCGACCGGCAGGAAGGCGGCCCCCGCCTTCGCGATCGCCCACACCGCGGCGACGGTGTCGATCGAGCGCGGCATCGCGATGGCGACGAAGGAGCCGGCACCCACACCCCGGTCGATCAGGAGCCGGGCCAGACGGTTCGAGCGGGCATCGAGATCGCGGTAGCTGATCCGGGTGTCCCCGGCGTCGACGGCGTCGCGCGCCGGATCGACCGCGACGGCCGCCGCGAGGATCTGCGGGAGGGTGCGGGGCGGGAGCCCCTCAGGACCGGCGACGCCGGCGAGTTCGTGCTCCTCGCGCGGGTCGAGGATCGGCACGTCACCGACCGGGATGGTCGGATCGACGACCACGGTCGACAAGATCCGCACCAGCCGGTCCGCGAACGTGCGCACCGTGGCGGGGTCGAACAGGTCGGTGGCGTAGGTGAACGCCGCCTGCATGCCGTCCGGTCGGCCGTCGGTGTCCACCTGCTCGCTCAGCGAGAGCTGCAGGTCGAACTTCGCGACGTCCGCGCTGATCTCCTCCGGGGAGATCGTCAGGCCGGGCAGTTCGAGCCGCACGTCCGTGGCGCTCTGGAAGTCGATCGCCACCTGGAACAGCGGATGGTGCGACTGCGACCGAGACGGGCTGAGCACGTCGACGAGCCGCTCGAACGGCAGTTCCGTGTGCGCGAACGCGGCGAGGTCGGTGGTGCGGGTGTGCTCGAGCAGGGTGGCGAAGTCGGTTTCCGGCTCGACCCGGGTGCGCAGCACCAGGGTGTTGACGAACATGCCGACCAGCGCGTCGAGTTCGGGCTCCCCGCGGCCGGCGACCGCGGTGCCGATCGCGATGTCCGTGGTGGTGCTCAACCGGGCAAGCAGCACCGCGAGGGTGGCGTGCATGACCATGAACACGGTGGCGCCCTGGGCCCGCGCGATCGCGGCGACCGCGCGGTGGACCTCGGCGTCGATCGCGAACTCGACCCGGCCGCCGCGCATCGAGGCGCGGGCGGGCCGCGGCCGGTCGGTCGGCAGGTCGAGCTGGTCGGGCAGCCCGGCCAGCGCGCCCGTCCAGTGCGACAGCTGTGCGGCCGCCCGGGACTGCGGGTCCTCGGCGTCGCCGAGCAGTTCGCGCTGCCAGATCGCGTAGTCGGCGTACTGCACCGGCAGCGCGGTCCACTGCGGCTCCTGCCCGTCGAGGCGGGCCGCGTAGGCGGTCATCAGGTCGGTCACCAGTGGCGTCAGGGAGACACCGTCCGCGGCGATGTGGTGCATCACCAGCACGAAAACGTGCTCGTCCGGGACGTCGCGATCGGTGGCCAGTTCGAGCAGCGCGGCCCGGACCGGGACCTCCGCCGTCACGTCGAAGCCTTCGGTCGCGAGCGCGGTGATGCGCTCGACCAGCTGCTCGGCCGCGATCGACTCGGCCGCGACGTCGAGCTCGACGGCATCGAGGTCGAGCACGACCTGGTGGCCACCGTCCGCAGAATCGGGGTAGACGGTGCGCAGCGTCTCCTGCCGGCCGACCACGTCACGCAGCGCCGCGCGCAGCGCCGCCACGTCGAGCGAACCGGACAACCGGACCGCCAGCGGAATGTTGTAGGCCGCCGACTCCGGATCGAGCCGGTTGAGGAACCACATCCGCTGCTGTGCGAGCGACAGCGGAACGGCGCCGTCCCGGGGCTGCGCGACGAGCGCGGGCCGCGTGCTGTCGCCGCCCCGCACGACCCGGGCCGCGAGCTCGGCGACGGTGCGCGCCTCGAACAGGTCGCGCACGCCGATCGCGGTACCGAAGGCCTGATTGACCTGTCCGACAACGCGAGTCGCGACCAGCGAGTTGCCGCCGAGGTCGAAGAAATCGTCGGTGGCTCCGACGCGCTCCGCGTTCAGGATCCGGCCGAACACCTCGGCGATTCCGGTCTCGACGTCGCCGCGCGGTGCCACGTACACCGCGGCACCGGCGAACTCGGGGGCGGGCAGCGCGGACCGGTCGAGCTTGCCGAGGGCGGTGAGCGGCACCTCGTCGAGCACCATGATCACCGCAGGCACCATGTACGGCGGCAGGGTCTTCGCGATGTGCGCCGCGAGGGCGTCGGCGTCCAGTGCCGTCCCGGCCACCGGCTGGACGTACGCGACCAGCGCGAGGTCACCCGCCGGGCCGGGGCGGCCCACGGTCGCGGCGAACGCCACCGCCGGGTGTGCGGACAGGGCGGCGTCGATCTCGCCGAGCTCGACGCGGAAACCACGCACCTGGAGCTGGAAGTCCGAACGTCCCACGTACGCCAGGTCCATCGAACCGGTCCACCGGACCACGTCGCCGGTGCGGTACATCCGCTCGCCGGGAGCGCCGTACGGGTTGGCGACGAAGCGTTCGGAGGTCAGGCCGTAGCGGGCGTGGTAGCCGCGGGCGAGACCGGCATTGGTGATGTACAGCTCGCCGGGGGTGCCCACCGGCACCGGGCGCAGCCGCGAGTCGAGAACCAGGGCGTGCACGCCGCGCATCGGCGCGCCGATGGTGATCGGCGTGCCCGGCGCGAGCGGTTCGGTGATGGTGACGATGACGGTCGTCTCGGTCGGGCCGTACGCGTTGCGCAGCCGGCCACCCCAGCGGGCCGCCAGCTCCGGCGGACACACGTCACCACCGACGACGACCCGCTCGACGAGATCGAGACCGGTGGCGTCGATCGTCTGCACGCCCGTCGGGGTGCCGACGACCAGGGTGATCCGCTGGTCGCGGATGAAGCCGGCGAGCTCGGCGCCGCCGTACAGGTCGGTCGGGGCGATGACCATGGTGGCGCCTGCCCCGAACGTCGAGAGCATCTCGCCGACCGCGGCGTCGAAGCTGATCGCCGCGAACTGCAGCACCCGCGAGGCGGTGGAGGTCCCGTAGAGGTCGACGACGTCGGCGGTCAGCGAGGCCAGGCCGCGGTGCGGCACCGCGACGCCCTTGGGCAGACCGGTGGTGCCTGAGGTGTAGATCATGTACGCGACGTGGTCCACCGACAGCGCGGCGGTGCGGTCGGCGTCGGTCAGCGGCGCCGCGGACCGGGCCGCTACGCCCGCGGCGAGCGCCGTGTCGTCGAGCTCGAGCCAGCCACCCGCGGGGCGGGCCGCCTCCGGCAGCGCGGCGTGGAACTCGGCGGTGGTCAGGCCGAGCACCGCACCGGAGTCCGTCACCATGTGGGTGATCCGGTCGGCAGGCAGCTTCGGGTCGATCGGCACATAGGCGCCACCCGTCGCGGCGACCGCCCAGATCGCCACGATCGCGTCCACCGAACGCGGAATTGCCAGCGCCACCATGGAGTCCGGCCCGACACCGAGGTCGACCAGGTGCCGCGCCAGCCGGTTGGACCGGGCCGCGAGCCCCGCGTAGGTGACGTGCTCGCCGGCGAACTCGATCGCGGTGCGGTCGGCGTTCTCCGCCGCCGCGGTGGCAAGAATCTGCGCCAGCGTCCGCGGCGCCGTGGCATCGGCGCCACGGGCGGTGGTCAGCGCGGATCGCTCGGCCGCATCGAGCACCGCGAGATCGCCGACCGGGGTGGCCGGCGCAGCCAGTGCCGTGGCGAGCAGCAGACACAGCCGCTCCCCGAACCGCGTCACGGTCGCGGCGTCGAACAGGTCGGTCGCGTAGGTCAGCACCGCGTCGGCGCCGGCATCCGCCCGCTCGAGCACGGTCAGCATCAGGTCGTACTTGGCCGAGCCGGTCGGCGCCTCCAGAGCGTCGACGTCGAGACCGGCCAGCTCGAACCGGGACCGCGTCGGCGACTGGAACGCCAGCGCCACCTGGAAGAGCGGCGAGTGCGCCGTCGAACGCGGCACGTCGAGCACGTCCACCAGCTGCTCGAACGGGATCTCGGCGTGCTCGAACGCGGCGAGGTCGGTGGCCCGGACACGGGCGACCAGGCCGTCGAAGCTCTCACCGCGGTCCACCGCGGTGCGCAGCACGAGGGTGTTGACGAACATGCCGACGAGGTCGTCGAGTGCCCGCTCCCCCCGGCCGCCGACCGGGGTGCCGACGGCGATGTCGTCGGTGCCGGACAGCTGCGCGAGCAGCGTCGCGTAGGCGGCGTGCACCACCATGAACGGCGTCACGCCACGGCGGCGCGCGTAGGCGGTGACCTCCGCGTACAGCTCCGCCCCGAGAGCGAAACGGTGGTCGGCGCCCCGCATGGACTGCGCGGGCGGACGCGGGCGGTCGGTCGGCAGGTCGAGGCGGTCCGGCAGCCCGTCGAGGGTCCGGCGCCAGTGGTCGATCTGTCCGGCGGCGAGGGACTGCGGGTCGGCCGAGTCGCCGAGCACCGCCCGCTGCCAGATGCTGTAGTCGGCGTACTGGACGTCGAGCGGCGCCCAGGTGGGCACCTCTCCCGCGAGCCGGGCGCCGTACGCCACCATCACGTCGCGGGCCAGCGGAGTCATCGACAGTGCGTCACCCGAGATGTGGTGCAGCACGAGGACGAGCACGTGCTCGCCTCGGGCGTCGCCGTCGGTGACGCGAAGCAGCCGAGCATGCAGCGGCACCTCGACGGTCACGTCGAAGCCGCGGGTCACGGTCTCGGCGACGGCGGCGGACAGCCCCGCCGAGTCCACCTCGACCGGAGTCAGGTCGGGCACCACCGTGCCGGTGGGCACGATCACCTGGTGCGGGCCGGACTCGGAATCCGGGAACATCGTGCGCAGCGACTCGTGCCGTTCGATCACGTCGGCCACCGCGGCCCGCATCGCGTCGACGTCGAGCCCGCCGACGAGACGGACCGGCAACGGCAGGTTGTACGCGGGCGAGGACGGGTCGTAGCGGTTGAGGAACCACATCCGCTGCTGGGCGAGCGACAGCGGCACCGCCGCGCCGCGGTCCTGACGCACCAGCGCCGGGCGGTCCCGACGGTCGGACAGCTCCAGCCGCGCCGCGAGCTGCGCGACGGTCGGGGCCTCGAACAGGTCCCGGACCCCGACGCGGATCCCGAGCGCCTCGCCGACCTGCGAGACCACCCGGGTCGCGACCAGCGAGTTGCCGCCGGCGTCGAAGAAGCTCTCCTCCACGCTGATCCGCGGCACGCCGAGCACGTCGGCGAACACGCCGGCGACCACCTCTTCGACCGGGTCGCGCGGCGCAACGTACTCCGCCGTGACGAGGTCGAACACGGGCTCCGGCAATGCCTTCCGGTCCAGCTTGCCGCTGCCGTTGAGCGGGAACTCGTCGAGCACCATGACCGCGGCGGGCACCATGTACGACGGCAGCGACTGCGCGGCGTGCGCGGCCACGGCGTCGCCGGTGACCTCCCACTCGCCGGTCGGCACGACGTAGCCGACGAGCTGGTCGCCGGTGTGCGCGTCGGTGCGAACCACCACGACGGACTGGCTGACGCCCGGCGCGGACAGCAGCGCCGCCTCGATCTCGCCGAGCTCGATCCGGTTGCCGCGCACCTTGACCTGGAAGTCGGTGCGGCCGACGTACTCCAGCACCCCATCGGCCCGGTGACGCACCAGGTCGCCGGTGCGGTACATCCGGTCACCGGCGGCGCCGAACGGGTCGGCGACGAAGCGGTCCGAAGTCAGGTCGACCCGGCCCTGGTAACCGCGTGCCAGCTGGACGCCCGACAGATACAGCTCACCCGCGACACCCACCGGAACCGGCTGCAGGCGCGAGTCGAGCACGTACAGACGGGTGTTCCACATCGGGACGCCGATCGGCACGACGCCCCGGTCGTCGGCGGTGTGCCGCCAGTACGTGACGGCGAGGGACGCCTCGGCCGGGCCGTACAGGTTGTCGAGCGGCGCGGACGCCAGCGCCCGGAACCGTTCGGCGGTCTCGATCGGCAGCGCCTCACCGATCGCGATCACCGCGCGCACCGAATCCGGGATGCGCGCAGACGAATTCGACACGAACATCGCCAGCATCGAGGGCACGAACTGCACCACGGTGACGTTCTCGTCGACCATCAGCCCCGACAGGTACTCGGGGTCGCGGTGCCCGTCCGCGCGGGCGATGACGAGCCGGGCGCCGGTCTGCAGCGTCCAGAAGAACTCCCACACCGAGACGTCGAACGTCATCGGGGTCTTGAGCATCACCGCGTCGTCGGTGGTGAGCGCGTACTCCGCCTGCATCCAGCGCAGCTGGTTGACCAGGCCGGCATGCGGCACCGAGATGCCCTTGGGCCGACCGGTGGAGCCGGAGGTGTAGATCAGGTTCGCCGGGTGCTCCGGGCGCAGCGGGGTGATCCGGTCCGCGTCGGTGACCGGGGCGGCGTCGAGGGCGGCGGTGTCGATCTCGTCGATCCGCAGCGCGGGCGCGTCGGCGGGCAGCGCGTCGGCGTCGCGGGAGGTGGTCAGCACGCACACCGGTGCCGCACTGTCCAGGACGTAGCCGTTGCGCTCGGCCGGGTGGTCCGGGTCCAGCGGCACGTAGGCGCCACCGGCCTTGAGGATCGCGTACATGCCGACGAGCAAATCGATGGAACGGCGAATCGACAGGCCCACAACCGATTCCGGACCCACGCCCAGACCGATGAGGTGCCGTGCGAGGCGGTTCGCCCGCGCGTCGAACTCGGCGTACGTCAGCTGCTCGCCCTCGAACACGAGGGCCACCGCATCCGGGGTGCGGGCCACTTGCGCGTCGAACAGTGCGGCGAGGGTGTCCGCCCCGGCCGCGACCTCCGGCACCTCGTGCGCGGTGTCGTTCCAGGTGTCGAGGACCAGGGTGCGCTCGTCCTCGGAGACGAGCGCGATGTCACCCACCGCGACCGCGGGATCGGCGGCCACGGCGTCGAGGACGGCGGTGAACCGGCGGGCGAAGGTCTCCGCGGTCGACCGGTCGAACAGGTCGCTCGCGTAGGTGAGCACGATGTCGATGTCACCGGGCGCCCCCTGGGCGTCGGTGGTGTCCGTGACGGTCAGCTGCAGGTCGAACCGGGACTGGCCGGTCTCGAACTCGGCGGGCGCCACCGTCAGGCCCGGCAGCTCGAGGGCGGCGCGGGTGATGTTCTGGAACCACAGCGACACCTGGAACAGCGGGTGGTAGGCCGCCGACCGGGTCGGGTTCAGCGCCTCGACGAGCCGCTCGAACGGGATGTCGGTGTGCGTGAACGCGGCCAGGTCGCCCTCGCGGACCCGACCGAGCAGGTCCGCGAACGAGGCGTTCTCGTCGACCTCGGTCCGCAGCACCAGGGTGCCGACGAACATGCCGACCACGTCGTCGAGCGCGGCCTCGCCGCGGCCCGCGATCGGGGTGCCGACCGCGATGTCCTCGCTGCCCGACAACCGGGCCAGGAGCACGGACAGGGCGGCGTGCACGACCATGAACAGCGTCGAATTCGTCTGCCGCGCAACCTCGATCAGGCGCGCGTGCAGCGCGGCGTCGAGGCTGAAGGCGACGTCGCCGCCCCGGTAAGACTGCTGCGCCGGACGTGGCCGGTCGGTGGGCAGTTCCAGCAGGTCGGGCAGGTCCGCGAGCGCGGTGCGCCAGTAGTCCAGCTGCCGCGCGGCCAGCGACTGCGGGTCCTTCTCGTCGCCGAGCAGCTCGCGCTGCCAGATCGCGAAGTCGCCGTACTGCACCGGCAGCGGGGCCCAGGCCGGCGCCTCCCCCGCGGTGCGCGCGGTGTACGCGATCATCAGGTCCCGGGCCAGCGGCGCCGAGGACCAGCCGTCGAACGAGATGTGGTGCAGGACGAACACCAGCACGTATTCGGCGACGGCGGTGCCGTCCATGTCGGCAGTGGTGGTGGCGAGCAGCCGTACCCGCAGCGGCGGGGCCGCGGTGACGTCGAACGGGGCGGTCGCCAGCGCGACCACCTCCCGTTCGAGCTCGCCCTCGGCGACCCGGACGACCTCGAGGTCCGCGGTCGCCGCGACCTGCTCGGCGGGCAGCACCACCTGGTGCGGGCCCGACACCGAGTCCGGGTACACCGTGCGCAGGGTCTCGTGCCGGTCCAGCACGTCACGCATCGCCGCGCGCAGCGACGGCACGTCGAGCTCGCCGGTGAGGCGGATCGCGAACGGCATGTTGTAGGCGGCCGACGCCTGGTCGAACCGGTTGAGGAACCACATCCGCTGCTGTGCCAGCGACAGCGGCACCTCGCCGTTGCGGTCGCGGGCGGTCAGCGCGGGCCGCGGCGCGGCCTCGTCTCCGGCCTCGGCACGCACGGCGAGCTCGGCGACGGTCGGCGCGTCGAAGATCTCGCGCACTCCGAGCCCGGTCCCGAAGGCGGCGTTGACGCGGGAGATCACCTGGGTGGCGATCAGCGAGTTGCCGCCGAGATCGAAGAAGTTGTCGGTCGCGCCGACCCGCGGTGCGCCGACGACCTCGGCGAAGATCGTGGCGACGATCTCCTCGACCGGCGTGCGGGGTGCGATGTAGGCGCCGACCGCGGCGTCGAAGGACGGCGCAGGCAGTGCGCGGCGGTCCAGCTTGCCCGCCGCGCTGAGCGGCAGGTCGGGAAGCGTCATGATCGCCGACGGCACCATGTACCGCGGAAGGGTCTTCTCGAGCGCGTGCCGCAGCGCCGCGGCGTCCGCGGCCGCGCCGTCCACGGTGACCACGTAGGCGACCAGCTGGGCACCGACCCGCTCGTCCTGGTGGACGATCACCGCGGCGCGGGCGATGGTGGTGTCGGCGCGCAGCGCCGCCTCGACCTCACCGGGTTCGAGGCGCTGGCCACGCAACTTGACCTGGAAGTCGGTGCGGCCCAGGAACTCCAGCTCACCGGCGGCGTTCCACCGCACCAGGTCGCCGGTACGGTACATGCGCTCGCCGGTGGCGAACGGGTCGGCCACGAAGCGTTCGGCGGTCAGGTCGACGCGCCCCAGGTAGCCTCGGGCGACCTGGTCACCCGACAGATAGAGCTCTCCCCCGACGCCCACCGGAACCGGGTGCAGACGGCTGTCGAGGACGTGCGCGCGCACGCTCGCGCCGGGTCGGCCCATCGGCACGATCGAGCCGGGAACCCGGGTGGCCGGGTCGAACTCGTCGGCGACGGTCACCGTCACGGCGGTCTCGGTCGGCCCGTAACCGTTGCGCACCCGCACACCCGCGGCGGCGGCGCGTTCGGCGAGCGCGAACGAGATCGCCTCGCCGCCGACGCGGACGAACCGCAGCGAATCGGCGAGCGGAAGGCCGGAACCGAGGAAGACCTCGAGCATCGACGGGACGAAATGCGCGACGGTGACACGCTCACGCGCGATCAGGTCCGCGAGGTAGGCGGCGTCACGGTGACCGTCCGGCCGCGCGACCACGATCCGGCCGCCCGTCTGCAGTCCGATGAACGACTCCCACACAGCGACGTCGAAGGTCGGCGCCGACTTGTGCAGCAGCACGTCCTGTTCCGAGAGCTCGGCCTCGTCGCGAATCCACCGCAGGTGCGCGGTGACCGCGCGGTGCGAGACCACGACGCCCTTCGGACGACCGGTTGAACCGGAGGTGAAGAACACGTACGCGGGGTGCTCGGGGTGCACGGCCGAACGCCGGTCGGCGTCGGTCAGCGGCACGGCCGAGCCGGACTCGTCGACCTCGTCGACCCGCAGGACGCGGCGTCCGTCCAGCGGCAGGCCTGCCTCGTCCGCGGCGGAGGTCAGGACGCACACCGGTGCGGCGGCGTCGAGCACGTACTCGTTGCGGTCGAGCGGCTGCTCGGGGTCGACGGGCACGTACGCACCGCCGGCCTCGACGACCGCGTACGCGGCGACGAGCGATTCCACGGACCGGCGCATCGCCACCGCGACGGTGGCTTCCGGTCCCACACCGAGGCCGACGAGGGCCCGCGCGACACGGCTGACCCGGGCCTCGAACTCGGCGTACGTCAGCGACCGGTCGTCGTCGGAGACGGCGACCGCATCCGGCGTGCGCAGCACCTGGGCGTGGAAGTCGTCCAACAGCAGTCCGGAGCGGGTCGGGACGGCATGCGCCGACCCGAGTGCGGTGACGTCGGCGATCTCGTCGGCACCGAGCAGGGTCACGTCACCGACCGCGACGGCCGGATCCGCGACCACCGCGTGGAGCAGCCGGGTGAACCACCGGGTGTACCGCGCGATCGTCGACTCGTCGAACAGGTCGGTCGCGTACAGGAACGTCACGTCGTAACCGGCACTCGCGCGCTCGGTGACGGTGACCGCGAGGTCGAACTTCGACACCGCGGTCCTGATGCCCTCGGCGGCGACGGTCAGCCCCGGCAGGTCGATGCGGGGATCGGTGAAGTTCTCCAGCGCGAACTGCACCTGGAACAGCGGCGAGTGTGCGGCGGAGCGAACGGGGTTGAGCACCTCGACCAGCCGCTCGAACGGCACGTCGGCGTGCTCGAACGCGGCCAGGTCACGGCCGCGGACCTGCGCGAGCAGATCCGTGAACGAGGCCGCGCCGTCCACCTCGGTGCGCAGCACCAGGGTGTTGACGAACATGCCGACCAGCTCGTCGAGCGCCTTCTCGCCACGGCCGGCGACGGGTGTGCCGACCGCGATGTCGGACTCGCCGGACACCCGCGACAGCAGCACCGCGAGCGCGGACTGCAGCACCATGAAGGGCGTCGAGCGGTGCGCGTGCGCAAGCTCGTCCACGGCGCGGCGGGTCTGCGCGTCCAGCGAGAACTGCACGCGCGCACCGTTGCCCGACCGGACGAGGGGACGTGGACGATCGGCAGGCAACTCCAGCACGTCCGGCAGGCCCGCCAGTTCGCGCGTCCAGAAGTCGATCTGGCGCGCCGACAGCGACTGGGGGTCCTGCTCGTCGCCGAGCATCTTCCGCTGCCAGATCGCGAAGTCCGGGTACTGCACCGGCAGCGGCGCCCACACCGGCGGCGCCGCCTGGGTACGGGAGGTGTAGGCGAGCACCAGGTCGCGTGCCAGCGGCGCCAGCGACCAACCGTCGGTGGCGATGTGGTGCATCACCAGCGCAAGCACGTGCTGATCGGGGGCGAGTTCGAACAGGTACGCCCGCACCGGGATCTCGCGGGTGACGTCGAATCCCGCGGAGCCGATTTCCAGTGCCCGCGTGTGCAGTTCGCCCTCGGACACTGCGATCGAGGCCAGTTCGACACCGACCTCGGAAAGCGGCAGAACCACCTGTTCCGGTCCGTCCGCGGTCTCCGGGAACACGGTGCGCAGCGACTCGTGCCGATCCAGCACGTCGCGCAGCGCCTCGCCCATCGCGGCGACGTCGAGCCGCCCGGACAGCCGGATGGCCATCGGTACGTTGTAGCTGCCGGAACCCGGATCGAACCGGTTGAGGAACCACATTCGCTGCTGTGCCAGCGACAGCGGGATCCGGGCGGGGCGCTCCCCCGCCACCAGCGGAAGCCGGTCCGCGGCGCCGGTGGCGGCGTGCTCGGCACGCAACGCCAGCCCGCCGACCGTCGGAGCCTCGAACAGGTCCCGGACGCCGATCGCGGTACCGAGCGCGGCGTTCACCCGCGCGGTGACCTTGGTGGCGATCAGCGAGTTGCCGCCGAGATCGAAGAAGTCGTCGGTCAATCCGGCGCGCGAGACACCGAGGACGTCCGCGAAGACATCCGCGACGAGCTCCTCGACCGGCGTCACCGGCGCGACGTATTCCGTTGCGGCGGAGGTGAACACCGGAGCCGGCAGCGCCCGGCGGTCGAGCTTTCCGACCGGGGTCAGCGGCACCTCGTCGAGCACCACGATCGCCGCGGGCACCATGTAGGCGGTCAGCGAACGGCCGACGAACTCGGCCAGCTCGGCGGTGTCGATCGTCGTGCCGGGCGCGGGACGCACGTAGGCGGCGAGCTGCGTCTGGCCGTGCTCGTTGTCGACGCCGAGGGTCGCCGCGAAGTCCACCGTCGGGTGCGCGGTCAGGGCGGCGTCGATCTCGCCGAGCTCGATCCGGAAACCGCGCACCTTGACCTGGAAGTCCGAGCGGCCGAGGTACTCGATCGTAAGATTCTCGGTCCACCGCACCAGGTCACCGGTGCGGTACATGCGCTCGCCGGGCGAGGTCGGACTGGCGACGAACCGCTCCGCGTTGAGCGCAGGCCGGTCGTGATAGCCGCGGGCCAGGCCCACACCCGAGATGTAGAGCTCACCCGTGGCTCCCACAGGAACCACCCGGAGCCGCTCGTCGAGGACAAGCAGGGACACACCGCGGATCGGGCCACCGATGGTGATCGGCTCGCCCGGCGTCATCGGGTCGCTGATGGCCGCCATGATCGTGGTCTCGGTCGGGCCGTAGCCGTTGTGCAGTCGGCGGCCCGGCGCCCACCGGGCGACGATCTCGGCCGGCACGGCCTCACCGCCGGCGACCAGGTGCTGCAGGGTGTCGAGACCGGTCGGATCCACCGACGCGAGCGCCGACGGCGTGATGAAGGCGTGCGTGACCCGCTCGGCGACGATCAGGTCGTGCAGCTCGGCGCCACCGAACACCGTCGGAGGCGAGACCACCAGCGTCGCACCGGTTCCGAACGCCATCGTGTACTCGAGGATCGACGCGTCGAAGCTGGGCGACGCGACGTGCAACACCCGCGACGCGGGCGTGACGTCGTAGCGTTCGCGCTGCTCGACCGCGAAGTTCGCCAGGCCGGTGCGGGTGACGACGACGCCCTTCGGCAGGCCCGTCGACCCCGACGTGTAGATCATGTACGCGGGCTGCTCGAGGTGCGAGGCGCCACGACGGTCCGCGGCGGTCAGCGGCGCGGCGGACCGCTCCGCGGCCAGGGACACGAACTCGTCGGTGTCGATCACCAGCCACTCGGCGTCACCGTCCGGCAGCAGGGACCGCTCGGCGGAGACCGTCAGACCGATCCGGGCGCCCGAGTCGGTGAGCATGTGCTCGATCCGGTCGAGCGGGTAGTTCGGGTCGACCGGCACGAACGCGCCACCGGACTTGAGCACCGCCCACATCGCGACGATCGAGTGCAGCGAGCGGGTCATGCCCAGCGCCACAAAGGTTTCCGGGCCGACGCCCCGCTCGACCAGCAGCCGGGCCATCCGGTTGGACTGCTCGTCGAGCTCGCGGTACGTCAGCTCCCGGCCACCGAAGGAGACAGCTGTCCCCTCGAGGTTGGCGGCACACGCCTGCGCGAAGAGTTCGAAGCCGTGCTCGGTCGCCACGGCGGGCAGACCTTGGACCGGTGCGAGCACCGCCCGCTCCGCCTCGTCGAGGATCTCCACGCTGCCGACGGCCGCGGTCGGGTCCGCCACCACCGCGGCCAGGATCCGGGTGAAGCGGGCCATGAGCCGTTCGACCTCGTCGCGGCCGAACACGGTCGGCAGGAACTTGGTGGTGAAGCGCAGCGCCGGATCCTGCAACGCGACCAGGGTCAGCGGGTAGTGGGTGGCGTCGTTGACGCCGATGTCGAGCACGCGCATGCCCGCGATGTCGCTGGCCGCGGCCAGCGCGTCACGGTTCACCGGGTACGACTCGAACACGGCCAGCGTGTCGAACAGGACGCCGAGTCCCGCGGTCCGCTGGATGTCCGTGAGTCCGGTGTGGTGATGGTCGAGCAGGTCCGCCTGCTCGCCCTGCAGCCGGCGCACCAGGTCGGTGATCGACTCGTCCTCGTCCAGGCGCACCCGCACCGGGAGGGTGTTGATGAACAGGCCGATCATCGTCTCGATGCCCGGCAGGTGCGGCGGGCGACCGGACACGGTCGCGCCGAACACCACGTCGGTGCGGCCGGTCAGGCGGGCCAGCAGCACACCCCACGCGGCCTGCACGATCGTGTTGGCGGTGACGCCGAGGTCGCGGGCCAGCGCGACCACTCCGGCCTCGACCTCCGCCTCCAGGGAGACCTCGATCTCCTCCGGCACCGGCAGCGCCGCCACCGGGTGACCGGACGCGATCAGGGTCGGCTCCTCGAGCCCGGCCAGCGCCCGCGCCCAGGCGTCCTCGGACGTCTGCGGGTCCTGCCGGTCGAGCCACTCCAGGAAGTCCCGGTAGGAGCGACCGCGCACGAGCGCCGAACGGTCCCCGGCCTGCGCGTACAACGCGAGCAGGTCCTGCAGGATCAGCGGCAGCGACCAGCCGTCGATCAGCAGGTGGTGGTTCGTGATGGCCAGCCGGTACCCGTCGGCGGCGGTGCGAACGAGCAGCAGCCGCACCAGCGGCGGTGCGGCGACGTCGAATCGCGCGACCCGGTCCGCGTCGATCAACCGGGTGGCCTCCGCCTCGGCGTCGGCCGGGTTCCGGTCCGTCAGATCGATGGTGGTGAACGGCACCACGGCCTCGTCGACGACGATCTGCGCGGGGACGCCTGCCTCGTCGTAGACGAACGCGGCCCGCAGGCTCGGATGCTGGTCGACCAGCGCCTGCCCGGCAGCGCGCATCCGGTCGGCGTCGACGACGCCACCGAGGTCGAGAACGATCTGCGCGGTGTACACGTCCACCGACTGGTCCGTCAGCGTGGCGTGGAACAGCAGGCCGGACTGCAACGGGGACAGCGACCACACGTCGGTCAGCGACGGGTACCGCCGCTCCCACACCTCGATCTGATCCTGTGTCACCGACACCAGTGGCAGGTCGGACGGGGTGTACCCGCCGGTGTGCTCCGACGCGGCGAGCGCGGCGAGTCCGTCGAGGGCCCGGCACCACAGCCGCGCCAGTTCGGCCACCGACTTCTCGTCGAGCAGCCCCGACGCGTACGCGAACGTCGCGCTCAGGCGGACACCGTCGGCGGTGTCGGCGGCGATGGCGTCGATCGCCAGCGCGGCGGACAGCGCCATGTCGGCGTCCCGGTGCGCACCGGTGCCGAGCGAGTCGCCGTCCGGCATCCAGCCGACGGACCGCAGCTCGTCGGGGATGTCGCCGGCGGAGAGCCGGCCCAGGTAGTTGAACGCGATCTGCGGCCGTGACCAGTCGCGCATCCGGCTGGCGGTCTCGTCGTTGAGATGGCGCAGCATCCCGTAGCCGATGCCGTGGTCCGGCACCGATCGCAGCTGTTCCTTGATCCGCTTGAGCGCGGTCGCGGCGGCCCGGCGGCCGGCCAGCGCGTCGTCGAGGTCGACGTCGCCGAGATCGAGGCGCATCGGGAAGACGCTGGTGAACCAGCCGACCGTGCGAGACAGGTCGGCGCCCGGGACCACGGCCTCCTCACGGCCGTGTCCCTCGAGGTCGATCAGGGTGGACGCCCAGTCCTGGCCGCGGTCGCGGCGCCACGCGGCAACCGCGATCGCCAGGCCGGCGAGCAGGGCGTCGTTGACGCCGCCGCGGAACTGCGCGGGCAGCGTGGTCAGCAGCGCCTCGGTGGTCGGGCCGCTCAGCTCGACCTCGATGCGCTGCTCCGTGGCCGCCACGTCGACGGCCGGGTCCAGGGCCCGCGCACCGAGCAGCGGGTCGGGCCCGTCGACGATCCCGCGCCAGGTGTCGAGTTCGGCGACCCGCTCCGGGGCCTGCGCGGCCTCGAGAAGACCGTGCGCCCAGCGGCGCAGCGACGTGCCGACCTCGGGGAGGGCCGGAGCGGCGCCGGCCGCGATCTGCAGCCACGCCGTCGCGAAGTCCGGCACGAGCGCGCGCCAGGACACACCGTCGACCGCGAGGTGGTGGACGACCGCGAGCATCCGGTCCACGTCGACGACCGCATCCGCAGCGGTGAGCCGGACGAACTGGGCCATCACGCCTGCTGCGGGATCGAGCCTGCCCGCGGCAGCCGCGGTCTCGGTCTCGATCTGCGCCGCGAACGCCTCGGTTCCCGGGGCCGCCACCGCGGGGACCTCGACGACGAGGTCCGCGGCCGACACCGACCCGATCGGGAGGGCGCGGAAGGCCACGTCGGTTCCGGAGCCGGTCAGCTGCGACCGCAGCATGTCGTGGCGGTCCAGCACGGCCTGCACCGTCGCGATCACCTGATCGGACGCTGCGCCCTCCGGCAGCACGAGCACCAGTGCCTGCGCGAAGCCCGCGAACGTGCCGAGGTCGAGCATCGAACGCACGATCGGGGTGAGCGGCACGTCGCCGACGCCACCGCCGGGCAGTTCCTCGAGCCGGGCCGCGGCGGCGTCCGCGTCGTCGACGATCCGGGCGACCTCGGCGAGGCCCGCGACGGTGCGACGCTCGAACACGTCCCGCGCGGTGAACGAGAGACCGGCCGCCTTCGCGCGGGAGACCAGCTGCATCGAGATGATGCTGTCGCCGCCGAGCTCGAAGAAGCTGGCGTCGACATTGATCCGATCGAGGCCGAGGACCTGGGCGAAGACCGCCGCGATCCGGTGTTCGAGCGGGGTGCTCGGATCGCGGTGCTCGCCGGCCGCGGCGGTCGGCAGCGGTTCCGGCAACGCCGCGCGGTCGAGCTTGCCGTTGACCGTCAGCGGGATCTCGTCGAGGACGACGACCGTGGCGGGGACCATGTACTCCGGCAGCTGCCTGCCGGCGTGCCCGAGCAGGTCGGCGGTGTCGACCTGCTCGCCCTCCACGGGCAGCACGTAGGCGACGAGGAGGCTCTGCCCGGCCGCACCGGTCCGCACCTGGGTGGTCGCGAAGTCGACGGCGGGGTGGCTCGAGAGCGCGTCGTCGATCTCGCCCAGCTCGATCCGGAAGCCACGGACCTTCACCTGGAAGTCGGAACGGCCGACGTAGTCCAGGTCGCCGGCGCCGGTCCAGCGGACCACGTCGCCGGTGCGGTACATCCGGGCGCCCGGCTCGCCGAAGGGGTTCGCGACGAATCGCTCGGAGCTGAGCGCGGCGCGACCGTGGTAGCCGCGGGCGAGGCCCGGGTTGGCGATGTACAGCTCGCCGGCCACCCCGATCGGGGTCGGTCGCAGCTGCGAGTCGAGGACGAGGGCGTGCACGCCCCGCATCGGGGCACCGATCGTCACCGGCATGTCCGGGGTCAGCGGATCGGTGATGGTGACGATGACCGTGGTCTCGGTCGGGCCGTACGCGTTGCGCAGACGGCCGTCCCAGCGGGCGGCGAGCTCCGGCGGGAGCACGTCGCCACCGGTGATGACGCGGACCAGCTCGTCCAGGCCCTCGGGGTTCAGGGTCTGCGCGGCGGGAGGCGTCGAGACCAGCGTGGTCACGTGCTCGCTGGCGAGCACCGCGGCCAGGTCGTCGCCGCCGAGCACGGTCGGCGGCGTGACCACCAGGGTCGCGCCGTGCGCGAACGCGGCGAGCATCTCACCGAACGCGGCGTCGAAGCTCGGCGACGCGAAGTGCGCGACGCGGGCCTCGGGGGTGACCGAGTAGGTGACGCGCAGGTCCGCCGCCAGGGTCGACAGGCCCAGGTGCGGGACGACGACGCCCTTCGGCTTGCCGGTCGAACCGGACGTGTAGATGACGTAGGCCGGGTTCGCGGGACGGATCGGCGCGAGCCGGTCGGCGTCCGTGACGGGGTCGGCGGACTGCGCGGCACACAGCTCGCCCAGCTCCGCGGAGTCGAGGACCAGCCAGTCCACGCCGTCCGGCAGGTCACCGCGGTGCGCGGCCAGCGTCACGCCCTCGGCGATCTGCGAGTCGGTGACCATGTGTGCGATGCGGTCGGCCGGGTAGTTGGGGTCGATCGGCAGGTAGGCGCCACCGGCCTTGGCGATGGCCCAGACCGCGAGCACCGATTCCAGCGAGCGCGGCGCGGCGAGGGCGACGAAGCTCTCCGGCGCGACCCCGCGGTCGATGAGCACCCGCGCGAGCCGGTTGGCCCGGGCGTCGAGCTCACGGTAGGTCCACTCGGTGCCGTCGAGGGTGACCGCGACGCGGTCGGCGTGCAGCTGCGCACTCTCGGTGAGGATGTCCGCGAGGACGCGCGGCTCGGTCGCCTTCTCGCCCCGCCGGTCCGCCAGCCACACGACCTCCGCTTCGCCGACGTACTCGAGGTCGGAGAGGGTGGCCTCGGGGTCGGCGGCGACGAACCGGGCGAGGAAGTCGAAGAAGCGTTCGTGGTGCCGCGCGACCTCCTCGTCGGTGTAGCGGGCCGGGTTGCCGATGAAGTCGATGTGGGTGCTGCCGGTGCCCGTCTCGTACAGGTTGAGCATCAGGTCGTCGACCGGGCCGGACGAGAGCACGTGCAGGTGCGAGGTCATCTCGCCCAGGCGCAGGTCGCCCAGGCCCATCATGATGTTGACGACGGGTCCGAAGTACGCCCGCTCGGCGCCCTGGACGCCGAGATCACGCCGGATGTCCTCGGCGCGGTACCGCTGGTGCCGCAGGGCGCCGACGAGCTGCACCTGCACGGACTCGACGAGGCTGCCGATCGAGGTGTCCGCGCCGACCGTGACACGCAGCGGCACCACGTTCGACACCATGCCGCCGGCGCGGCGCATCGCGGCGGTGGTGCGCGCGGACACCGGCAGCGAAAGCAGGACGTCCTCGGTGCCGGTCATCCGGCCGAAGTAGGCGGCGAACGCGGCGATGCTGGCGGGCGCGAAGGACGGGCCGGCCTCGGTCATCCGGTCCACGGTCTCCGCGGACAGCGGCGCGCTGGCCACCCGGCTGAGCGCCTGCGCGGGGGCCTGGCGGGGGGCGAAGCTGACCGGCTCCGGCAGCCCCTTCGCGATTTCGCTCCAGTACTCCCGGTCGGTGGCGAAGCGGGAGGAGGTCCGGTACTTGTCCTCGGCCTGGTAGAGCTCGAACAGCCCGTCCTTGCGCTCGGTGGGCAGCTCGGCGCCCGAGAGGGCCTCGGTGTACAGCTCCGCGGTGCGGGTCATCAGCGTGATCGCGCCGAGACCGTCCAGCGCGACATGGTGGCAGCGCGCGTACCAGTAGTGATGATCCGGCCCCAGGGTGAGCAGGGCGCAGAGGATCAGGGGATCACCGAGCAGGTCGAGCGGGGCGGTGTACTCGGCCTGCATCCACGCCCGAGCGGCCGCGGCGGGGTCGGACTCGCCCGAGAAGTCGAGACGGACCATCGACTGGTCGATCGTGCGGTCGACCATCTGATAGGGACGCCCGTCGACGTCGAGGATGCGAAGGTAACCGGAACCGAGTTCCTTGCCGACAACGATGAGAGCGCGTTCGAGCAGGTCGACGTCGAGTGCACCGCGAAGATCCACGTACTGCGCCATGTTGATCGGCACATCGGGATTCAGCTGCTGCGAGAGCCACAATCCGAACTGGGCGGCCGAGAGGGGGAACGCGCCGGCGGGGACTCCCGCCGCCTCCCCCGCCCGTGCTCCCACGTTCGTCGTCGCCTCGTCCACTCGTATCCTCCTCGTTGCCGTCGCCACGGCCTCGTTCGTGAAGGACCCGAACGCACGAATCGAGGACCCCATGTCCCCCGACTCAGCAGGTCCCTCTCGAATCAACTCTCGCGCCCCCGCGTCCGAACATGCCGAACCGGCACGGTTGAACACCAGGGGTCCTTCTCATTATCTCTTGTGGATGTGCAGCCGTTACTTTGGGTCCGGGGTCTGACACATCCGATACAATGCCCACCGACACGGCCTTGTCCTGCGGAAACGTGCCTCAGTCGGGGTTGGGACGGGGCCGTGTGATCGAGTGAATGCACCCACGTGGGCTGCCCTCGATGTGATATCGGTCGAACAGCTGTCATTCGGTCATCCGACCATCACGAAATGGGCACTCGACCCGACTTCCACATCTGCCACCGTCGGGCTCCCGCCACGCCGGCCTCTCGCCGAATCGGCCTCCTCGCCGCGCCGCTCCGTCGAGCAGCGCCTGAAGTTCGATCGCCACCCCGAGGAGCTCGCACCGGCCGGCGCGAGCGGGCAGCCCGGCACGGACCGCTCCACCGGTCCCGTCGACCCGATCCACCCCGACGTGGAAGATCCGGCAGGTGCCGGACGTGCATTGGTATCAGACCGCGCGTCGGTGCCGCAAACACCGAGACGCTGTGTCGCGGCCTCGCGGCGGGAGGTTCATTCGACCGCGGGACACCACGCACCACGGGCCGGCGGAGCGGCGGGGTCGCCGGTGCCGAGTTCCGGTGCAGCTAGTTGGTGTCGACGTTGTCGACCACCCAGCGGTCACCGTCCCGAATCAGGGTGACGACCATCCGGTACTTCTGGGTGTTGCCCTCCGGGGAGACGACGTTGGTCGCCTGCTGGTCGACGAAGACGAGGACCACCGCCCGGTCCTCGTCGAGGGACTCGATCCCGATGTGCCCGGCGGTCGCCGTCGCCTTGCCCTTGCCGTCGGTGACGATCTGTCTCAGGGCGTCCACCATCTCGCTGTACTTCGCCGCGAATTCCGGCGTCGACCCGGACACGATGGCGTCGCGGTTGGCGTCGAGGTTCTCGAAATCGAACGACGACAGTGCCACGGCGTAGTCGCGGGCGGTGTCGATCGCCTCGGTCCGCCGTGCGTCGGCCGAGCTGTCGCCGAGCACGTCGAGCAGCAGTGCCGCGGACACCGCAACGAGGGCGACCGCCAGCAGACCTGCGATCACGGCGACAGGCCGCTTCCAGACGGGCCGGCGCGCGGGTGCACCCGGGGTGTCCTCGCCGCTCCCCGGTTCGGTCCCGGTGCGATCCGTCACGACGGCCTGTCCCGAGCTGTCATCTGCCATTGCCGAGGCCTTCCAGAAGCGATTGCCAGTACTCCAACGCCTCGGTTCCCGTGGGAATCAGAATCGGATCGGCGACGGGCGGGTACCCGATCGGGGTGCCCGGCGTCGTCGCGTTCTGCAGTCCGAGGCCGTTCGGGCGAGGCGCATTGCGCGAGCCTCGCTGCGCTAGGTTGTCCGCAGGCGGACAGTAATACGTCAGGTTCGGCGAGGTGGGGCTTTCGTCGCCGACGGCGCGCCGGACCGTGTCGTGGTAGCACACCTGTCCCAGCGTTCCCACCAGCGTGAAGTTGGCGCGGTCGCCGGTGACGATCGATTCCAGCTTCCCGAGCCCGTGAGGGATGTCGTTCAGCCCCGACGCGAGGGCCGCCTGCCGATCGGAGATGACCGGCGCCACCGTCACGAGGTTTGCCAGCAACGCACCGAAGGTGTCGTGGTAGCGGTCGAACAGCGCGTGCGCCTGGTCGAGGGCGCCCGGCGAGGTGTCGGCCAGGTACACGAGCACCGGACCGTTCGTGTCGAGCTGCTCCGTGAAGTTCCGCGCGGCGCCCATGCCCCGCACGAACGGGGTCGACTCACCGGCCATGGTGGTGACCAGGCTCGCGGTGCGCTCGAGCAGACTCGTGAGCATCGGAGCCTGCTGGTCCATCTGTGCCGTGATGGCGTCGCCGTTGTCGATCAGGCTCGCCAGCGCGGGCCCGAGACCGTCGAACGAGGCGCCCAGTTCGGTGCCGATGTCGCTGACGGCCTGCGGGTCGATGCCGTCGAGGAGCCGGGCGGCATCGGTCATCAGGTCACCCATCTGCACCGGCTGCTGCTCGGCCGGGGCCGCGAGCTGCTCGCCCTCCTGCAGATAGGGCCCGTCGCCGGTGTTCGGGAAGATGTCGACGTTCTGGATTCCCGCGGCGGTACCCATACCGACCTTCGCGACGCTGTCGACGGGGATCTCGACCCCCGGATCGAGTTCGTAGTCGACCCGCGCGCCCCCCGCGTCCGGATCGAGCCGGACGGACGAGACCTTCCCCACCGCCACGCCGCGATAGGTCACGGCCGTGCCCGTCGTCAGGCCGCGCGCATCGGTCATCACCGAGTACACGTGGAGCGGGGAGCCGAGCGCCTGTGGACCGATCACGTAGTTGATCGCGAACGGAATCACGATCGCGGACACGATCGCGAACAGCACCAGCTGTACGAGGACCAGACGTCTCATCACCGTCCTCCCTTCAGCAGGGCGGCCAGGTCTCCGGCCGTTCCCGACACCGGGGTTGACCCGGCCGCGCCCGGGGCCGGGCCGCCGACGAGCAGCTTGTCGATGCTGTCGGGGACGTCGAGTGCACCGTCGAAGCTGAGGTAGTCGCCGTGGACCGCACTGCCGAAGTTGTCGAGGAACGTGCTCATGTTGTCGAGCGTGGACCCGATCTCGGAGTTGAAGGACGCCAGAGCCGCGATCGTCACCGACGCATCCGAGACCATCGTGCCGAGTCCGTCGGGGTCGTCGGACACGATCGAATTCGCGGTGTCGGTCAGCTGCCTCGACGACTCGAGCAGCGCCGCGATGCTGTCGCGCTGGGCGGTCAGCGCCCGGACCGCGTCGGGCATGGTGTCGAGGTACGCGTCGACGGTGGCCTGCTGCCCCGCGAGCTGCTGCGAGATGCGCGCCGCGGTGTCGATCGCGACTTCGAAGTCGTCCTGGTTCGTGGTGGCCTTGGCGAGCAGCGTGGTCATGGTGTCGGTGAGGCCGCGGATCTCGCCGGAGCGTCCCGAGAAGGCCGCGTCCAGTTCGTTCACGACCGTCTGCAACTGGGCCAGCCCACTGCCGGTGACGATCGCGCCCAGGGTCGCGAGCATGCTCTCCACCTGCGGTCCGATGGTGGTACGCGACTCGACGATCACGTCACCGTCCTGGAGCGGGCGCGGTGACGGGTCGTTCGGCGGCGTAAGGCGGATGAACGGGCTGCCGAGCGCCGACGGCAGTTCCACCGCGGCGAGTACGTTGTCCGGCAGTTCGGTCGCCTCTTCGAGACTGAGCTGCGCCGTGGCGCCGATCGTGTCCGTCGCGAGGTTCCGGATCCGGCCGATCACCCGCTGGCCGGTGCGCACGTCAGCGCCGAGGAGCAGTCCCTCGGCGGTCGCCAACTGCAGGGTCACCGTGTAGTCCGGCCCGTCGGCGGTGCGACCGAGCGGCAGGTCCTGCATGCCGGCGCTGCACCCCGTGGTGAGCAGGACGGCCGCGGTCGCTGCCGCGAGGGAAATCGTCCGTGTGCGCATCAGTTGCCCCCCGGGGCCTGGGTTCCGCCGGTCACCGTGCCCGCGATGTTCAGCGGGTCGGACGCGCTGACAGGGAACGGGATCGGGTTCGTGAAGCCGGCGCCCGTGCACAGCGGCAGCGGGTACTGCTTGCACAGCGGTTCCGCGACGGCGAACTGTGTCAGGGCGGTCGAGATGTTCAGCCGGATCCGGCCGCGGTTGGTGTCGTCGATGCTGCCTGCCAGGTTCTGCATGAGCAGCGGCACCATGTCCATGAACTCGGCGAGGCCTGCCTGGTTCGCGGTGAGGACGTCGCCGACCGCGTTGAGGTTGTCGACCGCGACGCCGACCGAGTCGCCGTGCTCGTTCATGAAGGTCCGCACCTGGTCCAGGACGACCTGCAGGTCCTGGAGCGGTGCAGCGATGTCGACGTCGGTCGAGGCCCACTGGTCGCCGACCGCGCCGAGGTCACGGACGAGTTCGTCGAGGCTCACCTGTCGGGCGTCGAGGGCGCCCATCAGCGTGGACAGGTTCGTCACGAGGGCACCGATGTCCTCGGCGCGGGCCCCCACGACTCCCGTGGCAGCGCTGAGGTTGCGCATCGCCTCGTTGAACTCCTCGCCTCGCCCATGCCATCCGTCGGCGGCCTTGGTGAGCAGCTGCGCGGTCGATCCGGTCTCGCCGCCCACCGCCTCCGTGAGCGTGCTGATGCTGTTCATCAGCGAGTCGAAGTCGATCGGAGCGTGACTGCGTTCGGCGGGGATCTCCGCACCGTCCTCCAGTCGCGGGCCTCCGCTGTAGGTGGGCCCGAGTTCGACGTGCCGGTCGCTGATCACCGACGGGCTCAGCACGTAGGCGCTCGCGTCGGCGGGCAGTTCCACGTCCGCGGGCATCGACATCGTCACCCGCACCGTGGTGCCCTGCGGCTCGACCTCGGTGACGGTTCCGACCGGAACCCCGAGCACGGTGACCTTGCTGCCGACGTAGATCCCGTTGACGTAGGCGAAGTTCGCGTGCACGGTGGTCGACCGGTCGGTGCGCGCGAAGACGAACCATCCCGCGATCGCCAACACCACCACGGTCAGCAGCGCCGTCACCAGGATCGGCAGGCGTCGCCGCTTCGTCGGTCCGTCACCGCCCCACGTCGTCGTCGATTGAATACTCATCGGCACCCCTGCATCACTCCGAGGGCACACAGCAGGTTGTCCGGAATCACCGCGGCGGGGGCGCTCACGTCCGTCCAGGCGCCGTTGCCGGTCGCGTCGGTGGCGCCGCGCAGCGCGGGCGGCACCTTCTGCATGATCTGGTCGATGTTCGCGGCGTTCTGCTTCAGCGTGCCGGTCACCGCGACCAGGTTCTCCACCATCGGCCCGAACTCGGCCTCGCGGGCGCTCATCGTGGTCGCGAGGGTGTCGAGCACCGAGGTGAGGTTGTCCACCAGATCGGTCAGCGCCTGCCTCCGGACGGCGAGGATCTGCATCACGGTCTGGGTGTTGTGCGCGGTGGTCGTCAACGCGTCGCTCTGCCGGACCATGAGGTCCGACAGGGACCGCGACATGGTCAGCAACCGGTCGACCTGCTCGCCGTTCTGCGCGAACGCGGCCGAGGCCCCACCGAGCCCGGTCAGGGCCTTGCCCAGCTGCTCGGAGTCGCTGGGCAGCACCTGTTCGAGCGTGGTCAGCATCGCCTGCAGCGATTCGACGTCGACGCCGTGCGCGGCGTCCGTCGCGTCCCGGCTCACTTCGTCGAGGCTGTAGGGAACGGTGGTGCGGGACAGCGGAATCACGGTCTGGCCGTCCTCGACGCCCCCCGGCACCACTTCGAGGTAGCGCTTGCCGAGCACGGTCTTGAGCCGAACCGTCGCGGTGGTCTGGTTGCCCAGCGGCTGGCCGTCGTCGAGCCGGAAGCTCACCATCACGTGGTCGCCGGCGAGTTCGACGCCCTCGACGCGGCCGGCGGGGACACCGGCCACGTACACCGGGTCGCCGCCGGAGAGCCCGCTCGCGTTGGCGAGCTCGGCGGCGTAGGGGTGCGTCCGCATCTGGTACCACACGCGAGGAGCGCCGACCGCTGCGAGCAGCCCGATCAGCAGCACCACGATGCCGACCACGCCGAGTGCCATCGGGGTGGAGCCGCTGCGCCGTTCGCCCTTGAACAGGAACAGGACGATGCCGACGAAGTGGTCGATCAGCTTGACCAGGAACATCATTGGCACACCTGCGAGTGGGTGGTCCCGAAGATGTTCGCCTCCATGTCCCCCGCCTCCAGGGTGAAGTTGCACAGGTAGAGATTGACGAAGCCGCCGTAGCTGCCGATCCGGTTCACGTCAGCACCGAACTCGGGCATCTTCGCGACGAACGCGTAGAACTGGTCGGTCGTGCCGATCCAGGCGTCGGTGAGCGACTTCAGATCGGAAACCGATCGCCCGAAGGCACCGTTCGACACAGCCATCAACCGGGCGAGGTCCGCGAGCGCTGAGTTGCCGCCGTCGAGGAGGGCGATCAGCTGGTCGTTGCTGCCGACGACGGTCGACGACAGCGCCGCGAGACCGGCGAGCAGATCCTCGAGCTGCGGCGAGCGCGCGTCCACCGACGAGAGCAGGGAGGACATGTTGCCGACCAACTGCTCGAGCACCGGTTGCCGCTCGGCGAGCCCGCCGCTGAGGTCGCCGATCTGGGTGAGCAGGGTTGCCATCGACCGGCCCTGACCGGAGAACGTCTCGACGAAGCCACGGGTGAGCGTGTTGACCTGGTCGGGTGCCAGCGCGTCGAACAGCGGACGGAAGCCGTTCATCATGGCGGTCAGGTCCACCGGCGGGGTGGTGCGGTCCAGCGAGATCGTCGATCCCGGCGGAAGAATATCGGCTCCCACCTCCGAATGCGTTGCTCCCTCTGGGGATTCACCCGTGGCGGACACCGGACGCGCATCCGCGCCCGACAGCGCGACGTAGCGGGCACCGAGCATGTCCCCGTAACGCACCGCGGCGGTGACGTCGGCGGTCAGCGGGTGGTCCGCCTCGACCTCGATCTGCACGACGGCCTTGCTGGTGCCGCCGCCCGCGTCGGCGAAGGCGATGCCGTCCACCCGCCCGACGCGGACGCCGGCCATCATCACCGGGTTGCCCGGGGTCAGGCCCTCGACGTCGGTGAACTCGACGGAGTAGCGCTCCGCGTCGCCGCGCACCGGCACGAGCAACGTGTTGGCGACCATGACGCCGCACGCGATGCCGGCGGCACAGAACCCGACGAGCTTCACCACGGGAACCCATCCGAGCTTCATCGGACGGTCACCTCGTTTCCACGTACGAGCGGACCGAGCATCATGACGGTCGCGGGGTTGGGCACGCCGCCGGGCAGCGCGGGCAGTCCCCGCAGTTGCGACTCGAGCACACCGAGCGGGTGGGCCTCCCTGGCTCCGTCGACGACGGGCACCGCCGCGGCGGCGACTTCGGACACCCGGTTCGACTGCTGGCGGGCGGCCTGGGCCGGTGTGGGCGCACCGCTGCAGTACGCGCCGGTCTGGGTGCCGTAGGTCGGGCAGTCCTCACCGGTGTACGGGAACGGGTCCGCGAACGACGGCACGGCGGTGATGTCGAACTTGCCGGAGGAGAACACCCGGGCGCCCGCGGCGCCGAACGACTTGGCGCCGGCGAGGGTGGCGGTCAGTCCGTCCGGATTCGCGGCCGTCGTGGCGAGGATGACGCCAACCGAGTCCACCACGGTGGTGACCGACTGCTGCCGCTCCGAGACGAATCCCGCTGCGGTCGAGGAGAACCCGGATGCGGCGGTGAGCATCCTGCCGATGGAGTCGGAGTGTTCGGAAATGTTCCGCGACACCGACGCCGCCGATGCCAGGGTCGCGACCACGTCGGGGGTCGCGGCGTCCAGGGCTGTCATCACCTCCCGGAACTCCGGTGTGGCGTCGAGGAACTGCTCCGTCGCGGGAGTCATCGTCGTGCTCACCGAGGCGAGCCGGTCGACGACCCGTCCGATTGTCTCGCCGCGGCCGTCGAGCGCAAGACCGAGCGCGGTCAGCGCGGTCTGGAGCTTCTGCGGCTGCATGTGGTCGAGGACGTCGACCAGCTTGGTGTAGATGCTGTAGAGGGCCACGGCGTCCGGCCCCTGGTCGACCACGATGGTGTCGCCGTCGGCGAGGGGGTCGGCCGGAGCTCCCGTCGCCGAGTCTCCATCGTCGACGAGCTGGATGTAGATGTCGCCGAAGAACGTGCGGGGCACAACACGGGCCACGACCGTGGACGGGATCGAGGCGATGGAGCTCTGGTCGATCTGCAGGCTCACCACCGACGACTCGGTGCCCGAGTCGATGCCCGAGATCCGCCCGACGTTGACACCGATGTAGCGCACGGGAGCTTCCCCGGTGATGAGGCCGGCGGAGGCCGGGATCGCGACGGTGATCTCGGGGTCGCGGTGCAGCGAACCGGATCCGCGCAACACCATCACGACCGCGACGACCACGCCGAGCATCACCGCGAGGACTCCGCGCAGCGCCAGCCCGATCCGGGCACGTCCGGTGAACTGGTCCATGTCAGATCCCCAGTCCCGGAATCTCCGGGACGAGGCCCCAGAGCGCGAACGTGAGCAGCACGTCGAGCACGCCGATCGCCAGGATCGCGGTCCGCAGGGCGCGGCCCGCGGCCTGCCCTACCCCGGCCGGACCGCCGGACGCGTAGTAGCCGTAGGCGCAGTGCACCAGCGACACCACCGCCGCGAACACGATCGCCTTGAGCGCCGAGTACACGAGATCTTCCGGTGACAGCGCGAGGTGGAAGAAGTAGTCGTAGGTGCCCGCGGAGGCTCCACCGAAGAACACGATCACCAGCCGGGTGGACAGGTAGCTGGCGAGCAGACCGATGAGGAAGATCGGGATCACGCAGACCATCGCCGCGAGTACCCGGGTGCCGGCGAGGAACGGGATGGAGCGGATCGCCATCGCGTCCAGGGCGTCGATCTCGTCGGAGATGCGCATCGCGCCGATCTGCGCGGTGAATCCGGTGCCGACCTTGGCTGCCAGAGCGATCGCGACCACGACCGGCGCCAGCTCCCGGGTGTTCGCGATCGCCGACAGCATCCCGGACATCGTCGTCATGCCGACGAGTTCGAGACCGCGCTGGGTTTCGACGCCGAGCATCATGGCCGCGGCGAGGGACATCGCGAACACGATGCCGATCGTGCCGCCGCCGGAGAGCACCGAGTTGGTCCCGAAGCTCACCTCGCTGATCTGGGCGAGCACGTGCTTGCGGTAGTGGATGAGCGCGTACGGCATCGACGCGAGGGCCCTGCAGTAGAAGGTGACGTGTCGGCCGATGGACGCGAGTGCGTCGACGATCTGGCGGAACGGCGCTGCGGCGCGACGCAGGTGGAAGCGCGCGTCGACGGCGACCATCAGTACGCCCCGACGGCGGGCACGATGACCGTGTACAGCGCGGACAACGCGGTGTTCACGATGAACACCAGCGCGAAGGCGATCACCACGGCCTCGTTGACGGCGTCGGCGACCCCGCGCGGGCCGCCCTTGGTGTGCAGACCCTTGAACGTCGCGACCAGGGTCGAGGTCAGGCCGAAGACCGCGGCCTTCACGAGCGCCATCACGAAGTCCGACATCCGGCCGTACTGGCTGAACGTGGACATGAACGTTCCGGCCGGAAGATGCTGGACGTAGATGTGATAGAGGTAGCAGGCCATCACACCACCGAAGGTGACCATCGCGCACAGGGCGAGGGAGACGACGACGGCCGCGACGAGCCGGGGTGCGACGAGGCGCTCGATCACGTCGAGCCCCATGACCTCCATCGCGTCGATCTCTTCGCGAATCTTCCTCGACCCCAGGTCGGTACAGATCGCCGATCCGGCGACGCCGGCCATCATCAGTGCGCAGACGAGCGCCGCCGCCTGGCCGACGATGATGAACGCGACCACGGCCCCCGAATATCCGCCTGCGCCGATCCGGCCCGCCAGTTCGCCGACGGAGACCGCGATGAACACTCCGATGGGGATCATCAGCAGCAGTGAGGGTCCGGTGCTGACCCGCCCGATGAACAGGGTTTGCGTGACGGTCTCGCTGATCGACAGCCGGCGGGCGAAGACGGCCCGGATCAGCGCCACGATCGACAGGACCGCAAACCCGATGAGATGGCCACCCTGGTTTGCGACGTCCCGAAGCGGCCCCTTCGCCACGGGCAACTCGTAGGTCACCGCTGCTCCCCCCGTTGGTCAACTACATGTGAAACGCATGACATGTGAACCGTGATTCGCAAAACACTATGCGCCGGACCCGCAGCGCGACAAGAGCACCCACGTTGACGACTCGCCACCGGCGAGGCCCACGCCGGCGGTGGTGCCGCGCTCCCCCATCGCGACACCACCGGACGACGGTCAACCGATCCGCACGCCTTCGGTGCCGTGCTCCTTGCGGAGATCGCCCTTGACGACCTTCCCACTCGCGTTGCGCGGCAACGCATCCACGATCACGAGCTCCTTCGGATGCTTGTACCGCGCGAGCACGTCGTCGAGATAGCTCGACAACTCGTCGAGTGTGAGGTCGGTTCCGCCGGGGTCCTTGAGCGCGACGACGGCCACCGGGACCTCGCCCCATTTGGCGTCGGTGCGGCCGATCACCGCAGCCTCCAACACCTTCGGATGGCCGAACAGGGCGTTCTCCACCTCGGCGCAGTAGATGTTCTCGCCGCCGGAGATGATCATGTCCTTCTTGCGGTCCACGACATAGATGAAGCCCTCCTCGTCCTGGCGCACCAGGTCTCCGGAGTGGAACCATCCGCCGGCGAAGGCGTCTGCCGTCTCGGCCGGCTTGTTCCAGTAGCCGCTCATCATGGTCGGGCCGCGGTAGACGATCTCGCCGACAGACCCGACGGGCACCTCGTTCATCTCGTCGTCGACGATCCGGGCCTGGATGGTCGGGATCACGGTGCCGACGGAACCGAGCTTGCGCAACGCGTCCTCGCCGTCGAGCACACAGGTGATCGGCGACATCTCGGTCTGCCCGAACACCGCCACGTTGAGTGCGTCCGGGAAGGTGTCGGACATCGCCCGGAGCACCACGTCCGATGCCGGAGCCGCACCCCAGCTGATCACCCGCAGCGCCAGATCCCGCTGCCGTACCGTGGGTTCCGCACACACCGCCTGCCACTGCACCGGCACGAGGAACGCGGTGGTGACCCGTTCAGCCTCCCAGACCTCGAGCAGTTCGGTGGGGTTGAAGGCGCCGAGCGGGTGGATCACGGTCGGGATGCCGAGCTGCAGGCTGGGGGCCATGCTGCCGAGGGCCGCGATGTGGAACATCGGCGAGGCACAGAAACCGATGTCACCCGCGGCGTGCATGCGGAGCGCCCGGATACAGGTCTGCGCCTGCGCCTGCATGTTGGCGTGGGAGAGAACCGCCCCCTTGGGGCTGCCGGTGGTACCGGACGTGTACATGATCAGGGCCGGGATGTCCTCGGGTAGGTCGACCGCGGGGTGCGACGCGCCCGCCTCTGCGACGAGCTCCTCGTATCCCTCCACACCTTCACCACCGCCCTGCCCGACGACGATGACGGTGCCGAGTTCCGGAACCTGTTGGCGGACAGCAGAAACCAATGGTGCGAGCGGAACGTCCGTGACCACGACCGTGGCACCGCTGTCCGTGACGATGTACGCCATCTCGGGCGGTGTGAGACGGAAGTTCACCGGCACCGCGATGGCCCCGAGGGAGTTGACCGCGAGCACGACCTCGAGGAACTCCGGCCGATTGAGCATGACCACGAGTACCCGATCGCCGAACCCGACACCGCGGCGAGCGAGTGCGTCGGCGAACGACTCCGACCGGCGGTGCAGATCCGACCAGGTGGTGGTGGCGCCCTGGAAACGCAGGGCGACCGCGTCGGGACGCATCAACGCGTGCGTGGCGACCTGATTGTTCCAGTGGTTCCTGCGCGACTGCAGGGGCTGAGAGAGGAGATCGGGTGACATCGTTTCGACAAGCCCTTCCCTGTCACGGAGACTGTGTGGCACGGTATACGCACCCCTCCGGTTGCGATCGATTATGGCAGGCCAGCGGCCGGAATGGGGCCTGTTTGTTAACTACAATTCGCAAATTCGGACATTAGCGGCGGCGCGAGCCGCGGCTTGGCTCAGGCGCCGAATTTCGGCCGCCGCCTGGCCAGCATCGCGGCCGCGCCCTCGAAGAAGTCCGCGGATCCGAGCAGTTCGATCTGCCCCTCGGTTTCCCGCTCGAATGCCTCTTCGACCCGCGCCAGCGTCGCGGCCGTCAGCGAGCGTTTCGTCAGTTCCAACGCGCGGCGCGGGCCGGCCGCCAGCTTCGCGGCCACCGCGTCGACGTGCGCGGCCAGCTCGCCTGCAGGCAGCACGCGGGTGATCAGCCCGGCCGCGTGTGCGTCCGTCGCGCCGAGCCGCTCCCCCAGCAAAGCCATCTCCGCCGCGCGGGCACGTCCGACCGCCGCCGGGACCAGCAGGCTCGACCCGCCGTCCGGCATCAGGCCGACATTGACGAAGGCGAGCAGGAAGTACGCGGACTCGGCCGCATAGGCGAGGTCGGCGGCCAGCGCGAGCGAGGCCCCGACGCCGGCGGCGGCGCCGTCCACCCGCGCCACCACCGGCACCGGGAGAGTGAGGATCTCGCGGATCACCCGGTTCGCGGTGTCCATCACCACGCGCGGATCGGCAGACGGACCGGCCGCCAGGTCGGCGCCGGTGCAGAACGCGCCACCCTCCCCGGCCAGCACCACCACCCGCACGTCCGCGTCCCGGGCGCGGCCCTCCAGCAGATCACCGAGTGCTCGCATCGAGTCGAGGTCGAGCGCGTTCATCCGCTCGGGCCGGGCGATGGTGATCCGCAGGACTCCGCCCTCGTATCCCACCCGCAGCCCGGCGACGCGTTCCTGTGCGATTTCGGTCATCGCGACACCCCGACGATCCGACCGAGGCGACCCTCGACGAGCTGCTCCGCTTCCGCCACGATCCGACCGACCAGCTCCCTAACCGTGGGCACGTCGTCGATGAGACCCTGACACTGACCGGCACTCCAGATGCCTGCGTCGAGATCGCCGTCCTCGAACACCTTGCGTCCCCTGGCCCCCGAGACAAGATCACGAATGTCGTCGAATGTCGCTCCACCCGACTCGATCCGGACCACCTCCCGGCTGACCGCGTTTGCGGCGACCCGCGCGGTGTTGCGCAGGGTGCGGAAGATGAGTTTCGTGTCGAGCTCGCTGTTCGCGACGATCTGCCGTTTCACCTCGTCCGCGACCGGCGACTCCTGCGTGCACATGAACCGAGTCCCCATGTTGACCCCCTCCGCGCCGAGGGCGAGAGCGGCGACCAGACCGCGGGCGTCGGCGATGCCGCCCGACGCGATGACGGGGATACGCACCCGGGCGGTGGCGGCGGGGATCAGCACGAGGCCGGGGACGTCGTCCTCGCCCGGATGCCCCGCGCACTCGAAGCCGTCGATGCTGACGGCGTCGACACCGACCTGTTCGGCCTTGAGGGCGTGCCGGACGCTGGTGCACTTGTGGATCACCTTGACGCCGGCATCCTTGAAATGCGGCAGGTGGTCGACCGGGTTGGCTCCGGCGGTCTCGACGATCTTGATTCCGGACTCGACGATCGCCTGCCGGTACTCCGCGTACGGCGGCGGGGTGATCGACGGCAGGATGGTCAGGTTTACGCCGAACGGTTTGTCGGTCAGGTCGCGGCACCGCGCGATTTCCTTGACCAGATCCTCCGGCGTCGGCTGCGTGAGCGCCGTGATGAATCCCAGCGCGCCCGAATTCGCAACGGCAGCAACGAGTTCTGCTCTCCCGACCCACATCATGCCGCCCTGCACGATCGGATGCTCGACCCCGAATGACTCGGTGAAGCGCGTGGTCAGCATCTCAGCACCCCCTGCCGGACTTCACGGATCCACGTCGAACTGCCCTGGTGATCATGTTTTTTCACTCGCTCCTGTGCGCTCGAAACGGCCCGGCACCCGCCGGATCGACACCGTCTGCACACCGCAGCTGGGACTCTCGAAACAGGCGTGAACCGACATCTTTGGCGAATTGCCGTTAACTTTCATCTACCGGTGACGTACTGTCAAGACCAAATCCACTACCGGAACGGAAAATTGCGATCACGACCGTCCACTCCGGTTCACAGGTTGCTCGCGCGCAGAACGCGACCACAGCGCTCCGATACGATTCGGAGTCGAGATGTCAGGAGGTCCGATGACGCAGTCGACCCGTAGCCGGTCGGTTCCGGAGCCGGCGACGCCCCGCAAGCGACCCAAGAACCGCAAGGCGCAGATCGCCCTGGTCGCCGCTGAGGCATTCAGCGAACGCGGGTACCACGCTGTCGGCGTCGACGACATCGCGGCCACACTCGGAATCTCGGGACCCGCGCTGTACCGGCACTTTCCGAACAAGTACGCCCTGCTCGTCCAGGCCGCGCTGAGCACGGTCGGGTCACTGCGCTCTGCCGCCGAGGAGGCTGCCGAGTCGACGTCGGACGCCGACGCCGAGGAGCGGCTGGACGCGGTCATCCGGGCCCTCATCTCCACGACCGTGGAGAACCGCCGAACCGGCGGCCTGTACCGCTGGGAGGGGCGGTACCTCCACGCCGACGACCGCGCCGTCATGCGCGCGGATTTCGCCGCACTCAACGAACAGGTCACCGGCCCGCTGCACGAACTGCGCCCGGACCTCGACCACACCACCGTCGGCGTTCTCGGAGCGTCGGCCCTCAGCGTGATCGGTAGCATCACCGCACACCGCGCTGCGCTGGCGAATCGACGCATCGAGAAATTGCTCCACACCGCCGCGTGGGCCGTGGCGCGCTGCGACCTGGCCGGCGCCCGTCCGGCGGTGACCGCGGTCGACGACCCCGCCGACGGCGGACCGTCCGTCACGTCGAAGCGCGAACTCCTCCTGACCGAGGCGATGAAGATCTTCAACGTCCGCGGTTACCACGAGTCGAGCATCGAGGAGATCGGTGCGGCCGCCGGGATCAACGCCTCCAGCGTCTACCGGCACTTCCCCAGCAAGGCGGACCTGCTCGCAGCGGTGTTCTACCGCGCGGCGGACCGGCTCGCGGTGGCCACCCGATCCGCGGTGAACGCCGCGACAGATCCGGCCGAGGCGCTCGGCCGGCTGACGGCCGCCTACATCGACCTGGCATTCGCGCATCCCGAGGTGCTCTCGGTGTACTTCGCCGAGATCGGCAACCTCCCCGCCGGGGAACGCACAAACCTGCGGAACGTCCAGCGGCTGCACATCGAGGAGTGGGTGAACCTCCTCACTGCGGCCCGCCCGGACCTCCCCGCACCGGAGGCCCGCTTCCTCGTGCACGCGGCGCTCGGGCAGACCCTCGACGTCGGCCGGCTGATGCGTTTCGACACCGGCGCGCTCGCACGCGGCAGGATGAGGACACTGATGCTGGCGGTCCTGCACAGCTGAGCGGCCCGCTCAGGTCCCGACGTTCACCGGGACGGCGTCGCGGAGCTGCTCGAAGGACCGCCGGATCAGCTCCGCATACCTGCAGGAGTCCCGAAGCAGCGCCGGATCGGCGGTGATGTTCAACGCGAGCGAGTCACCGGTCGAGCCCACCGAATGCGAGATCCCGGTGCCGTCCAATGTGCTTGTGCCGAAGGCGAGAACGGCAGTGGTGTCGACCAGCCGCAGCGCGGTCGAGCGGCGCGGCACACTCGTGACGAACGTGTTGAACGCCCGGGCCCGGACCGGATCGGCGGTCGCTCTGCTTCCGCGGCGAGCCTCCCTCCACCGGGCGAGGCGAAACACCCATCCCGGCAGCACATAGGTGGTCTCCGCCGCCGCCACCTCGGCCGGAACCCTCATCCGCCGACGCTCGGCAAGCACCGTCTCGTGGACCGCCCGCGCACGGTCCACGGGATCGTCGAGGTCGGTCCTCAAGTCGACGGTCATCATCACGAACTGGTTGTTCGACTCCAGTGCGGCTCCCGACGACCGGAGCGTCATCGGTACCGACGCCGCGAGCGAACCCGACACCAACTCCCCTCGCTCGAGGAGGTAGTCGCGGATGGCCCCACCGACGATCGTCAACGTGAGGTCGTTCACCGTGACGTCACCAATCCGCGCCTTGATCGCCTGCAACTCGGACAGCGGGAAGAACTCCACCTCGTATACCCGGCCGGGACCTACCGGACCGTCGACCACAGTCGGCGTACGACGTTGCGGAGGAAGTGGATACGAGCCGTTCTCTCGTTCGGCGACAAGACGTCGATGTACCGCACGAGCGTCCCTGACACCACCGACGAACCGGGCCGCGGTGCGGGGTGCGGCTGCCAGAGCTCGCACAACCAGCCGGACCGTACCGGGTACCTGCTGACCGCCATCGCACACGGGGCCGGGCTCGGGAAGGTCCGCACCGAACAGGGTTGTCGTGACATGGCCACTCGCGATGCCGTCGGCCATCACGTGGTGCATCTTGATCGCCGCGACCGTGACCGGCCCACCCGTGCCGGGTACGCCGTCCACCCGGTCGACGACGTGCAGTTCCCACAGCGGTCGTGTCTGGTCCATAGGCGCCGCCGCGAGGTCCCCCAGCATCGCCCGCAGGTCGTCCCAGCTCTGCGGGTCATGGAAGTGCAGGTGCCGGGCCACCGAGAAGTCCGGATCCTCCGCCCAGTACGGGTCGTCGAGATCCAGCGGAACCCGTACCAACCGCCGCCGTAGGACCGGTACCGAGGCGCGGGCCTCGACCCACGCCGCGATCTCCTCCCTTCCGGGTAGCCCGCCGCCGCGGTGGTCGGGCGCGAAGGCGTACACCGAGACGAACGCCTGCCGGAACCTCGGGCTCTCCGCGTACACGAACCACGCGTCCTTCGGCGTAACCTGCTGCACTGCTGAGCCCTTTCGGAGGAGTCGCACTCGAAGTGCGGTTGATGGCAGGGATGAAGCGGCCGGCGGCTACCCGGTCAGGCCTCGACAGTCACCTGGGCCGCGTCCCGAAGTTCGTTGTACGACCGGCGAATCAGCTGCGCATACCGCGCGGAGTCCCGAAGCAACTCGGGATCCGCGGCGATGTTCAGGCCGAGCCGGTCTCCCATGACACCCACCGAGTGCCCGGTACCGGTCCCGTCCAGGGGGCCGATCCCGAGGGATCGGACATCGGTGGTGTCCGCCAGCCGCAGCCGGGTCAGCTCCCGGGGCACACTGCTGACGAACGTGTTGAAGGGCCGACCCCGGAGCTCGTCACCTCGCCGCGCGTCACCCTGCCACGCCCGGATGCGCCGAGCGACGCGAAACATCCAGCCAGGGAAGACGAAGGTGGTGTCCGACACCGCCGCCTCGGCAGGCACGCTCATCCGCCTCCGCTCGGCGAGTACCGCCTCGTGGACCGCCCGCGCACGCGCGATCGGATCGTCCAGACCGGAGTTCAGGTCTACAACCAACATGACGAACTGGTTGTTCGACTCACGGACCGCTCCCGCGGACCGGATCGACATGGGCACCGAGGCGGCCAGCGAACCCGGCACCGACTCCCCTCGCTCGAGCAGGTACGCACGCATGGCCCCGCCGACGACGGTCAGCATCAGGTCGTTGACGGTGACCCCGCCGATCCGGGCCTTGATCGCCTGCACCTCGGCCAGCGAGAAGTACTCCACCTCGAGGACCCGACCGGGGCCGACCGGGCCGTCCAGCACCGTCGGCGTGCGCCGTTGCGGGGGAAGCTGATACTCCCCCTGCGCGCGCTCGACCTGGACAGCACGCCAGTTGGCACGAACCTGCCTGATCGCGGTGACGATCCCGACCGCGGTGCGCGGACCGCGAGCGAGCGCCCGAAGCACCAACTCGACAGGCCCGGGCACCCGCTCGACAGGGCCGCGCCCGGCGTCCGGTGGCGGCGCCTGCTCACCGTAGAACGCCGACATCACGGCGTTGCTCCCGATGCCGTCGGTCATCGCGTGGTGCATCTTCATCGCGACGAAGGTTGCCGGACCGTCCACCCCGGGAACGCCGAGCACCCGTTCGACGACATGCAGTTCCCACAGCGGCCTGGTCTGGTCCATCGGCACCGTCGAGATTTCGGCGACCAGGTCCCGGAGTTCGTCCCAGCAACGGGGCTGGTGGAAGTGCAGGTGTCGGGACACCGCGAAGTCCGGGTCCTCCGCCCAGTAAGGATGGTCGAGATCGAGCGGAACCCGCACCAGGCGCTGCCGCAGCATCGGAAGCACGGCACGCGCCTCGAACCACCGGGTGATCTCGGCCCGGTCGGGCAGGCGACCGGTTGCATCGTCGGGCGCGAACACCTGCGCGGACACGAATGCCTGACGGAATCTGGGGCTGTCCACGTACACGAACCAGGCATCCTTGGGTGACAGCTGGCGCACGAGGTGGCCTCCTCCCGAAGCGGTCACCCCCGTCGCGGGTGACGGTCGGGCAGGAGCGAAGCGTACAACCCTTCACGGACTCCGGCGACCCGAGCGGATCGGGCCGCCCGCGCCCGATCCGCTGGTGCCCGATCCGCCGGCGGTACCCGACCGGTCAGCGGCACCCCGGTCTGTCAGTGGCGGCCGTTGTCCTGGTCCGCACCCAGGTCACCGGGGCGGTAGCCGGCCGGGTAGCCCGGGTACGTGCGGTTGCCCGATTCCCGGGTGATCGTCGACGTCGACCGGGGCGGGAAGAAGCGCAGCGCGCGGGCCCGTGCATCGAGCGCACGATCGGCGACCACTCGCATCCATCCGGGCGCTGCGCGGAAACCGAAGGCCGACAGCATCATCGGGTCGAGCATCGCACTGACCCCCACGGCAACCACCGGCTGCAGTGGCCGCGGGAACCACGAACAGAACAGGTCCCGGGTGTACACACCGACGGCGTGGACGTCGGGCGTGTTCCGGAAGTGCGCGCGCTCGTACGCCATCTTGAAGTGGTGCAGATCCTGGAAGTCGGTCGGGATGTCCCGGATACCCATGCGGGAGCCCACTTCCCGGTAGAAGTGGAACGCCGCGAGCCGCTCGTTCGGGTGCAGTGCTCGCCACCCGTACCGTTCGATCCAGTCCAGCGGCTCGTAGATGAACGTGGTGAGCACGTACAACATGTCGTCGTTACTGATGTCGTACTTGCCGTGCATCCGGTTGACCACCCGCAGCGACTCCTTGCCGCGTGGCGAGTCGTAACCGTGCTCGAGCAGTTCGGCCATCAGGAGCGAGGTGTCGTCGTACCGCTTCTGCGGGCGGTTCTCGAACTCACCGGTGCGTTTGAGCAGTTCGGCGATGCTCGGCACACAGTAGGTGCGGAACAGCGCGAACTCGAGCGCCCGGGTGTAGTCCCAGGGGAACTCGAATCCGGCCGTGATCCGGTGGATCTCCTGGTGGTCGCGGACGGGGTCGAGGGTCTCGATCCGGTGCAACCAGCCGTACCGGCCCCGCGGCGCCTTTCCGCCGTCGATGAGGAACACCTCGCTACCCCCGGCCGTGCATGGTGCGCAGCATCCAGGCCGCGATCTTCATGTCCCGCGCCTTGCGTTCCATTGTCAGCAGGTTCAGCGGGGCCTTGAACTTCTGCCGCGTCACCGCCTTCGGGCGGGCGAACTCGCGGAGGCCGTCGGCGCCGTGGATCCGGCCGAAGCCGGACTCGCCGACACCGCCGAACGGCAGCGACGGGACGCCCGCGAATCCGAGCACCGAGTTGATCGAGACCATGCCCGTGCGCAGGCGCTCGGCGGCCTGCAGCGCCTTGGCCTTGTCCTTCGTGAAGATCGATGCGCCGAGTCCGTAGCTGGAACGGTTCGCCTTCTCGACGCCGTCCTCGAGGTCACGCATCCGGTTCACCGCGACGATCGGGCCGAAGGCCTCCTCGGTCATCGCGGTGCTGTCCTCCGGCACGTCCGCGAGGATCACCGGTTCGATGTACGGCGCGTGCAGCGATTCCCGCCCGCCGAGCACGGCGCGGGCGCCCTTGTCGAGGGCGTCCTCGACCTGTCCGCGCACCACGTCGTTCTGCCGGTCGAGGGTCATCGGCCCGTAGGAGGCGCCGGACTCGCCGCCCGGCCGCAACCGGGTGGCCTTCTCGGTCATCTTCCGGACGAACGTGTCGTACACCGCGTCGGCGACGAAGATCCGCTCGACGCCGGCGCAGGTCTGGCCGGCATTGCCCATGCCGCCGAACACCGCGAAATCCGCGGCGGCGTCGAGATCGGCGTCGGCCGCGACGAGCATCGCGTCCTTGCCGCCGCACTCGGCGACCAGTGGCGTCAGGGTCTTCGCGCAGGCGGCCATCACCTTCTTCGCGGTCGGGCCGGACCCGGTGAAGGCGACCTTGTCGACCCCCGCCTCGACCAGCGCCCCACCGGTCGCGCCGAGCCCGGTCACGACCTGGAGCACCGGCTGGTTCGGGACGAGTGAGTTCCACTTGTCGGCCAACCACACCGCGACACCGGGGGTGAGTTCGCTGGGCTTGAACACCACCGCGTTGCCCGCCGCCAGCGCGTAGGAGATCGACCCCATCGGCGTGTAGACCGGGTAGTTCCACGGCCCGATCACGCCGACGACCCCGAGCGGCTGGTATCGCAGCGTGGACTCCTGATTCGCACTGACCAGACCGGACGACACCTTCTTGCGCCCCAGTACCTTTGCCGCGTTCTTCGACGCCCAGTCCAGGTGCTCGACAGCGAGCATGATCTCGAGGATCGCGTCGTCGACCGGTTTTCCGGTCTCGGCGGCGATCACCGCCGCGAGGGACTGGGCGTCCGAGGCGATTGCGGACTTCCACTTCTGCAGCCACTTCTTGCGGCCGTCGAATCCGAGGTCCGCCCACCACACCGCGGCGTCACCTGCCCGTTCCACCGCCTGCGCGACCTGTTCGGCGTCGTGCACCGGATACTCGGCCAGCACGTCACCCGTCCGCGGGTCCAGTGAGGTGAAGGTGTCCGGGGCGGCGTGGGCGGGCGCCTCGGTCTTGCTCGGCTTGCGGTCGGTCCGCTGGGACATGGGGGCATTCCTCCATCGGTGTGGCGCGGTCGGCTGGCCGGTCGTGTGGAAGGTGCGCGCACGCGGGTTCCGCGTCGCTCGGCGTGCCTCGATCCTTGCCTACTCGCACCCTTCCGAACCGGAATCACATCACATATATTTGATTTGTCGTACTGTCGTGGGCGTCACAGTAGGCCGTGCCGGAGCGGCGGGCAAGAGCCCGGCCACCGTTCACGCCACGCAATCCATCACCTCGCAGGGGAGATCACACCGATGAGCGTCGAATTCACCACCGAGCAGCGGGCATTCGCCCAGGCCGTCGCCGACTTCTGCAAGCGCGAGGCCGGCACCCGGGAGAAGCGGGACCGGCTCACCGACCACGGCAAGCACAATCACAGCCCGGAGCTGTACAAGAAGATGGCCGACCTCGGCTGGCTCGGCCTGACGGTGCCCGAGGAGTACGGCGGGTCGGACGCGACGATGGTCGACATGTGCATCCTGCTCGAGGAGACCGCCCGGGGGATGGCACCGATCGGCGCGATCGGCCCGACCCTGATCACCGGCGGAGCGTACGCCAAGTTCGGCACACCCGAGCAGAAGGAAACGGTGCTGCGCGGCGTCGTCAGCGGTGTGTCACAGTCGATTTCGATGTCGGAACCGGAGGCGGGATCGGACGTCGGCAACCTGAGCACGAAGGCGGAGAAGACCTCCGACGGCTGGCTGATCAACGGACAGAAGACGTGGTGCTCGAACGCGCACATCTCGGAGAACATCCTGCTCGTCGCCCGCACCTCACGCGGCGAGAGCAAGCACGAGGGCATGACGATGTTCCACGTCCCTGTCACCACACCCGGCCTCAAGATCAGCGGCATCGAACTGATGGGCGGACACAAGGAGACCAACGACCTGTACTTCACCGACTGCGTCCTGCCCGAGGATGCAGTGGTCGGCGAGGTCGGCAACGGCTGGCGGCAGTTGATGACGGGACTGAACTTCGAACGGCTGATCCTGTCCGCAATGATCCTCGGCACGGCGGAACGAGCCTTCGAGGACACCCTCGCCTTCGTCACACAGCGCAAGCAGTTCGGCCGGCCGATCGGCTCGTTCCAGGCACTGCGGCACCGCATCGCCGATCTCGCCACCGAGATCGAGTGCACCAAACTGCTGGTGTACAGCGTGGCGCGCGAGGCCGACGCCCACCCCGACCGGATGCTGGCCCGCGAGGCGTCGATGGCCAAGCTCAAGGCCACCGAGACGGCCAAGCGGGTCGCCCTCGAGGGCATGCAGATGATGGGCGGCTACGGATACGCGACGGAGTTCGACATGGAGAAGCACGTGCGTGCCACCCTCGTCTCGACGATCTTCGGCGGCACCAGCGAGATCCAGCGCGACATCATCGGCAAGACGTACGGGCTGTAGACCCCGCGCGACCATGACCGATGGGCCGCAACCCGGCGCCTATGCTGAACTGCCGTGACCAAGGAGTACCCATGACCACGACCCGCAAGGCCGACGACCGCGCGCTGCGTCGCAGGCCACAACTGTCGGACGATGTCGCGGCGCACGTGCGCGGCGTCATCATGTCCGGCGGGGTCCGGCCCGGGGACTTCATCCGGCTCGACGAGACCGCCGCCGAACTCGGGGTCAGCGTGACCCCGGTGCGGGAAGCGCTGCTCACCCTGCGCGGAGAGGGACTGGTCGAGCTGGTGCCACACCGCGGCTACGTGGTGGCCCCGCTGACCCGCTCGGACATCCACGATCTGTTCTGGCTGCAGGGACAGATCGCCGAGCAGCTCGCGATCCGTGCCACCGCCGCCGTCACCCCCGAGGTGCTGGCCGAGATGCGCGATGCCAGGGACCGGCTCGCCGAGGCCGTCACGACGGGCGACACGGCACAGGTCGAGGACCTGGAGTTCGCGTTCCACCGGCTGCTCAACCGGCTCGCCGGCGCGAACAAGCTGTCCTGGTTCCTGCTCAACGCGGTGCGCTACACCCCGGCTCACCTGTACTCGTCGGATCCGCGGTGGGGCGAGGCCGCGGTCGCCAGTCACGACCGGCTGATCGCCGCTCTCGAGACCGGTGACGCGGAGGAGGCGGGCCGCGTCACCCGCGCCCACTTCGCCGACGGCGCGGACCGGCTGCTCGCTCACCTGGAGAGCACCGGCATCTGGGACTGAACCCCGTTGCCACCCAACGGAAAGTGGCCGCGCCCGGATTCCCGGACGCGGCCACTCTCCGTTGTCGAGCCGACTACCAGACGACGGCGATGATCACGTTCACGACGGCGAGGATGCCGATCACGTGCGCCAGCGTCGCGGTCGAGGTCGCGGTCGCGACCACCCCCTCACCGGCCGGGGACGCGGCCACCTCCTTCTCCTTGCGCAACCCCAGCACCGCTGCGACCAGGATCACGATCGCGATGACGAGCTTGATGCCGACCTTCATGTGGTTCAGGTCCGCGTCGTTCGCCTCGTTCAGCCCGACCAGGGCGAGACCGGAAACGACCTGCAGGATGGCGCCGTGCAGCATGCCCGGGATCACCCGCGGCGCCTTGAGCACGGTCATGTAGCTGCCGATGATGGCTGCCAGTCCGATGAAATGCAGGATCAGGAAGATGTCGATGGCTGCGGTCATGACTGCATCGAACAGGCCCGAGCCCCTCCCTGTAAAGGAAGGTTTACCTTTCGAGTTGCCCGACATTCGCCAAAGCAGGGGTGGACAGGTGTCCAGAGGATGTTCGCGAAACCGGACCACCGGGTACCTACCCAAAGGTAGTGTCACCGCGACCGCAGCGGTGTGAGGCGCCCCACAGACATGTCGACGGCCAGTGTCCGCGCCGACGGGTGTGCGCACCGTCTTCGGACCCCATGCGACAAGGAGTGCATTTCTCGTGTGTTCGATCCTCGGAATCTTCGGCATCAACCCCGGCGAGGACCGCGCCGCGCTGCGTGCCCGGGCGGTCGAACTGTCCCGCCGGCAACGCCACCGCGGACCCGACTGGAGCGGCGTGTACGTCGACGACGGAGCCATTCTCGTCCACGAGCGTCTCGCCATCGTCGACCTCGCCAGCGGCGCACAACCGTTGCGCTCGACGGACGGTCACCTGGCGCTGACCGTCAACGGCGAGATCTACAACCACCGCGAACTCCGCGCCGGACTCGACTACGACTTCACCACCGCCTCCGACAGCGAGGTCATCAACGCGCTCTACCGCACCGGCGACGACGACTTCGTCTCCCGCCTCAACGGCATCTTCGCCTTCGCCCTGTGGGATGCCGACCGGCAACGCGTCCTCATCGCCCGTGACCCGATCGGCGTGTGCCCCCTCTACTGGGGCCACGACAGTGACGGGCACCTGCTCGTGGCGTCGGAGATGAAGGCGCTCGCCGACGTCTGCGCCGACGTGGCCCAGTTCCCGCCCGGGCACATCTACGACAGCGCCACCGGGGAGCTGCGGCGCTACTTCCGGAAACCGTGGCGCGAGTACGAGGCCACAGCCGGCACCGACGTTGACACGGCAGCGCTGCGCGACGCCTTCGAACAGGCCGTGCGTCGCCAGCTCATGACCGACGTGCCCTACGGCGTCCTGCTCTCCGGCGGCCTCGACTCCTCGCTGGTCGCCGCCTGCGCCGCCAAGTTCGCCCGCGACCGCATCGAGGACGACGGCCGCACCGAGGCCTGGTGGCCGCGACTGCATTCGTTCGCCATCGGGCTCCAGGGCTCCCCTGACCTCGCCGCCGCGCAACTGGCCGCGGACATGCTCGGCACCGAGCACCACGGCTTCGTCTACACCTTCGAGGAAGGCCTGGACGCGCTACCCGAGGTGATCCGCCACATCGAAACATATGACGTGACAACGATTCGCGCCTCGACGCCCATGTTCCTGCTCGCGCGCCGGATCAAGGCGATGGGCGTGAAGATGGTCCTCTCCGGCGAGGGCGCCGACGAGATCTTCGGCGGCTACCTGTACTTCCACAAGGCGCCGTCGGCCGAGGCGTTCCACGAGGAGACGGTTCGCAAGATCGACGCCCTCCACTACTACGACTGCCTGCGCGCCAACAAGTCGATGATGGCCTGGGGCGTCGAGGCTCGCGTTCCGTTTCTCGACCTCGACTTCCTCGACACCGCAATGAGCGTGGACGCACGACACAAGATGGCCGGCGGCGGTCGCATCGAGAAGCACCTGATGCGCGAGGCCTTCGTCGGCGCCCTGCCCGACGAGATCCTCTGGCGACAGAAGGAACAGTTCAGCGACGGCGTCGGATACGGCTGGATCGACGGCCTCAAGGACCACGCCGAGATCATGGTGACCGACGAGGATTTCGCCACGGCCTCCGAACGCTTCCCCCACAACACCCCCGCCTCCAAGGAAGCGTTCCTCTACCGCACCATCTTCGAACGCCATTACGCCGGTGCCGCACCCGCCGCCACCGTCCCCGGCGGCAAGTCCATCGCCTGCTCCACCCCCGCAGCCCTCGAATGGGACCCCGAGTTCGCAGCAATGGCCGACCCATCCGGACGCGCCGTCCGCGGCGTGCACGATCAGGCCCTCGCCTGACCACCCGGGGACCGTCAGCGAGAACGGGAAGGGGCTCCAGCCGAATGGCTGGAGCCCCTTCCCGTTCTCCGCGGTCAGCCGCCGAGGGCCACCTTGTCGGCATCGGCCGCCATCGCGGCGATCAGGCTCTTCGGACGCATGTCCGTCCAGTTGGCCTCGACATACTCGACACACGACTGGCGTGACGCCTCACCGTGCACGGTCGACCACCCCGCCGGCACGTCGGCGAACGCGGGCCACAGCGAATGCTGCCCCTCCTCGTTCACCAGCACGTAGAACGTTCCAGCCTCATCGTCGAACGGATTGCTCACTGCGGTACTGCCTTTCGTTTCACCGTACCGACTGTCGTGCCGGCACTGTCACGGTCTTCGCCCTCGTCACTTCACGATCCGCTACTGCGCCGGGCCTCACCCACGACCTTCGTCCGACGCCCACGTCTCGGTGAGAACAGCCGCGATCCGCGTCAACGCCGCCGGCGACGCCATCGTCCAGTGGGTGGTGTCGATGGGGTGATTGTGGATGCGACCACCGATCACCCGTTCCCAGGTCGACACCCCCCGCACTCCGGTCGGATCGTCCTGCATCGCGGTGAAGTACACGAGATCACCCTTGAACTGTGCGGGCTCGTAGGCCGCGGACAGCGCCATCGAGGTCTCCGCTGCCGCCATCGCCGCCGCAATCCGATCGGCGCCGAGCCCGTTGAAGGGCTCGGGCAGCCCGGCCACCAACTCCGCAACAGCGCCAGCGGTCAGGTCGCCCTCGACTGCGGGTCCGTCGAGGTCGACGCCCGGCAGCACCAGCGCAAACAGGTCCCGCGCGGTCGGGGCGGCCGGCTCGACGGCCGGATCCGCCTCGATCTCCGCGGCATGCTGGAGTCCCGCGGCAGCGAAGCTGTCCATCATCGACAGCAGGGCCACCTCCTCGCCCTCCGCCTGCAACTGCACCGCCATCGCGTGCGCGATGACGCCGCCGAGCGACCAACCGAGAATGTTGTACGGACCGGTCGGCTGCACCGCGCGGATCTCCCGGACGTACCGCTCCGCCCACGCCTCGATCGAATCGGGTACGGCTCCGTCGCCGCTCAGTGCGGGCGACTGCAGCCCGTAGACACCACGTGTCGGATCGAGGTTCTGCGCCAGCCCGGCGAAGGCCCACGAGAGGCCGACGACCGGATGGACGCAGAACAGCGGTCGATCGCGCCCCTCCCGGATCGGCAGCACGACTCCGAACGCATCCGCGCCGAGGAGCTCGATCTCGCCGGACCGCGCAGATGCGATTCGCGCCGCCAACGCTTCCGTCGTCGCCTCCGCGAACAGCCAGACCAGCGGCACCTCGAATCCGAGTTCCGAGGTCAGTCTGGACACGATCTTCGTGGCGATGAGCGAGTTGCCGCCGACGTCGAAGAAGTTGTCGTCGAGACCGACTCGCTCGATTCCCACGACCTCCGCGATCGCCGCGGCCACCAGCTGTTCCTCGGCGGTGGACGGTGCCCGGTACTCCGTCGCGACGAAGACCGGCGCCGGCAGCGCCTTCCGGTCCACCTTGCCGTTGGCGTTGAGCGGCAACTCGTCGAGAACCGTCACCACCGAGGGCACCATGTACGACGGCAACCGCGCGCCCATCCAGGACCGCAGGTCGAGTGCTTCGACCGCGACACCGGGCTCGGCGACGACATAGCCGACCAGCCGATCGCCGGTGTCGTCGCCGTGCACCAGAACGACGGCCCTGGCGACCGCGTCGTGAGCGAGCAGCACCGCCTCGATCTCGCCGAGCTCGATGCGCAGTCCACGCAGCTTCACCTGGAAGTCGGTGCGCCCGATGTACTCGAGTGCCCCTTCGCGGTTCCACCGCACCAGGTCACCGGTGCGGTACATCCGGTCGCCGGGCTCCCCGAACGGATTGGCGACGAATCGGTCGGATGTCAGGTCGAACCTTCCGCCGTAGCCGCGTCCGACGCCCACACCACCGACGTACAGCTCGCCCTCCACACCGGCCGGAACGATGTTCAACCGGCGATCGAGGACGAACAGGTCGAGGTTCGGCACCGGGCGTCCGATCGGTACTCCGGCAACATCGTCGACGGATGCGGCCTGGAACGACACCACGTCCGATGCCTCGGTGGGTCCGTAGCTGTTGACCACGCGCACACCGGATTCCATCAGTACCGCGAGTCTGCCGACGTTGATCGGCTCACCGCCGAGGAACACCACGTCGAGTGCCGCCAGCGCGCCGTCGGCATCTCCGTCGACGACCGCCTCGAAGGCACTGGGCGACATGTTCGCCACCCGGACACCGCCACCGGCGACGATCGCCAGGATCTCCCGGGGATCGAAACCGTCCGTGGCGAGATGCACCGACCGGCCTCCCGCCAGCGCCGCCCACACATTCTTCTGGGTCAGGTCGAAACTCGGCGACGACGCGATCAACAGTCCGCCCTCGGCGGGAAGCTCGCCCTCGTACCACGCCACGGTGTTCTCGATACCCGCCATCGGAACGAGCGTCGGCTTCGGCTTGCCCGTCGAGCCCGACGTCGAGATGACGTAACCCAGCCGGCGGCCCGCGTGCTCGTCGCACCACCGGTCGGTCGGGTGCGTCGCCGTGTGCCCGGTGACAGCGTCGGGTGCGATCACCGGAACCGCCAGTTCCCGATCGGCCGCGCCGATCACGCAGCGCGCCGCCGTGTCGATCAGGATCGACTCGACACGGTCTGCGGGGTGCGAGGGGTCGATCGGCGCGTAGGCTGCACCCGCCTTCCACACCGCGATCATCGACACGATCCACGACACCGACCTCGGCAGCATCACCCCGACGACGTCATCGACGCCGACGCCGCGTTCGATGAGCGTGCAGGCCAGCTCCGTCGAACGCCGGTCGAGCTCCGCGTAGGTGACCGACTCGTCGCCGCACACCACTGCCGCTGCGTCCGGAGCCACGTCGACCCGGGCGGCGAACCGCCCGAGCAGTGACGTCTCGGTCCCGGGGACACGGGGACCGCGCGACCACCCCAGAACCCGCTCGCGCTCGGCCTCGTCGAGCACCTCGACATCGCCGACCGCGGTGGACGTGTCCTCGACGATCGCCCGCAGGACCTGCTCGAACTGTTCCGCGAACGACGCGATCGTCGCCTCGTCGAACAGATCCGTCGCGTACGTGAACGCGGCACTCATGTCGCCCTCGCCGGCGCCCTCCACCAGCGTCAGCTGCAGGTCGAACTTCGCCAACGCGGCGTCGAAGTCGACCCCGGACATTGCCAGCCCCGGCAGTTCCAGACTCGTCGGCGCCAGGTTCTGGAAGGCCAGCATCACCTGGAACAGCGGATGGCGCGCCTGCGAACGAGCCGGGTTGAGCACCTCGACCAACCGTTCGAACGGCACGTCCGCGTGTGCGAACGCCTGCAGATCCGTGTCCCGGACCCGCGCCAGCAACCCGCCGAACGACTCCGCGGCGTCCACCTCGGTCCGCAGCACCAGCGTGTTCACGAACATGCCGACCACGTCGTCGAGTGCAGCGTCCGCTCGGCCGGCGATCGGCGTGCCGATCGCGATGTCGGATGTGCCGGACAGCCGCGCCAACAGCACCGCCAGCGCCGAGTGAACCACCATGAACAACGTCGACCGGTGCTCCCGGGCCACCCTGTTCAGTCCGGCCTCGACACTCGCGTCGATCGAGAACCCGTACGTCCGTCCGAGATTCGATGCGACGGCAGGCCGCGGCCGGTCGGCGGGCAGATCCAGCTGTTCGACAAGTCCGTCCAGCGCCCTCTGCCAGTGGGCGAGCTGCCGCGACACCTGCGACTCGGGGTCGTCCTCGGACCCGAGCACCTCACGCTGCCAGAGCGTGTAGTCGGCGTACTGCACCGCCAGGGGAGCCCATGCCGGCGCCTGCCCCGCGCTTCGCGCGGCGTACGCGACTGCGACGTCCCGGACCAGCGGCGCCACCGATGCGCCATCCGAGGCGATGTGGTGGACGACAACAACGAGGACGTAGTCGGCATCGTTTCCATCGCGCTGCGCGGTGCGCAGCAGCCTTGCACGGAACGGCACCTCGGTCGTGACGTCGAAGCCGACGGTCACCGTCTGGAGAACCTCCGCGAGCACCGCGTCATCGGCGACATCGACCGGAACGAGGTCGAGCGACACCCGGTCGGCAGGCAGCACGATCTGCTCCGGCCCGTCCACCCTGTCGGGATACACGGTGCGAAGCACCTCGTGCCTGCCGATGACGTCGGCGATCGCCGCCCCGAGGGCGTCGACGTCCAGCGCACCCGACAGCCGGATCGCCGCCGGAATGTTGTTGACCGCCGAGCCCGGTTCGAGTCGGTTGAGGAACCACATCCGTCGTTGCGCCAGCGACAGCGGAATCCGGTCGGGGCGGGGCCGCGCGATTAGCGCAACCCGCTGCCCCGCTCCCCCTCCGGCATCGATCCGCGCCGCAAGCGACTCGACCGCCGATGCCTCGAACAGCACGCGAAGCGGCACGGTGGCATCGAGCGCGACACCGAGCCGGGCGGTGACCTTCGCTGCGATCAGCGAGTTGCCGCCGAGGTCGAAGAAGTCGTCGTCGAGCCCGACCTGTTCGACTCCGAGGGTCTCGGCGAACACCATCGCGACGACGATCTCGGTCGTGGTGACCGGTGCCCGGAAGGTGCGCGCCTCGAACACCGGCTCCGGCAACGCCTTCCGGTCCAGCTTGCCCGACGAGTTCAGCGGGAACGCATCGAGGACGGTGAGCGCCGACGGAATCATGTAGGACGGCAGCGAGCGCGCGGCGTGGGTCTTGACCTCGTCGAGGTCGAGGGCCCCCTCCGGTGTGGGCACCAGATAGCCGACGAGGTGGTCGCCGTTCGGCGTCTCCACCACCGTCACGGCGGCCTGCAGGACCGACGGATGCGTCAGCAGCGCCGACTCGATGTCACCCAGCTCGATCCGCTGTCCGCGGAACTTCACCTGGAAGTCGGTGCGGCCGATGTAGCTCAGCGCACCGTCCTTGCCCCAGGCGACGAGGTCACCCGTCCGGTACATCCGCTCCCCCGCAGTGGAGAACGGGTTGGCCACGAACCGATCCGACGTCAGGTCCACCCGACCGTGGTAACCGCGTGCCAACTGGGCACCCGCCAGGTAGAGCTCACCCGGGACCCCGGCAGGTACCGGCTGCAGTCGCGAGTCGAGGACATACGTCTGCGAGTTCCACTGCGGACGACCGATCGACACCGCGCCGCCGGCCACCGTGTCGGTCACGTCGGCGTAGGTGATCGACACCGCGGCCTCCGTCGGGCCGTACAGGTTGTGGATGCGTGCCGACGACACCGCGGCGAAAGCGCGCACCGTTTCCGCGGGCAACGCCTCGCCGATGACGAACACGTCCCTCAGGGAACCGAGCGCGTCGGCAGGCGCGTACTCCGCGAAAACCGTCAGCATCGACGGCACGAAGTCGGTGAGTGTCACGCCGTGTCGGCCGATCGTCTCGGCCACGTACGCCGGATCGCGGTGTCCGTCATGGGTGGCGACGACCAGCGTGCCGCCCGCGCGGAGCGGCAGGAAGTAGCCCCACAACGACACGTCGAACGTCGTGGCCGTCTTCTGCAGGTACACGTCATCCGCGCACAGGCCGTATTCGGCTGCCATCCAGTGCATCTGGTTCACGATCGCACCGTGCGGGACCGCGACGCCCTTGGGCTTGCCCGTCGATCCCGAGGTGAAGATCACGTACGCCGGGTGGGTGGGCCACAGCGGCCGCACCCGGTCCACATCCGAAACCGGCGCATCCGACTCACCCGACACATCGACCGTGTCGATACACAGCACGGACCGGTCCCCCGCGACCGCGAACCCGTCCCTGGCGGTGGTCAGGACCACCACCGGATCCGCGGTGTCGAGGATGTGGCCGATCCGCTCCGCCGGGTGGTCCGGGTCGATCGGCACGTATGCGCCACCGGCCTCGACCACGGCGTACATTCCGACGACGAGGTCGAGCGACCGTCGGATTGCCAACGCCACAAGCGATTCCGGACCGACACCGGACGCGATCAGCCGGCGCGCGAGACGGTTGACGCGGCCTGCGAACTCGCCGTAGGTCAACGACTGTCCCTCGTACACGACCGCCACCGCGTCCGGAGTCGCCGCCGCCCGAGCACGGAACCGGTCGAGGAGCAGTTCATCGCCGGGCACCGCGTGCACCGAGTCGTTCCATTCCGTGATCACCTGTCGACGCTCGACCGCGTCGAGCATCTCGATATCGCCGACCACCACGTCCGGGTTCGCAACCACGGCCGTCAGCACCCGGACGAATCGGTCTGCGACGTCCTGCGCGGTCTCTCGGTCGAACAGCGCCGTCGCGTACGTCAGCGACGTCGTCATCCCATCCAGTTCACCGTCCGCTGCGCGCATGTCGGTCACCGACAGGTGCAGGTCGTACTGCGAGACCTCGACGTCGAACTCAACGGGGGCGATCCGCAGACCCGGCAAGGTGAACTCGCTCGCCGCCATGTTGTGGAACGAGAAGCCCACCTGGCAGAGCGGATGCCGCGCCGTGGACCGCGTCGGGTTGAGCACCTCCACGAGACGTTCGAACGGCACATCCGCATTGCCGAAGGCGCCGAGGTCCGTCTCGCGGACCTCCGAGAGCAGGTCGGTGAAGGCCGACGCCGGGTCGACGTGGGTCCGGAACACGAGGGTGTTTACGAACATGCCGATCAGGTCGTCGACTGCCGCCTCGTCACGACCGGCGAACGGGGTGCCGACGGCGATGTCCGAAGTCCCGGACAGTCGCGCCAGCAGCACCGCGAAGGCAGCGTGCACGACCATGAACATCGTCGAGCCGTGGGAGCGGGCGAGCTCGTCGAGAGCTCGGTGCAGTTCGGCGTCGACCGAGACCGTCACCCTCCCGCCCTGGTACGACTGCACCGACGGGCGCGGCCGGTCCGCCGGCAGGTCGAGCTGATCCGGCAACCCGTCGAGCGCCGACTTCCAGTAGTCGAGCTGCTGGTGCATCAGCGATTCCGGGTCGCTTTCCGCGCCCAGGACCCGATGCTGCCACAGCGCGTAGTCCGCGTACTGGATCGGAAGCGGCGCCCACTGCGGCGCCGATCCCGCGCTGCGCGCGAGGTAGGCAGTCATCAGGTCACGGGTCAGCGGCGCAACCGAGTAGCCGTCGCCGGAGATGTGGTGGATGGCGATGACGAGCACATGCTCGTCCTCCTCCACGCGATACAGACGCACCCGGATCGGGACAGTGGCGGTCACGTCGAACCCGGTCGACAGGAACTCGCCGACCGCCGGGATGACGTCCTCTTCGGAGAGCGGGACCGGATCGAGATCCGGAATCGCCTTGTCCGCGGGAAGGACCACCTGGACCGGGCCGTCGGCCGTGTCCGGGTACACCGTCCGCAGCACCTCGTGCCGAGCGATGAGATCGCCGACCGCGGCGCCGAGCAACTCGAGATCCAGTGCGCCGCTCAGCCGCAGCGCGATCGGGATGTTGTACGCGGCCGAGGAGGGATCGAACCTGTTGAGGAACCACATCCGCTGCTGAGCCAGCGACAGCGGCACGGTCCGCTCCGAACGCGGCATCGCGACGAGCGCCTCCCGGCGCCCCGCGCCGCGGGCACGCTCGACCCGGGTGGCGAGACTTGCAACGGTCGGCGCATCGAACAGGTCACGCACCGACACCCGGCCGTCCACCCGTGCCGACAGCACGGACACCACCCGCATCGCGATGAGCGAGTTGCCTCCCAGCTCGAAGAAGTCGTCGTCCGCACCAACCCGACCGGCCTCGAGGACCTCCGTGAAGACCTCCGCGACCAGCTCCTCGGCCGGAGTCGCGGGGGCACGGAAGGCCCGGGTCTCGAAAATCGGAGCCGGCAGCTTCTTCCTGTCGAGCTTCCCACTGGTATTGAGCGGGAACTCGGCGAGGACCATCACCGTCGACGGCACCATGTACGCGGGCAACGCCGCTGCCACCGCGGTCCGCAGGTCACCACCGACCAACTCGGCACCGGCGACCGGCACGACATACCCGACCAGCCGGTCGCCGGCCGAACCACTCGAGTCGAGCACGACCACGGCCTGCGAGACGCCGTCGATGCGTTCGAGCGCGGACTCGATCTCGCCCAGCTCGATCCGCTGACCACGCAGCTTCACCTGGAAGTCGGTGCGCCCCAGGTACTCCAGCTGTCCATCGCCGCGCCAGCGGGCGAGGTCACCGGTGCGGTACATCACCGAACCACCGTCACCGAACGGATTGGCGACGAACCGCTCCGCCGTCCGATCCGCCCGTCCGTGATAGCCGCGCGACACCTGGCCGCCGGCCAGGTACAACTCGCCGGCCACTCCGAGCGGAACCGGATGCAGACGCGTGTCCAGCACGTACGCCTGCATGTTCCACACCGGCACACCGATCGGCATCGTGTCCGACTCCGACCCGTCGCACCAATAGTGCACCGAAGTCAATGTCGTCTCCGCGGGACCGTACGCATTGTCGACCCCGACGCCCCACGCCTCGATCGTCCGGGCCGCCAGCTCCGGGCTCAACGCCTCACCGGCCAACTGCAGCGCCCGCACCGAGGGCGGCAGCGCGTTCTCACCGTCTGCCACCAACGCCGCCAGCATCGACGGCACGAACCCGAGGATCGTGACGCCGTACTCACGGCACACCTCGGTCAGGTACCGCGAGTCGCGGTGCCCGTCCGGCGCCGCGATCACCAGGTGTGCACCGGCGACGAACGGCACGAACAATTCCCACAGCGACGGGTCGAACACCACCGGAGTCTTCTGCAGCAGCACGTCGTCCGCGGTTACCCGGTACTCGTCGACGAACCAGCTCAACTGGTTCACGATCGCCGCGTGACTGACCGAAATACCCTTCGGCACACCGGTCGAACCGGACGTGAAGATCACGTACGCCGCATTCTCCGGCCGCAGCGGACCGACCCGCTCGGCATCGGTCACCACAGACCCGGCCCACGCGGACTCGACGAACCGATCCACCTCGACCACCGGGAGGCCGGGCGGCAGATCGACCGCGTCCCGCGCGGTGGTCAGCACACACACCGGTCGTGCGATGTCGAACACCGACTCGAGCCGTTCCACCGGCTGATCCGGATCCACCGGCACGTACGCCCCTCCGGCGGTCATCACCGCGTGCATCGCCACCAGCATCTCGGCCGAGCGCCGCGCCGCAACGACGACGGTGGACTCCGGACCGACACCGATCGAGATCAACTGCCGCGCGAGCGCGTTGACCCGACCGGAGAACTCCCCGAATGTCGCCGTCGCACCGTCGAAGGTCACTGCTGGCGCGTCCGCTCGGTCCTGCGCGGTCGCGACGAGCAGATCCACGAGAGTGCCCGCAGGCACCGCCGCATCCGTCGCGTTCCACGCCTCGAGCATCAACTCCGCATCCGCGGCAGGCACGATCTCGACATCACCGACCGGCAGGGCCGGATCGGCCGTCACCTGCCGCAGAATCTGTGCCAGCGCCTCCGCGAACCGCGCCGCGGTCGCCGCGTCGAACAGGTCCGTCGCGTACGTCAGCCGCGCACCGATCCCCGCGGGCCGACCGTCGTCGTAGGCGTCGGCGAACGCGAACTCGAGATCGAACCGGGCCGGAACCACATCGGGTTCCACCGGTGCGACCCGCAACCCGTCCAGCTCCAGCGCGCTGCCGCCGAGGTTCTGGAACGCCAGCGACACCTGGAACAACGGCGAGTGCGACTGCGAACGAACCGGATTGAGCGCCTCGACCAGCCGTTCGAACGGCACATCGGCGTTCGCGAACGCCGCCAGATCCGCCTCCCGCACCGAGTCGAGAACAGCCGTGAACGACTGCGCACCGTCGACCGGCGTCCGCAACACGAGAGTGTTGACGAACATGCCGACCAGGTCGTCGAGCGCCTGCTCACCACGGCCCGCGACCGGTGAACCGACGGCGATGTCACCGGTGCCGGTGAGCCGGGCCAGCAGCACCGCGACCGCGGCGTGCACCACCATGAACGCGGTGGCCCGCTGCTGCCGGGCGAGCGCATCCACCGCGGCGTGCAGCTCCCGGTCGATCTCGAAGTCGTGCACCGCACCCCGGTTCGACGCCAGCGCCGGCCGCGGACGATCCGTCGGCAACTCGAGCACATCGGGCAGATTGTCGAGCGCGTCCGTCCAGAACCCGAGCTGACGACTGATCAACGACGCGTCGTCGTCCTCGGAACCGAGCACCTCCCGCTGCCACAGCGCGTAGTCCGCGTACTGCACCGGCAGCGGATCCCAGCCCGGCGCCAGGCCGGCCTGTCGGGCCGCGTACGCCACCATCAGATCCTGCACCAGCAGCCTGGTAGACCAGCCGTCGGCACCGATGTGGTGCACCACCAGCGCCAACACGTGCTCGTCGCCGCCGAGCCGGTACAGCGCGACCCGCAGCGGCACCTCCGCCGTCAGGTCGAACGCCGTCCCGAACAGCCCGACGACCGCACCGAGCAGGTCCGCCTCGACCACATCGACCGGTTCCAACGCCACCGGGACCGACGAGACCGGCAGCACCACCTGGGTGCCGTTGCCCTCGAATTCCGGATACACCGTCCGCAACGCCTCGTGCCTCTCCAGCACGTCACCGATCGCAGACCGCAGTGCATCCACGTCCAGTGCCCCGGTCAACCGCACCGCCGCCGGAATGTTGTATGCCGACGACTCCGGGTCCAACTGTCCCAGGAACCACAACCGCTGCTGAGCCACCGACAACGGAATCCGCTCCGGCCGCGGACGCGCGACCAGCTCGACTCGGTCGCCGTCACCGGTCTCGGATTCGATTCGGGCGGCGAGGGTTTCGACGACCGGGGCCTCGAACAGCACCCGAACGTGCACCCGGGTGTCCAGTGCCGCGCTCAGCCGTGCGGCGACCTGCGTCGCGATCAGCGAGTTGCCACCCAGCTCGAAGAAGTCGTCGTCCAGGCCGACCCGGTCGACGCCGAGTACCTGCTCGATCACGGTGGCGACGACCGTCTCCGCCTCGGTCGACGGCGCCCGGTACTCCTTCGCCGCGAACTCCGGCGCCGGCAGTGCCCTCCGCTCCACCTTGCCGTTCACGCTCAACGGCATCGCGTCGAGCACCATCACCACCGCCGGCACCATGTACGACGGCACGGCGCCCGTGATCGCGCTGCGGATCTCGGATCCGTCGAGTCCGTCACCGACGACGTAGCCGACGAGCTGGGTGCCCCCGGGCGCGTCGTCCCGGGCCACCACGACCGCCTCGGTGACGCCGGGTCGGGCGCGGAGCGCGGACTCGATCTCCCCGAGCTCGATGCGGAATCCGCGCACCTTGACCTGGAAGTCGGCGCGCTCGAGGTACTCGAGGTTCCCGTCCGAGTTCCACCGCACGATGTCACCGGTGCGGTACATCCGCACGCCACCGGCGAACGGGTTGGCCACGAACCGATCCGAGGTCAGGTCGGGGCGGCCGAAGTAGCCGCGCGCGAGCTGCGCACCTGCCAGGTACAGCTCACCGGCGACGCCGGCCGGGACCGGGTGCAGCCGCGAATCGAGTACGAACACCTGGGTGTTCCACTCGGGGACACCGATCGGCACGGTGAGAGTGTCGGTTTCGCGAGTGCGATACGCGGTCACCGAGACCGCGGCCTCCGTCGGCCCGTACAGGTTGTCGAGCCGGGCACTGCTGGCCGCCCGGAGTCGCGCGGCGGTCTCCGCCGGCAACGCCTCGCCGATCGCCAGCACGCGGGTCACCGACTCGGGGAACCCGGCGCCGCTGTCGGACAACAGCATCGACAGCATCGACGGCACAGCGTGCAGGGTCGTCACCGACTCGCGGGTCATCAGATCGAGCAGGTAGCCCGGGTCCTGGTGTCCGTCGGGGCGGGCGATCACGAGCCGGGCACCGGTCTGCAGCGCCCACCAGAACTCCCACACCGACAGGTCGAAGGTGGCGGCGGTCTTGAGCAGCACCGCATCCTTCGTCCCGAGGGCGTATTCCGCCTGCTTCCACACCATCTGGTTGACGACGGCGGCGTGAGACACGGAGACGCCCTTGGGCCGTCCCGTCGAGCCCGACGTGAAGATCACGTACGCCGGGTTCCCGGTCCGCAACGGTGCGCGCCGGTCCGCGTCGGTGACCGGAGCCGCGTCGACGCCGGACAGGTCGACGGTGTCGATCGCGAGAGCCCGCACCTGCCCGGGCAGCGAGATCGCGTCCGCGGTGCGGGTGAGCACCACCGTCGGGGCTGCCGACTCGAGCACCAGCGCGATCCGGTCGGCCGGATGGTCGGGATCGATCGGCACATACGCGCCGCCGGCCTTGACGATGGCGTACATGCCGACCATCAGGTCGAACGACCGGCGCGCGGCCAGACCGACCAGAGATTCCGGGCCGACACCCTCACCTATCAACCTGCGCGCCAACCGGTTCACCCGCGCGTCGAACTGCGCGTAGGTCAGCGTCTCACCCTCGAACACCAACGCCGGAGCATCGGGCGTCCGCGCCACCTGGGCGTCGAACAACTCCACCAGGGACACATCCGGAACCGATTCGTCCGTCGCGTTCCAGTCTCCCAGCATCCGGCCGGACTCGGCCTCGTCGAGCAACTCGACGTCGCCGACCACCGCCGACGGATCAGCGACGATCGCCTCGAGTAGGCGGACGAACCGGGCCGCCAGCTTCTCGACCGTCTCCGGGTCGAACAGGGCTGTGGCGTAGGAGATACCGGCCGACATTCCCACCGGGCTCCCGGTGCCGTCGTACGCGTCGGCGACGATCAGGTGCAGATCGAACTGTGAGATCTCGGACTCGAAGTCGACCGCGGAGATGGACAGGCCCGGCAGTTCGAAACTCGTCGCGGCGATGTTCTGGAACGAGAAGCCCACCTGGCACAGCGGATGCCGTGCCGTGGACCGGGTCGGGTTGATCACCTCCACCAGACGCTCGAACGGCACGTCCGCGTTACCGAAGGCGCCCAGATCGGTGTCGCGGACACTCCCGAGCAGATCGGTGAACGTCATCGCCGCGTCCACCTCGGTGCGGAGGACGAGGGTGTTGACGAACATGCCGATCATCTCGTCGAGCGCGGCCTCGCCACGGCCGGCGAACGGGGTGCCGACCGCGATGTCACCGGTGCCGGAGACCCGGGCCAGCAGGGCCGCGTAGGCGGCGTGGACCACCATGAACAGCGTCGTGCCCTGGGTTCGGGCGAACTCGGCGAGCCGGCGATGCAGGTCCGCGTCGACGTCGAAGTGCACCCGGCCACCGTGATACGACTGCACCGGGGGCCGCGGCCGGTCCGTCGGCAGGTCGAGCTGGTCGGGCAGGCCGGCGAGCGCCGCCTTCCAGTAGTCCAGCTGGGTCGAGATCAGCGACTGCGGGTCCGATTCGGAGCCGAGTACGTCCCGCTGCCACAACGCGAAGTCCGCGTACTGCACCGGCAGCGGCGCCCACTCCGGGGCCTGCCCCGCCGAGTGGGCCGCGTAGGCCACCATCAGGTCCCGGGTGAAGGGCGCCATCGACGCGCCGTCCGCCGAGATGTGGTGGACCACCACCGCCAGCACGTGTTCGATCTCCGTGTCCGGACGATCGATCCGAAGCAGGAGCGCACGAACCGGCACGTCGGTGGTCACGTCGAACCCGCCCTGCAGGAACGCACCGACAACGGCGGTCACCTCGGACTCGGGCACGGTGACGGGAACCAGGTCCGGCATCGCGTCCGCTGCGGGGACGACCACCTGGACCGGCCCGTCGGCCGACTCGGGGTACACGGTGCGCAGCACCTCGTGCCGTGCGACCACGTCGGCGACAGCGGTGCGAAGCACATCCGCGTCCAACTCACCGGAGAGCCGGATCGCCGCAGGAATGTTGTACGCAGCGGAATCCGAATCGAACCGGTTGAGGAACCACATCCGGGACTGCGCGAGGGACAGCGGAATCCGCTCGGGGCGCTCCTGTGCGACCAGCTCCGGCCGACGACCTCGCCCGGCCAGATGCCCGACCCGAGCGGCCAGGCCGGCGACGGTGGCGTCGTCGAAGATCGCCCGAACCGGCACCGTGGTGTCGAGCGCGGCGCCGAGCCGCGAAGCGACCTGCATCGCGATCAGCGAGTTGCCGCCGAGGTCGAAGAAGTCGTCGTCGAGGCCGACCCGACCTGCGCCGAGCACGTCGGCGAACACGTCGGCGACGGTCTGTTCGACCGGTGTCGTCGGCGCCCTGAACTCCTTCGCTTCGAACGCCGGTGCGGGCAGCGCCTTCCGGTCGACCTTGCCGGACGAGTTCACGGGGAACTCGTCGAGAACCATGATCCGGGTCGGCACCATGTATGCAGGCAACTGTGCGGCCGCGGCGGCGGTCACCTCTGTGACGTCCACGTCGGAGCCGGGGGTCACCGTCACGTAGCCGACCAGATGCGTTCCCGCGGCGGTGTCGACCACTGCGGCGACGGACTGCCGCACGTCCGGATGCGCGGCGAGTGCGGCCTCGACCTCGCCCAGTTCGATCCGCAGGCCGTGCAGCTTGACCTGGAAGTCGGTGCGGCCCAGGAACTCCAGCTCACCCGACGGACTCCAGCGAACCAGGTCGCCGGTTCGGTACATCCGCTCACCGCCGCCGAACGGGCTCGCCACGAACCGCTCCGCGGTCAGGTCGGGGCGGGCCTCGTAGCCGCGGGCCAACTGGGCACCGGTCAGGTACAGCTCGCCCGGCACGCCCACCGGCACCGGATGCATGCGGGTGTCGAGCACGTACACCCGAGTGCCTTCGACGGGGCCGCCGATCGGCACGATCGCCGGGTCGCCGGCCTTCGCCTCACGACGGGTGACCTGCATGGCGGCCTCGGTCGGACCGTACAGGTTGTGCACCCGGGCACCGGTGACGCGGCTGAACTCGGCCGCGACGGTCGCCGGAAGCGGCTCGCCGCCCGCGAACAGGCGCCGCAGTGGCGACGTCCGGGACTCGGACAGCTCGGCGAGGACCATCGGAACCATCGACGGCACGAACTGGACGGTCGTCACCGACTGCTCGACCAGCACCCGCGCCAGGTACTGGGGGTCCCGGTGTCCGTCCGCGGTCGCCAGCACCAGCCGGGCACCGCTCTGCAACGGCCAGAAGAACTCCCACACCGAGGCGTCGAAGGTGGCCGGTGTCTTCTGCAGCACCGAATCGTGTTCGTCGAGAACGTATTCGCGCTGCATCGAGGCCAACTGATTGGCCGCCGCGGCGTGCGAGACGGCGACGCCCTTCGGCCTACCGGTCGACCCGGAGGTGAACAGCACGTACGCGGTGTTCTCCGCGTGGAGTTCGCCGATCAGATCCGCGTCGGTGACCGGGCGGTCGTCCGTGCCGTCGACGAGGCCCGACACCTCGATGACCGGGCCGGACCAGTCGACGGCGGTGTTCGGATCGACCAGGACGCACACCGGATCCACGGTGTCCAGGACGTACCGGATCCGTTCGGCGGGCTGGTCCGGATCGACCGGAACGCAGGCACCGCCGGCACGCACGATCGCGTACATCGCCGTCACCTGGTCGATGGAGCGGCGCACCGCGAGCGCCACCCGGGACTCCACCCCGACTCCCCGCCCGATCAGGTGCCGCGCGGCCGCGTTGACCCGGCTGTCGAACTCACGGTAGGTGAGGGTGTCGGTGCCGGAGACGATCGCCACGGCGTCCGGCGTCGCCGCGACCTGGGCCGCGAACATCGAGTCCAGCGTCGTGGACGACACCGGCGCCCCGGTGTCGTTCCAATCCACCAACATCCGGTCGCGCTCCGCCTCGCCGAGGAGGTCGATGTCACCGACCGGGGCGGCCGGGTCCGCGACCACGGCATGCAGGACCCGCAGCAGCGCCTCACCGAGTCGCTGTGCACCCGACTCGTCGTAGAGCGCGCGGGAGTAGGTCAGCACGCCGGTCATGCCCGCGGGCGTGCCCGCGTTGTCGTATGCGTCGACGAAGCCGAAGTTGAGGTCGAACTTGGCCGGCGACACGTCAGTCTCCACGGCGGCGATCGACAGCTCTCCGAGATCGATCTGCCCGCCGTCCTGGCTCTCGAACGACATCGCCACCTGGAACAGCGGCGAGTACGCCTGCGACCGAGCGGGATTGAGTGCCTCGACGATCTGCTCGAAGGGCACGTCCACATGACCGAACGCGCCCAGGTCGGTCTCCCTGGCCTGTGCCAGCACCTCGTCGAAGGAGTTTCCGCCGTCCACCGCGGTGCGCAGCGCCAGCGTGTTGACGAACATGCCCACCAGGTCGTCGAGCGCGGCGTCGCCGCGGCCCGCCACCGGCGTTCCGATCACGATGTCGCCGGTACCGGACAGCCGCGCGAGCAGGACCGCGAGTGCCGCGTGCATCGTCATGAACTGTGTCGCGCCGTGGCGTCGCGCCATGGCGTCGAGCGCCGCATGCAGTTCGGCGTCGATCGTGAATTCGTGCCGCGCACCGATATTCGACATCACCGCCGGCCGCGGCCGGTCGGTCGGCAACTCCAGGACATCGGGTACGCCACGCAGGGCGTCGACCCAGAAGTCCAGCTGCTTCGACATCAGCGACTGCGGATCACGCTCGGAGCCGAGCACCTCGCGCTGCCACAACGTGTAGTCGACGTACTGCACCGGAAGCGGATCCCACCCCGGCGCGGTACCGGCGCTGCGGGCTCCGTACGCCAGCATCATGTCGCGCATGAGCAGGCCTGCGGACCACCCGTCGGCGCTGATGTGGTGAACGACCAATGCCAACACGTGATCACCGTCGCCGAGGCGGTACAACGCCATTCGCAGCGGCACCTCGGCGGTCAGATCGAACGCCGTCCCGAACAACCCGACCACCGCACCGAGCAGGTCTGCCTCGGCCACATCGACCGGCTCCACCGCCACCGGCACCGAATCGGCAGGAAGGACCACCTGGGTGCCGTTGCCGTCGACATCCGGGAACACGGTCCGCAGCGACTCGTGCCGCTCGAGCACGTCACCGATGGCCAGGCGCAGCGCCTCCACGTCCAGTGCACCGGTCAACCGCACGGCCGCCGGAACGTTGTACGCGGTCGATTCCGGATCGAACCGGTTCAGGAACCACAGCCGCTGCTGCGCCACCGACAACGGAACCCGCTCCGGACGAGACCGAGCCACCAGAACCGGCCGCGCACCCGTACCCGCGATCCCCGCCACAGCCGATGCCAACGCAGCCACCGACGAGGCCTCGAACAGCACCCGCACAGGCACAGTCGCGTCGAGTGCGGCACCGATCCGGGCGACGACCTGCGTCGCGATCAGCGAGTTGCCACCCAACTCGAAGAAATCATCGTCCGCACCGACCCGATCCACACCGAGCACCTCGGCGAACACAGCCGCCACCGCCACCTCGACCGGAGTCGACGGCGCACGGAACGGCCGAGCCTCGAACACAGGCTCCGGCAACGCCTTCCGATCCAACTTGCCCACCGGCGTCCGCGGAATCGCATCCAACCGCATGATCGACGCAGGCACCATGTGCGACGGCAACGACCCCGCCAGCGCCACCTTCAACACCGCAGGATCGAGCTCGATCCCATCCGCACCGAGCACGTACGACACCAACGACGTCGTCCCGCCCACACCGTCGTGCCCGACCGTGACCGCGAACTCCACCCCCGGCAACGCCGACAGCGCCGCATCGATCTCACCGAGCTCGATCCGGAAGCCACGCACCTTCACCTGGAAGTCACCACGACCCAGGTAGTCCAGCTCCCCGTCCGCGGTCCACCGCACCAGATCACCCGTGCGATACATACGCTCACCCGACGGCGAGAACGGATCGGCAACGAACCGCTCCGCCGTCAAATCGGGCCGACCCCGATAACCGCGGGCCAACGCCGGACCCGCCAGATACAACTCACCCGTCACACCGACCGGAACCGGCCCGAGCCGGTTGTCGAGCACCATCGCCCGCACCCCGGACACCGGAGCGCCCACCGTCACCGGCTGTCCCGGCACCAGCGGGTCGGTGCTCGTGACGACGATCGTGGTCTCGGTGGGGCCGTAGGCGTTGACGAACTCTCGGTCGCCGGCCCAGCGCGCCACCAGCTCCGGCGGGCACGCCTCGCCGCCGGTGACGACGACACGCAGATCCGGGAGGTCGGTCGGGTCGACCGACGCGAGCGCCGCCGGGGTGATCACCATGTGCGTCACCCGTTCGCGGCGCAGCAGGTCTGCCAGCTCGGCGCCGCCGAACACGTTCGGCGGGGCGATCACCAGGGTGCCGCCGGCCGCACCGGCCAGCAGCATCTCGTTGATCGAGATGTCGAAGCTCGGCGACGCGACATGCAGGGTGCGGTCGGCGGCAGTGATTCGGTAGTCCGCCTGCTGGTGATCGACGAAGTTCGCGAGACCGGTGTGGGTGACGACGACGCCCTTGGGCAGGCCCGTCGAACCCGACGTGTAGATGACGTAGGCCGGATTCTCCAGCCGCAGCGGACGGATCCGGTCGGCATCGCTCACTGCAGCCGCGGACATAGCGTCGCGGCGCACCGTGAGATCGGAATCGTCCAGCGCCAGCCAGCTGACTCCGCCGGGCAGCTCGTCGAGGAAGCGCGCGATCGTGACACCGGCCACGGCTCCGCTGTCGGCGACCATGTGAGCAACCCGGTCCGCGGGGTAGTTCGGGTCAACCGGCACGAACGCCGCACCCGACTTGGCGACGGCCCACACCGCCAGAACGGACTCGATCGACCGTGGCACTGCCACGGCCACGGCCGTCTCCGGCCCTGCGCCTGCTTCGATCAGCACTCGGGCCAGTCGCGAGGACCGCTCGTCGAGTTCGCGGTAGGTCACCTCGCGGCCGTCGTCGCCCACCACGGCGACCCGGTCCGCACCGGAGTCGGGTCCGGTCGTGAGGAGCTGCGCGAGGGTGCGCGGCACCGGCATCATGTCCGGCGTGTCGGCATGGCCCCGTCCGCGCCGCTCGGTGAGGTCGGCACGCTCGGCCGGTTCGAGGATTCCGATGTCACCGACCGCGGTCGACGGATCCGTGGCCACCTCGTCGAGAACCCGGAGGAACCTCGACCCGAACTCGCGAGCGGTCGACTCGTCGAACAGGTCCCGCGCGTAGGTGAGATGCACCAGCGCCCCCGCGGGAGCACCGTCGACACCCGTCTTCTCCACGACCGTGATCTGCAGGTCGAACATCGCGATGGTGGTCTCGGCATCGAGACCGCTGATGGTCAGCCCGTCGAGTTCAAGGGTCGGCTGCGAGTGGTTCTGGAAGGCGAGAGCCACCTGGAACAGTGGATGCCGCCCCTGTGATCGTGCCGGGTTCACCGCCTCGACGAGCCGCTCGAACGGCAGGTCTGCGTGCCCGAACGCGCCGAGATCGACGTCGCGCACTCCACCGAGGAATTCGGCGAAGGGCGCACCCGCCGGCACCTCGGTCCGCAGCACCAGGGTGTTGACGAACATGCCGACGAGGTCGTCGAGTGCGGCCTCGCCGCGACCGGCGACCGGAGTACCGATCGCGATGTCGCCGGTGCCCGACAACCGCGCCAGCAGCACGGCGAGCGCTGCATGCACGACCATGAACGGAGTCGAGTTGTGTTCGCGGGCAACCGAGGTCACCGCTCGGTGCAGGCGCTCGTCGATCGCGAGTTCGACCGCACCTCCGAGATGCGAGAGGACGGCGGGGCGGGGCCGATCTCCTGGCAGATCCAGCTGTTCGGGGAGTCCGGCCAGAGTCGTCGTCCAGTAGTCGAGTTGCGCACTGATGAGGGAGCCGGCGTCCGATTCCGATCCCAGGACCTGGCGCTGCCACAGGGTGTAGTCCGCGTACTGGACGGGCAGCGGCGTCCAGCCCGGTGCCTCGCCCGCCGAGCGAGCCGCGTAGGCGATCATGACGTCTCGCACCAACGGGCCCGTCGAGAAGCCGTCTGCCGCGATGTGGTGGACGACGATCATCAGCACGTGTTCGGTCTGGGAAATCCGGAAGATGCGCATTCGCAGCGGTACTTCCGATGTGACGTCGAATCCCTTGAGCGCGGTCTCGGTGGCCACGGCGAGGAGCTGGTCCTCGGAGATCTCGATCGGATCGAGGTCGGGAACGGACGTACCGGCAGGCAAGACCACCTGAACCCCGACACCGTCCGACGACACCGGGTAGATCGTGCGCAGGACCTCATGACGCGCAATGACATCCGCGATCGCCGCCTGGAGAGCCGGCAGGTCGAGCGCGCCGGACAGCCGGATCCCGGCCGGCAGGTTGTTCCGGGCCGAATCGCTGTCGAACCGGCTGAGGAACCACATCCGCTGCTGTGCGAGCGACAGCGGGATCTCGTCCGGCCGATCCATCGCGGTCAGCGCCGGTCGACGTCCCCCACCGGCGAGCGCACCGACGCGGACCGCGAGCGCTGCGACGGTCGGCGCCTCGAACAGCGCGCGTACCTCGACGGTCGCGTCGAGTGCCGCGCCGAGCCGCGCGACCGCCTGGGTGGCGATCAGCGAGTTGCCGCCGAGTTCGAAGAAGTCGTCATCGGCGCCGACCCGCTCGACACCGAGCAACTGACCGAACAGCCCGGCGACGATCTCCTCGACCGGCGTCGAGGGCGCGCGGAACTCCTTCGCCTCGAACACCGGGGCCGGCAGCGCCTTGCGATCGAGTTTGCCCGACGCGTTGAGGGGGAACTCGTCGAGCACGACGAACGCCGCCGGAACCATGTACGACGGCAGGGTCGCCCGCAGCGCCTCCTTCAGCGCCCCGAGGTCGAGGGCGGTGTCGGCAGACGGGACCAGATATCCGACCAGTGCATCGCCAGTCCGCTCGTCGCGGTGCAACGTCACCACCGCCAGCGCAACCGAGGCCTCCGCCAGCAGCGCCGCCTCGATCTCCCCGAGTTCGATTCGCTGGCCGCGCAACTTCACCTGGAAGTCCGTACGACCCAGGTACGCCAGTTCACCCGACCGCGACCATTCCACGAGGTCACCGGTCCGGTACATCCGCTCACCCGACCGGAACGGGTTCGCGACGAACCGGTCCGCCGTCAGATCCACCCGGCCGTGGTAACCGCGCGCCAATTGCACACCCGACAGGTACAGCTCGCCGGGAACACCCACCGGCACCGGATGCATGCGTGCGTCCAGCACGAACGCCTGGGTGTTCGACACGGGCGCTCCCATCGGAACCGACACCGTCTCGGTTCCGTCGACCTGACGATGCGTCGAGTGCACCGCGGCTTCGGTCGGGCCGTACAGGTTGTGCAGTTGCGCCGCACTGGTCGAGCCGAAGCGGACCGCCGTCTCGGCAGGCAACCCCTCACCCGCCGCGAAGACGTGGCGCAACGCACCATTCGACGCCGTGGTCCCGGTCTGCGCGTCGAGGTACACCGACAGCATCGACGGGACGAACGACGTGGCGGTGATGCCGCGCTCGGCAATGACCGACGCCAGGTACTCGGGGTCACGGTGACCGTCCGGCCGAGCGACGTGCACCTCACCACCGGTGATCAGCGGCACGAACAGTTCCCACACCGACACGTCGAACGTGAACGGCGTCTTCTGCAGCACCACGTCCGTGGTGCCGAAGGCGTACCGAGAGGCCAGCCAGGCCACCTGGTTCACGACCGCCGCGTGGCTCACGGCGACACCCTTGGGCCTACCCGTCGAGCCGGACGTGAAGATCACGTACGCCGTGTTCTCCGGACGCAGCGGCGCGAGTCGCTCCCCGTCCGACACCGGCAGGTCCGGGTACCCCGACAGGTCCGTCTCGTCCAGGAGCAGGACAGACCTGTCCCCTGCGCCGTCGATACCGTCTCGGCCGGTGGACAACACGCAGACCGGTGCCGCGGTGTCGAGGATGTGACCCGTGCGTTCCGCCGGCTGATCGGGATCGATCGGCACGTACGCGCCACCCGCGGCCTGCACCGCGTAGATCCCGACCATCATCTCGAGCGAACGACGCATCGCGACCGCCACCAGGGACTCCGGACCCACCCCGGACGCAATCAGGTGCCGCGCAAGGCGATTGACTCGAGATGCGAACTCCGCATAGGTCATCGACGCACCGTCGAACGACACTGCCACCGCATCCGGCGACGCCGCCACCTGAGCCTCGAACAGCGACACCAGCGTGCCCTTGGGCAGCTCGAACTCGGTCGCGTTCCAGGTGTCGACCACGAGCTCACGCTCGACGTCGTCGAGCAGGTCGATGTCGCCGACCGGCTGCAGGGGCTGTTCGACGACGGCCTCGAGGATTCGCACGAGGCGAGTCCCGATCGCCTCGACCGTGGATCGGTCGAACAGGTCGGTGGCGTATCGGAGACCGGCCGTCATCCCGGCGACGATGCCGTCGGTGTCGACGTCCTCCGTGATGCCGAGAGCGAGGTCGAACTGGGTGGTTCCGTAGTCGTAGTCGAAGGCGGACAGCGTGACGCCCGGCAGTTCGAATGTGGATTCGCGCCGCGGGTCGAAGGTGAGCGAGACCTGGAACAGTGGCGAATGCGACTGTGAGCGAACTGGGTTGAGGATCTCGACGAGCCGTTCGAACGGCAGGTCGGCGTTGCCGAATCCGGCAAGGTCGTCGTCACGGACGTGACCGAGCAGGTCCGAGAAGCTGCCCGAGGCGTCGACCGCGGTCCGCAGGACCAGCGTGTTGACGAACATGCCGACCTGGTCGTCGAGGGCGGCTTCGCCGCGTCCTGCGACCGGGGTGCCGATGGCGATGTCGTCGGTTCCCGACATCCGCGCGAGCAGGATGCTCAGCGCCGCCTGCACGACCATGAAGGTGGACGCACGGTGTGTCCGAGCGAGCTCGCCGATGCGCGACACCAGGTTCTGGTCGATGTCGAAGTGGACGATGTCGCCACGACCGGATGCGACCGTGGGCCGGGGCCGGTCGGTCGGCAGGTTGAGCAGTTCCGGTAGGCCGGCCAGCGCCTCGCGCCAGTATCGGATCTGGCTCGACACGACCGAATCCGGATCGTCCTCGGATCCGAGGTGTTCACGCTGCCAGAGGGTGAAGTCCGCATACTGCACGGGCAGCGGGGTCCAGACGGGCGCCTGACCGAGAGTCCGCGCGGTGTACGCGATCATCACGTCGCGCGCCAGGACGCCCATGGACACGCCGTCGGCGCTGATGTGGTGGACAGCCATCACCAACACGTAGTCGTCGGTTCCGGTGCGCAACAACCGTCCACGCACGGGCGGAGCTGCGGTGACGTCGAATCCGGCGGTGAGAATCTCGAGCGCCAGTGTGCGGAGGGAATTCTCGTCGACGTCGACGGGAGCGAGGTCGAGTTCGACCTCGCCGGCGGGCAGGACCACCTGAACCGGCGCGACTCCGTCGTTCGGGTAGACGGTCCGAAGCGATTCGTGGCGGCCGAGGACGTCCCTCACTGCGGAGGCGATCGCGTCGGTGTCCAACTCCCCCGACAACCGGATCGCCAACGGAATGTTGTACGCAGCCGACGACGTGTCAAAACGATTCAAAAACCACATCCGCTGCTGCGCCAACGACAACGGCACCCGCTCCGGACGAGGCCCCGCCACCAACGCAACCCGACCACCACTACCAGCCTGCGAACCCAACCGCGCCGCCAACGCAACAACAGTCGACGCCTCGAACAAATCCCGAACCGGCACCCGCATGTCCAACGCAGCCCCGAGCCGAGCCGCCAACTGCGTCGCCACCAACGAATTACCACCGAGCTCGAAGAAGTCGTCATCCAAACCGACCTGCCCGACCCCGAGCACCTCCCCGAACGCCTCAGCAACAGCCCGCTCGACAGGCGACGCCGGCGCCCGAAACTCCCTCGCCTCGAAAGTCGGATCCGGCAAAGCCTTACGATCCAACTTCCCCGACGAGTTCAACGGGAACTCATCCAACACAACCAACGCCGACGGAATCATGTACGACGGCAACCGATCACCGAGACCAGCCCGCACCGCAGCGACATCGAACTCCGCACCAGCAGACGGCACCACATAACCGACCAACTGATCACCAGTCGCCGTCGCCACCACCAGCACGACCGCCTGGCTCACCGCACCATCCGCCAGCAACGCCGTCTCGATCTCACCGAGCTCGATCCGCTGACCACGGAACTTCACCTGGAAATCCGTACGCCCGATGTAGTTCAACTCACCCGACGCACTCCACGTGACAAGGTCACCGGTCCGATACATCCGCTCACCCGACAACGAGAACGGATTCGCCACGAACCGATCCGACGTCAGATCCACCCGCCGGTAATACCCCCGCGCCAACTGCGCACCCGCCAGATACAACTCACCCGGAACCCCCACCGGCACCGCATGCAACCGCGAATCGAGCACATACATCTGCGAATTCCACTGCGGACGCCCGATCGACACCACCCCACCGGCAACCACGTCCGTCACATCGGCATACGTGATCGACACCGCCGCCTCCGTCGGCCCGTACAGATTCTGCACCCGCGCCGACGACACCGACCCGAACGCCCGCACCGTCTCCGCAGGCAACGCCTCACCGATCACGAACACATCCCGCAACGACACCAACGACGACGCAGGCGCGTACTCGGCGAACACCGTCAACATCGACGGCACGAAGTCGGTCAACGTCACCCCGTGCGCCGCAATCACATCCGCCACATACACCGGATCCCGATGACCGTCATGCGTCGCGACAACCAACGTCGCACCCACCCGCAACGGCAGGAAATACCCCCACAACGACACATCGAACGTCGTCGCCGTCTTCTGCAGGTACACGTCCTCCGCAGCGAACGAGTACTCGTCCTCCATCCACCGCATCTGGTTGACAATCGCACCGTGCGGAACCGCAACACCCTTCGGCTTACCCGTCGACCCCGACGTGAAGATCACATACGCCGGATGCCCCGGCCGCAACGGAGCAGCCCGGTCCACATCGGTCACCGGAGCATCCGACAACCCCGACACATCCACCGTGTCGATGCACAGGACAGACCTGTCCCCTGCCGCATCGAAACCATCCCGCCCGGTGGTCAGCACACACACCGGATCAGCCGTATCGAGAACGTGACCGATCCGCTCCGCAGGATGATCCGGATCGATCGGCACATACGCGCCACCAGCCTCGAGCACCGCATACATGCCCACAACCAGATCCAACGACCGCCGAACAGCCAACGCCACCAACGACTCCGGCCCCACACCCGACGCAATCAACACCCGCGCCAACCGGTTCACCCGCGACGCGAACTCCCCATACGTCAGCGACTCACCCTCGAACACCACCGCCGTCGCATCCGGCACCGCCGCCGCCCGCGCCCGGAACGCATCCAACAGCAACTCACCGGCCGGCAACACATGCGCCGAATCGTTCCACCGATCCAACACCCGAACCCGCTCGGCACCATCGAACAAATCCACGTCACCGACAGCAACCCCAGGATCCGCCGTCACCGCAGACAGAATCCGAACGAACCGACGCCCGAACTCCGCAACCGAACCCTCATCGAACAGATCGGTCGCATAGGTGACGAGGACCGTCAGGCCCTGCGAGTCGGTGCTGGGATCGCTCGACTCGAGAACTTCGAGCTGGAGGTCGAACTTCGCCACACCCGCGTCGAAGTCGACGGCACTCACGGTGAGATCGGGAAGCGCGATCTCGGTCTGGGCGAGGTTCTGGAAGAACAGCGCGACCTGGAACAGCGGGTGCCGTGCCTGCGAGCGAGCCGGGTTGAGCACCTCCACCAACCGCTCGAACGGCACGTCGGCGTGCGCGAATGCCGCCAGATCGTCCTCGCGCACCTGCGCGAGCAGGTCCTCGAAGGATTGCGCCGACTCGACCTCGGCGCGCAGCACCAGGGTGTTGACGAACATGCCGACCACGTCGTCGAGCGCGGCAGCGCCGCGACCTGCGACCGGGCTGCCGATGGCGATGTCGGTGGTGTTCGACAGTCGGGCAAGCAGCACGGCCAGCGCCGCGTGCACGACCATGAAGGGCGTCGTGCCCTGAGCCTGGGCGAGAGACTCGATGGACTGCTTCAGGTCAGCATCGATGGCGAAGCGGTAGCCGGCGCCGCGGTTGGACGCCACCGCAGGCCGCGGCCGGTCGGACGGCAGATCCAGCTGTTCCGGCAGGCCCGCCAAAGCCTGCTTCCAGTATCCGAGCTGCGCCGAGATCAGCGACTCCGGATCGTCCTCCGAGCCCAGGTGGGCGCGCTGCCACACGCTGAAGTCGGCGTACTGGACCTCGAGCGGATCCCAGCCGGGAGCAGTACCGGCCGAGCGTGCCATGTACGAGGTGACGAGGTCCCGCACCAGCGGTCCCATCGAGAACCCGTCCGCCGCAATGTGATGCACCACGATGACGAGCACGTGATCCGAGTCGCCGGTGGTCAGCAACGCCGCCCGCACGGGTACCTCGGCGGTGACGTCGAAGCCGGCGCCCGCCAGTGCGACCACCTTGCTGACGAGCTCCGACTCCTCCACCCTCGTCGGCACGAGTTCCGGAACCGGTTGGTCTGTCGGCAGAACCAGCTGGATCGGACCGTTCTCGGTCTCCGGATAGATCGTGCGCAGCACCTCGTGCCTGCCAACCACGTCCGCCACGGCCGCCCGCATGGCGTCCTCGTCGACGCGACCCGAGAGGCGCACCGCGATCGGAATGTTGTTCACGCCCGACTCGGTGTCGAACCGGTTCAGGAACCACATCCGGGACTGGGCCAGCGACAACGGAATTCGGTCGGGGCGGTCGAGCGACCCGAGCAGAGGGCCGGTCGACGCGACCGCAGCACCGTCGATGACGACGGCGAGCTCGGCGACCGTCGGCGCGTCGAAGAACTCGCGCACGTCGATCCGGACGCGGAAGTCCGCATTGGCCCTCGCGATCGCCCGGGTCGCGATCAGGGAATTGCCACCGAGTTCGAAGAAGTCGTCGTCCACGCCGATCCGCTCGAGACCGAGCAGGTCGGCAAACAGCTCCGCGAGGGTTTCCTCGGTGGGGGTGCTCGGTGCCCGGTACTCACGGGCGAGCGACGAGAAGTCCGGCGCAGGCAGCGCCTTGCGATCGAGTTTGCCGCTGGAATTGATCGGGAACGCGTCCAGCACCACGAACAACGACGGCACCATGTAGTCGGGCAGCCGCTGCTTGAGGTCCGCGGTCAGCTCTCGATGGTCGGGGGCGGCACCCGGTTCGGCGACCAGGTAGGCGACGAGATGGTCGCCGAGATTCGGGTCGTTGTGGACGACGACCACCGCCTGCGCGACCTCGCTCCGCGCGAGGAGCGCCGACTCGATCTCGCCGAGCTCGATGCGCAGACCACGGAGTTTGACCTGGAAGTCGATCCGTCCCAGGTAGTCCAGCGAGCCACCGACGCCACCTGCGGTGCTCCACCGCACCAGGTCACCGGTGCGGTACATCCGGGCGCCGGGCTCGCCGTACGGGTTCGCGACGAACCTGTCCGCGGTCAGTTCCGGTCGCCGCACGTAGCCCCGCGCGAGCTGGACACCCGCCAGGTACAGCTCGCCCGGCACGCCGGCAGGCACCGGACGCAGCCCGTCGTCGAGGACGAGGAGCTCGGTCTCCGCGACCGCGGATCCGATCGGGATCGCAGTGCCGTCCCGTTCGCTCGTCCGGTGGTAGGTGACATCGACGGCGGCCTCGGTCGGTCCGTACAGGTTGTGCAGGTCCGCCGCGACAGTTGCCCTGAATCTGGCCGCTGCGTCGGCAGGCAGCGCCTCTCCGGAGGCGAACACCATCCGCAGGCAATCGACTTGTCGCACAGCCGGTTCCGCGAGGAAGACCGACAGCATCGAAGGAACGAAGTGAGCGACGGTCACTCCGTGTTCGATCATGGTGCGGGCCAGGTAGGCCGGGTCGCGATGCCCCTCGTGGGTGGCGATGACCAACTTGGCGCCGACCAACAACGGCAGGAACAGTTCCCAGACCGACACGTCGAAGGTGAAAGGCGTCTTCTGCAGGAAGACGTCGTCGGCGGTGAAGCCGTACTCGGACTGCCGCCACAGCAGGTTGTTGACGATGGCACGGTGACCGACGGCAACGCCCTTCGGCCGTCCGGTCGAACCGGACGTGAAGATGACGTAGGCGACGCCGTCCGCCGACAGCGGGGAGCGTCGGTCCGCATCGGTGACGGTGGCGCCCGAGTATCCGGATACGTCGAGGGTGTCGATCTCGAACACGGTCCCCGTCGGGGGCAGGGACACATTGTCTCGGGCAGTTGTCAGGACCGCGGTCGGCTGGGCGACGTCGAGCACGTATCCGATGCGATCCGCCGGGTGGTCGGGATCGAGTGGCACGTAGGCACCGCCGGCCTTGACAATTGCGTACATGCCGACCAACAGGTCGAACGAGCGCCGCATGGCAAGTCCGACCATCGACTCGGGACCGACTCCGGACTCGATGAGCTTGCGCGCCAGGGAATTAGCACGGGCATCGAATTCCGCGTAGGTCATCGCGGCTCCGTCGAACTCGAGCGCGATCGCGTCCGGCGTGCGCGCGACCTGCTCGTCGAACAGGGTCGCGAGGGTGCGCGGTGCGACGGCGCGCGTGCCGGTTGCCTCGCTCACGTCCAGGAACAGTCGGTCCAGGACGGTCGCGATGCCGTCGTCCACGGTCTCGTCGAGCCCCGGCAGCAGCGTCGAGAGGACCACCGGGATCAGCGCATCGGGCCCGAGCGCGCCTCCCATGGCCGCATCGAGACTCTCGAGCTCCGCGTGCAGTGTTCGGTAGCTGACACCGGTGCCGGCGTGCTCGATCGCGGAGCGATCGGGTTCGAGCCGGACAACCTCCGCAATCAACCGTGGCAAATCTTCGACAGCAAGGGAGTGCCCCCGCGGCTCAACACCCGACATCTAGCCCAAACCTCCCGTAAAACAACTGCGAACCGGCACGACGAACCGGCATTGACGAACCGGCGATGCGCATGCCAACAGGTCCGGTGCGACCCGGCTCCGTCCGCTGAACTATAGGGTCACGACCCGGTATCGAACTGCGCTTTCTGAACAATTGACCGAGACGCACTGATCAGCGATTCGAGTGCCCTGGCGTGGCCTTCCGGACCGAGTGCGGGCAGGATTCCGGGCAGCAATCCGGACAGCGACACGGTGACCAACGCCTCCGGCTTGAGGGTCGCCCCCATGGCCTTCGTGACCGCCGCGAGCTTGGCCCCGAGTTGCCCGTAGGTGACGTCGGTGCCGTCGTGGCTCAGGGCGATCGCATGCGGTTCCGCAGCCGCCGCCGCGGCCACCAGTTCCGGCAGATCCCGCACTGTCAGCGCCGGCTTCTGGGCGAGCCGGGACCGTTCCTCGTCGGTGAGGATGTCGATGCTCCGGAGGACGACGGAAGGGTCGACCACCGCCTCCAGGATGCGAACGAACCGGCCGGCGAACAGTCGGACGGTCTCCGGGAGGAACAGGTCGGTCGCGTACGTGAACTGCATGTGCAGCCCGACGAGTCGGCCGAGGTCGTCGAACTGTTCCGAACCGGTCAGTTGCAGGTCGAACTTCGCCTGTTCGAAGCCGCTCTCCATCAGCGCCACCTCGAGGCCCGGGAGCTGCAGCGACGTCACCGCCATGTTCTGGAACGCGAACAGCACCTGGAACAGCGGCGAGTAGGCGGAGGACCGTTCCCGGCCGACGACGTCGACGACGCGCTCGAACGGCACGTCCGCATGCGCAAAGGCGGCGAGGTCCTTCTTCCGTGCCTGCGCGAGCAGTTCCGCGAAGGACATCGACGATCCGACCTCGGTCCGCAACACCACGGTGTTGACGAACATCCCGACCAGGTCGTCGAGAACCTGTTCGCCGCGGCCGGCAACCGGGGTGCCGATCGCAATATCCGTCGACCCGGACAGCTTCGCCAACAGCACCGCGAATGCGCTGTGCACGACCATGAACACGGTCGAGTTGTGGTCACGCGCCAGCTGTGCCAGCTTCCCGGTGAGCTCGGGATCGACGTCGAAGTGGAAAGCCGCTCCCTGCATCGACTGCCGGGCAGGCCGCCGATGATCGGTCGGAAGTTCGAGCTGCTCGGGCAGACCTGCGAGCTCGTCGTGCCAGTAGCCGATCTGCCGCATCAACGGGCTGTCCGGATCGTCCTCTGAGCCGAGGACCAGTCGCTGCCACAGGCTGTAGTCGGCGTACTGGACGGCGAGCGGCGCCCACCCCGGTTCCCGCCTGTCCACCCGAGCGGAGTAGGCGACCATGACGTCCCGGGTGAGGGGACCCATCGAGAACCCGTCCGCGCTGATGTGATGCACCATCACGACGAAGACGTGCTCGGTGGGGCTGAGCTCGAACAGCCTTGCACGCACCGGCAGGTCGACCGTCACGTCGAATCCCGACGTCACCATCTCCAGAACCAGGCCAGGCAGCGACTGCTCCGTGGCTGCGACCCGCGTCAGCGTCGGGGTCGCCTCGGACGGCGGAAGCACCAGCTGCTCCGGGCCGGCGGTGCCGTCCGGGTAGACCGTCCGCAACACCTCGTGCCTGCTGATGACATCGGCGAGGGCGGCCTCGAGTGCAGGCACGTCCAGCAGACCGGACAACCGGATCGCCGCAGGAACGTTGTAGGCCGCCGAGTCCGGCGCCATCCGGTTGAGCACCCACATCCGTTGCTGTGCGAGCGACAGCGGAATGCTGTCGGGACGCGGCATCGGCTGCAGGGGAACCCGGGCCCCGGATCCCGCGGTCTCCGCGACCCGGGACGCCAGGTCACCCACCGTCGGCGTCTCGAACAGCCAGAGCACGGGCACCTGGGTGTCCAGCGCCGCTCCCAGCCGTGCAGTGACCTGGGTGGCGATCAGCGAGTTGCCGCCGAGCGCGAAGAAGTCGTCGTCCAGACCGATCACGTCGACCCCGAGCACCTCGGCGAAGGTTCCGGCCACCAGTCGTTCCGTCTCCGTGGTCGGCTCCCGGAACTCGGCAGCCTCGAACTCGGGATCCGGCAGCGCCTTCCGGTCGATCTTTCCGTTGATGTTCAGCGGAAGTGCTTCGAGAACCACGAAGGCGGCGGGAACCATGTAGCTCGGTAGCACCCGTGTGGCCGCCGCCTTGAGCTCGGCGGTGTCCACCGAGGCCCCGTCGGCGGGCACCACGTATGCCACCAGGCGATCACCCGAACGCTCGTCGGAGCGGGCGGCCACCACCGCAGCGGCAACAGATGTTTCGCGCGCGAGGGCGGCCTCGATCTCACCGAGCTCGATCCGGAATCCACGCACCTTGACCTGGAAGTCGCGGCGCTCGAGGTACTCGAGTCCGCCGTCCGGTCGCCAGCTCACCAGGTCGCCGGTCCGGTACATCCGCTCGCCCGGCGCACCGAACGGGTTGGCCACGAAGCGGTCGGCCGTCAGATCCGCCCGCCCGTGGTAGCCCCGCGCGAGCTGGGTGCCGGCCAGGTAGAGCTCCCCTGCGACGCCCACGGGAACGACGTTGAGTCGATCGTCGAGTACGTGCACCCGCGTGTTCCACTCCGGGACACCGATCGGCACCGAGACGACATCGGCGTCGGTCACCTCGTGTGCCGTCACCGACACCGCGGCCTCGGTCGGTCCGTACAGGTTGAACAGGCGGCCGCAGTTCACCGCACGGAAGTCCTGTGCCGAGGCGGCGGGGAGGGCCTCGCCGATCGCCAGCACGCGACGCAGTGAACTCGAGAGCGCCGCACCGGACGCCGTGGCCGAGAGCATCCCAACCGTGGACGGGACCGCGTGCAACGTGGTCACCCGCTGAGCCCGCAGCAGGTCGAGCAGGTACTCGGGGTCCTGCTGCCCGCCGGGCCGGGCGATGACCATCCGGCCGCCGGAGACCAACGGTGACCAGAACTCCCACACCGACAGGTCGAATGTCGCCGCGGTCTTGAGCAGCGCCGAGTCCGAGCCGTCGAGCCCGAACGCGGCGGTCTTCCACTCCAGCTGGTTCACGATCGCCGCATGGCTCACGGCGACACCCTTGGGCCTGCCCGTCGAGCCGGAAGTGAAGATCACGTAGGCCGGGTTCTCCGGCCGCAACGGCCGCACCCGCTCGGAGTCCTGCACCGGCCCGGTCGCGAAACCGGTGAGGTCGTCGGAGTCCAGGAGAAGCACAGACCTGTTCCCTGCGCCGTCGAAACCGTCTCGGGCGGTGGACAACACGCAGACCGGTGCCGCCGTGTCGAGAATGTGACCCGTCCGTTCCGCCGGCTGATCGGGATCGATCGGCACGTACGCGCCACCTGCCTGGACCACCGCGTACATGCCGACGACGAGGTCGATCGAGCGACGCATGGCCAGCGCGACAAGGGATTCCGGTCCGACACCGCGTTCGATCAGCGCGCGGGCAAGCCTGTTGACCCGGGTGTCGAACTCCCGGTAGCTCAGTTCCGTTCCCTCGAACCACAATGCCGGCGCGTTCGGGGTGGCGGAGGCCTGCGCGCGGAACAGGTCTGCCAGGGTCCGGTCCGCAACGTCGGCCCGAGTCTCGTTCCAGTCCACCATCAGTCGGTCACGCTCGACGCTGTCGAGCAGGTCGATGTCACCGACCACGACATCCGGGTTCGCGACGGCGGCCTCGACGATCCGCACGAATCGATCCGCAAAACGCTCGACCGTCGACTGATCGAACAGGTCGGTGGCGAAATGGAACATCGCCTCCACGCCGTCGGGGGCGCCGTCGGCGTCGAACCGTTCGACGAGGAAAAGCTGCAGATCGAACTGGGTGATGCCGTTGTCCACCTCGAGCGCGGACACGGCCAGACCAGGCAGTTCGAGGCTCGTCTTCGCGAGGTTCTGGAACGAGAAACCGACCTGGAACAACGGGTGCCGGGCGGTGGACCGAGTGGGGTTGAGCACTTCGACGAGGCGCTCGAACGGCACATCGGCGTGACCGAACGCCGAGAGGTCGGCATCCTTCACCGCGGCGAGCAGCTCGGCGAAGGAGGCGGCTCCGTCGACAGCGGTGCGCAGGACGAGGGTGTTGACGAACATGCCGATCAACCCGTCCATCGCGGCGTCTCCACGTCCGGCGACAGGAGTACCGACGGAGATGTCGTCGGTACCGGACAGCCGGGCCAGCAGCACCGCGAGTGCCGTGTGGCTGGCCATGAACACGGTCGCCCCTGCGGAACGAGCGAACTCTGCCAGCTCACGGTGCAGGCGCGCGTCGAGCTCGAAAGCGACCCGACCTCCCCGGCTGGACCGAACCGCAGGCCGGGGCCGGTCGCTCGGGAGGTTCAGCTGGTCGGGGATACCGGCGAGGGTGCGCCGCCAGAAATCGATCTGCTGCCCCGCGACGGAGCTGGGATCACCCTCGTCTCCGAGCATCCGACGTTGCCAGATCGCATAGTCGGCGTACTGCACCGGCAGCGGCGCCCATGCCGGCGCGGCGCCGCCGAGGCGCGACGTGTAGGCGGTCATGATGTCGGTGACGAACGGCGCCATGGATGCGCCGTCGGCGGCGACGTGGTGCACGACGGCGGCGAGCACGTACTCGGTCGGAGCGAGTTGGAACAGGGTGACGCGCAGCGGAACCTCGGCGGTCACGTCGAACCGGGTGGTTGCGAGCTCGAACAACCGCTGCCGCAGTTCGTCGGCATCCACCACTACCCGCCCCAGCGTCGGGACCGCGTCCACGGGCGCCGCGATGACCTGGATCGGCCCTTCCGCGGTCTCGGGATAGTGGGTGCGCAGCGTCTCGTGCCTGCCGGCCACGTCCGCGAGTGCGATCTCCAGCACCTCGGTGTCGAGGGTGCCCGACAACCGGATCGCCAACGGAATGTTGTACGCAGCCGACGACGTGTCAAAACGATTCAAAAACCACATCCGCTGCTGCGCCAACGACAACGGCACCCGCTCCGGACGAGGCCCCGCCACCAACGCAACCCGACCACCACTACCAGCCTGCGAACCCAACCGCGCCGCCAACGCAACAACAGTCGACGCCTCGAACAAATCCCGAACCGGCACCCGCATGTCCAACGCAGCCCCGAGCCGAGCCGCCAACTGCGTCGCCACCAACGAATTACCACCGAGCTCGAAGAAGTCGTCATCCAAACCGACCTGCCCGACCCCGAGCACCTCCCCGAACGCCTCAGCAACAGCCCGCTCGACAGGCGACGCCGGCGCCCGAAACTCCCTCGCCTCGAAAGTCGGATCCGGCAAAGCCTTACGATCCAACTTCCCCGACGAGTTCAACGGGAACTCATCCAACACAACCAACGCCGACGGAATCATGTACGACGGCAACCGATCACCGAGACCAGCCCGCACCGCAGCGACATCGAACTCCGCACCAGCAGACGGCACCACATAACCGACCAACTGATCACCAGTCGCCGTCGCCACCACCAGCACGACCGCCTGGCTCACCGCACCATCCGCCAGCAACGCCGTCTCGATCTCACCGAGCTCGATCCGCTGACCACGGAACTTCACCTGGAAATCCGTACGCCCGATGTAGTTCAACTCACCCGACGCACTCCACGTGACAAGGTCACCGGTCCGATACATCCGCTCACCCGACAACGAGAACGGATTCGCCACGAACCGATCCGACGTCAGATCCACCCGCCGGTAATACCCCCGCGCCAACTGCGCACCCGCCAGATACAACTCACCCGGAACCCCCACCGGCACCGCATGCAACCGCGAATCGAGCACATACATCTGCGAATTCCACTGCGGACGCCCGATCGACACCACCCCACCGGCAACCACGTCCGTCACATCGGCATACGTGATCGACACCGCCGCCTCCGTCGGCCCGTACAGATTCTGCACCCGCGCCGACGACACCGACCCGAACGCCCGCACCGTCTCCGCAGGCAACGCCTCACCGATCACGAACACATCCCGCAACGACACCAACGACGACGCAGGCGCGTACTCGGCGAACACCGTCAACATCGACGGCACGAAGTCGGTCAACGTCACCCCGTGCGCCGCAATCACATCCGCCACATACACCGGATCCCGATGACCGTCATGCGTCGCGACAACCAACGTCGCACCCACCCGCAACGGCAGGAAATACCCCCACAACGACACATCGAACGTCGTCGCCGTCTTCTGCAGGTACACGTCCTCCGCAGCGAACGAGTACTCGTCCTCCATCCACCGCATCTGGTTGACAATCGCACCGTGCGGAACCGCAACACCCTTCGGCTTACCCGTCGACCCCGACGTGAAGATCACATACGCCGGATGCCCCGGCCGCAACGGAGCAGCCCGGTCCACATCGGTCACCGGAGCATCCGACAACCCCGACACATCCACCGTGTCGATGCACAGGACAGACCTGTCCCCTGCCGCATCGAAACCATCCCGCCCGGTGGTCAGCACACACACCGGATCAGCCGTATCGAGAACGTGACCGATCCGCTCCGCAGGATGATCCGGATCGATCGGCACATACGCGCCACCAGCCTCGAGCACCGCATACATGCCCACAACCAGATCCAACGACCGCCGAACAGCCAACGCCACCAACGACTCCGGCCCCACACCCGACGCAATCAACACCCGCGCCAACCGGTTCACCCGCGACGCGAACTCCCCATACGTCAGCGACTCACCCTCGAACACCACCGCCGTCGCATCCGGCACCGCCGCCGCCCGCGCCCGGAACGCATCCAACAGCAACTCACCGGCCGGCAACACATGCGCCGAATCGTTCCACCGATCCAACACCCGAACCCGCTCGGCACCATCGAACAAATCCACGTCACCGACAGCAACCCCAGGATCCGCCGTCACCGCAGACAGAATCCGAACGAACCGACGCCCGAACTCCGCAACCGAACCCTCATCGAACAAATCCGTCGCATAGGTGAGATCGATCGCCAGACCGGCGACGGCTCCGGTCTCGTCGGCGGATTCCGCCACCGTCACCTGCAGGTCGAACTTCGCCACCTGCGCATCAACTTCGAGTGGTGCCACGCGGAGCCCGGGCAGTTCGAGGTCCGTTCGGCCGAGGTTCTGGAAGAACAGCGCGACCTGGAACAGCGGGTGCCGTGCCTGCGAGCGAGCCGGGTTGAGCACCTCCACCAACCGCTCGAACGGAGCATCCGCATGAGCGAACGCACCCAGATCGACCTCGCGCGCATGAGCCAACACATCGACGAACGAGGACGACGAATCAACCTGCATCCGCAACACCAACGTGTTGACGAACATCCCCACCAGATCGTCGAGCGCCGCGTCACCACGACCGGCCACCGGCGCACCCACCGCGATGTCATCCGTGCTCGACAACCGAGCCAACAACACCGACAACGCCGCATGCACAACCATGAACAACGACGCACCCTGCTGCCGCGCCAACGCGTCCAGAGCCTGATGCAACCCCGAATCGAGCACGAACGAATACGTCGCACCACGATTCGACGCCACCGCCGGCCGCGGCCGATCGGACGGCAGATCCAACTGCTCCGGCAACCCCGCCAAGGCCTGCTTCCAGTAACCCAGCTGCGCCGAGATCAACGACTCCGGATCATCCTCGGAGCCGAGCACCTCACGCTGCCAGAGCGTGTAGTCCGCGTACTGCACCGGCAACGGAGCCCATGCCGGCGCGACACCCGCAGACCTCGACACGTACGCCGCCATCACGTCCCGCGCCAACGGCCTCATCGAGAAGCCGTCCGCCGCAATGTGATGCACAACCATCACCAGGACGAACTCGGTCTCCGCAGTCTGGAACAGCTGTGCCCGTACCGGCACCTGGTCGGTGACGTCGAATCCCGCCAACGCCAACTCGGCAGCCCGGGCGAACAGATCCGCTTCGGACACCGACACCGGCGTCAGGTCCGGAAGGACCTGATCGGCGGCCACGATCACCTGCGACGGACCCTCGTTCGTTGCAGGGTAGAGCGTCCGCAGAACCTCATGACGCTCGAGCAGATCCCGCACGGCAGCCTGTAGAGCGGGCACATCCACTTCGCCGGACAGTCGCACGGCGAACGGAATGTTGTTGACCCCGGACGCGGTGTCGAATCGGTTGAGGAACCACATCCGCGCCTGTGCGGTGGACAGTGGAATGCGTTCGGGGCGAGGTGCTGCGACCAGCGGAGTTCTTTCTGCACCCTGGTCGTCGATCCCGTCAACCGCGAGCGCGAGCGCCGCGACCGACGGCGTGTCGAAGAGCATGCGGACGGCGATCTTGGTACCGAGAACAGCCCCGAGCCGTGCCACCACCTGGGTGGCGATCAACGAGTTGCCACCGAGTTCGAAGAAGTCGTCGTCGGCACCAACGCGCTCGACACCGAGTACCTGCTCGAACACCCCGGCCACGATCTCCTCGAGCGGGGTTGACGGAGCGCGGAACTCCCGCGCCTCGAACATCGGTTCCGGCAACGCCTTCCGGTCGAGCTTGCCGGACGCGTTCAACGGGAAGGCGTCGAGCATGACGAACGCGGCCGGAACCATGTACGACGGCAACGTTGCCCGCAACGCGCCATCGAGCACCCGAGCCTCGGCCGGTGCGTCACCCGCCGACACGATGTAGGCGACGAGTCGCTGACCGGACCCGGCATCCTCGCGCACCAGCGCAACCGCCTGCGACACGGTCGGCTGGGCGAGCAGTGCCGCTTCGATCTCGCCGAGTTCGATGCGCTGGCCTCGCAGCTTCACCTGGAAGTCCGTGCGACCGATGTACTCCAGCTCGCCCGACGTGGTCCACCGAACCAGGTCACCGGTGCGGTACATCCGCTCACCGTCACCGAATGGACCGGCCACGAACCGATCGGCCGTGAGGTCCACTCGACCGTGGTACCCACGCGCAAGCTGCGCGCCCGACAGGTACAACTCGCCGGGCACACCAACCGGAACCGGATGCAGGCGCGCGTCGAGCACGTACACCTGGGTGTTCGACACCGGCGCACCCATCGGAACCGACACGGACTCGGTGCCGTCGACGTGGCGGTGCGTCGAATGCACCGCCGCCTCCGTCGGTCCGTACAGGTTGTGCAGCTGCGCCGAGAAGACAGCGGCGAAACGGGCCGCCGTCTCCGCGGGCAACGCTTCACCAGCCGCGAACACGTGCCGCAGCGCACCCGGCGACGACACACCGATCGCCGACTGCACGTCGAGGAACACCGACAGCATCGACGGCACGAACGACGTCGCCGTGATGCCACGCTCGGCGATCACGCCGGCGAGGTACTCGGGATCGCGATGGCCGTCCGGCTCGGCAATGTGCACGGAGCCACCGGTCACCAACGGCACGAAGAGCTCCCACACGGACACGTCGAACGTGAAGGGCGTCTTCAGCAGCACAATGTCCGAGACGCCGAACTCGTAGCGAGACGCCATCCAGTCGACCTGGTTGACGATCGCGGCATGACTGACCGACACGCCCTTCGGTCGACCCGTCGAGCCCGACGTGAAGATCACGTACGCCGTGCTCTCCGGGCGCAGCCGCCCGAGCCGATCCGCATCCGACACCGGTGCATCCGACAGCCCCGACAACTCGAGCGCGTCCACACACAGCACGGACCTGTCCCCGGCGCCGGCAAACCCGTCACGAGCCGTCGTCAACACGCACACCGGGTCCGCTGAATCGAGAATGTGGCCGGCGCGCTCCACCGGCTGATCCGGATCCACGGGTACGTACGCACCACCGGCAGCCTGCACCGCATAGATCCCGACCAGCATCTCCAACGACCGGCGCATCGCAACCGCAACCAGCGACTCCGGACCCACACCCACCGAGATCAGGTATCGGGCGAGACGATTCACCCGCGATGCGAACTCGCCGTACGTCACCGACTCACCGTCGAACGACAGTGCCGCCCCACCGGGCGTCCGCGCCACTTGCTCCTCGAACAACGAGACCAACGTCGCTTCGGCGAACGGCTGTGCCGTTGCGTTCCACCTGTCGACCACAAGGCCGCGCTCGACATCGGTCAGCAGGTCGATGTCTCCCACTGCGGTGGCCGGTGCGGACACGACCGCGTCGAGCACACGTACGAAACGCTGGGCGAACTCCTCGACGGTCGAGCGGTCGAAAAGGTCCGTGGCGTAGGTCAGCTCACTCTGGATTCCGGACAACTCACCGCCGGGACCCACCTGATCGGTGAGGGTGAGATGGAGGTCGAACTTCGACACCTGCTCGTCGTAGTCGAGCACCCGGACACTCAGGCCAGGGAGTTCCAGGTCGGTCTGCGCCTGGTTCTGCAACGAGAGCATCACTTGGAACAGCGGGTGCCGTGCCTGCGACCGCGCAGGCGCCAACACCTCGACCAACCGCTCGAACGGAGCATCGGCATGAGCAAACGCACCCAGGTCGACCTCACGCGCCTGAGCCAACACATCAACAAACGACGACGACGACTCCACCTGCATCCGCAACACCAACGTGTTGACGAACATCCCCACCAGATCATCGAGCGCCGCGTCACCACGACCCGCCACCGGCGCACCCACCGCGATGTCACCGGTGTCCGACAACCGAGCCAGCAGCACCGACAGCGCCGCATGCACAACCATGAACAAGGACGCGCCCTGCTGCCGAGCCAGCGCGTCAAGACGCCGATGCAGGTCCGCATCGACCGAGAACGAGTATGTGGCACCACGATTCGACGCCACCGCCGGCCGCGGCCGATCGGACGGGAGGTCCAACTGCTCGGGTAGCCCCGTCAGTGTCTGCCGCCAATAGTCGAGCTGCGCGGACACGAGCGAGTCCGGATCCTCCTCCGAACCCAACACCTCACGCTGCCAGAGCGTGTAATCCGCGTACTGCACCGGCAACGGAGCCCATGCCGGCGCGACACCCGCAGACCTCGACACGTACGCCGCCATCACGTCCCGCACCAGCGGGCCCATCGAGAGACCGTCCGCCGCAATGTGATGCACAACCAGCACCAGGACGTAGTCACGGTTCGCGGTCTGGAACAGCCTGATTCGCAGGGGGACCTGTGTGGTGACGTCGAACCCGACGGCGAATTCCTCGACCAGGGCGGGGTAGAGGTCGGCCGCGTCCACGGGTGCCGGCGTCAGCGCGGGAGCGGCATCCGCCACGGGCACCACCACCTGCCATGCCTGGCCGTCGAGTTCGGGATAAACGGTCCGCAACGCCTCGTGCCGCTCGAGCACGTCCCTGACAGCCAGCCCCAGTGCCGCGACATCCAGGTCGCCGGTCAATGAGATCGCTGCGGGGAGGTTGTAAGCGACAGATTCCGGATCGAACCGGTTCAGGAACCACAACCGCTGCTGCGCCACCGACAACGGAACCCGCTCCGGACGCGACCGCGCCACCAGAACCGGCCGAGCACCCGTACCCGCAATCCCGGCCACCGCCGATGCCAACGCACCGACTGTCGACGCCTCGAACAGCACCCGCACCGGCACCGACGCATCGAGCGCGGCACCCAGTCGAGCAACCACCTGCGTGGCGATCAACGAGTTGCCACCCAACTCGAAGAAGTCGTCGTCTGCGCCGACCCGCTCGACACCGAGCACCTCGGCGAACACACCCGCCACCGTCTCCTCCACCGGAGTCGACGGAGCACGGAACGGCCGCGACTCGAACACCGGCTCCGGCAACGCCTTCCGGTCCAGCTTGCCCACCGGCGTGAGTGGGATGGCTTCCAACGGCATGATCGCCGCGGGCACCATGTGCGACGGCAACGACTCCGCCAGCGCCACCTTCAACGCCGCCGGATCGAGATCGGCCCCGTCCGCACCGAGCACGTACGACACCAACGACGTGGTCCCGCCCGCGCCGTCGTGCCCGACCGTGACCGCGAACTCCACCCCCGGCAACGCCGACAGCGCCGAATCGATCTCACCGAGCTCGATCCGGAAGCCCCGCACCTTCACCTGGAAGTCGCCGCGCCCCAGGTAGTCCAGCTCCCCGTCCGCGGTCCACCGCACCAGGTCACCCGTGCGGTACATCCGCTCACCCGACGGCGAGAACGGATCGGCGACGAACCGCTCCGCCGTCAGCTCCGGCCGACCCCGATACCCGCGGGCCAACGCAGGACCCGCCAGATACAGCTCACCGGTCACACCGACCGGCACCGGCCCGAGCCGGTTGTCGAGCACCATCGCCCGCACCCCGCACACCGGAGGACCCACCGTCACCGGCTGTCCCGGCACCAGCGGGGCGGTGCTCGTGACGACGATCGTGGTCTCGGTAGGGCCGTAGCCGTTGACGAACACCCGGTCGCCGGCCCAGCGCGCCACCAACTCCGGCGGGCACGCCTCGCCGCCGACCCCGACGAACCGCAGATCCGGCAGACCGTTCGGATCCACCGACGCGAGCGCGGCCGGGGTGATCAACACATGGGTCACCCGCTCACGGCGCAGCAGGTCCGTGAGCTCGTCGCCGCCGAAGACCGTGGTCGGAGCGATCACCAGCGTCGCGCCGGAGGCTCCCGCCAGCAGCATCTCGTTGATCGAGATGTCGAAACTCGGCGACGCGACATGCAGTGTTCGGTCGGCGGCAGAGATCCGGTAGTCCGACCGCTGGTACTCCACGAAGTTCGCGAGGCCGGTGTGCGTGACGACGACACCCTTGGGCAGGCCGGTGGACCCCGACGTGTAGATGACGTACGCCGGATTCTCCAGCCGCAACGGACGAATCCGGTCGACATCGACGATCGGCGCCGCTGCTTCAGCAGCGCAACGTGATTCGATCTCCTCGGTGTCGAGCGCCAGCCATGGAACCACTGCGGGCAACCGATCCGCGTGCGCGCCGACCGTGACTCCGAGCACCGCACCACAATCGGTGACCATGTGCGTCACTCGGTCCGCGGGATAGTTCGGATCCACGGGAACGAACGCGGCACCCGACTTCGCGACGGCCCACACCGCAAGCACGGACTCGATCGAGCGCGGAACTGCCACCGCCACGGCGGTCTCGGGACCCACACCCAACCCGATCAGAACCCTGGCCAGCCGCGAGGAACGCTCGTCGAGCTCACGGTAGGTCAGCTCCCGACCGCCGTCCCCGACCACCGCGACACGGTCCGGATCCGACTCGGGACCGGTTCGGAGGATCTGTGCGAGAGTGCGCTGCACCGGTAGCGCGGCCCGGGCCCCGGGAAGCCCGCGTCCCCACCGCTCGGTCAGATCGGCCCGCTCGCAGGGGTCGAGGATCTCGACGTCACCCACGGCCATCGCCGGGTCCGCGAGCACCGAATCGACGATGCGAAGGAACCGAGCCGCGAATCCGGCGATGGTGGACTCGTCGAACAGGTCCCGCGCATAGACGAACTCCGCGGCCACGCCCTCGGACACGGAAGCGCCGCGTGGTCGGTCGGCGATCGTCAACTGCAGATCGAACTTCGACAGGTCGACGCGGACCTCGTCGGCCGTCACGGTGAGCCCGGGCAGTGCCACCTCGGCGCGTTCCATGTTCTCGAAGGACAGGCCAACCTGGAACAGCGGGTGACGAGCCGTGGAACGCGCCGGGTTGAGCGCCTGAACCAACTGCTCGAACGGCACGTCGGCATGTCCGAAAGCAGCGAGGTCGCGATCGCGCACCTGCTTCAGCAGGTCGAGGAACGACGACCCACCGTCCACCTCCGTGCGGAGCACCAGCGTGTTGACGAACATGCCGATCAGGTTGTCGAGGGCCTGCTCACCGCGACCCGCAACGACGGTACCCACCGCGATGTCGGACGTGCCGCTCAGTCGCGACAGCAACACCGCCAGCGCCGCGTGCGTCACCATGAACGGTGTGACACCCTGCGCCCGGGCGAAGCCGGCCAGCGACTCGTAGGTCTGCGCCGGAATCTCGAAGCGCAACCGCCCTCCGCGGAAGGACTGCACCATCGGACGCGGGCGGTCCGTTGGCAGATCCAGTTGGTCGGGCACACCGGAAAGCTCGGCACGCCAGAATTCGATCTGCTTGGAAGACAACGAATCCTGGTCTTCCGCGGTGCCGATCCGCTCGCGCTGCCAGAGCGTGTAATCGGCGTACTGAACCGCCAGCGGCTGCCACGCAGTCGCTTCTCCGCTGAGTCGTGCGGTGTATGCCGCCACCAGGTCCCTGGCCAGCACAGCGAGCGAGACACCGTCCGCCGCAATGTGGTGAACGACGATCCCGACCGCGAACTCACGGGATCCGTCGGCTCCGTCGTGGGAGTCCGTCAGCTCGAAGACACGGATCCGGATCGGGATCTCCGTGCTGATGTCGAAGCCGCCGCCGGCGAAGCCGGCGAGGCGCGTCAGGAGCTCTTCTTCGGTCACCCGCTCGGTCGGACCGAGCAGGGTGATGTCCCCAGCGGGAATCACGACCTGGTGCGGTCCGCCGGGCGAGTCGGGGAACACCGTGCGCAGCGTCTCGTGCCGCTCGACCACGTCGGCGAGGGCCGCTGCGAGCATCGCGCTGTCCACCTGCCCCGACAGCCGGACCACGAAGGGCAGGTTGTAGGTGCCCGCCGACGGGTCGAACTGGTTGAGGAACCACATCCGCTGTTGGGCGAGCGAGAGCGGAACGATCTCGGGTCGCGGACGCCGCACCAGTTCGAGCCGGTTCTCGTCGGTCCCGGACTGCGTATCGATTCGAGAGGCGAGTCCGGACACCGTCGGCGCCTCGAAGAGCGCCCGCACGCCGAGCCGGATACCGAAAGCCGCGCCGATCCGGGACACGACCTGGTTGGCGATCAGCGAGTCACCACCGAGTTCGAAGAAGCTGTCATCGGCACCGACGCGCTCGAGGCCAAGCACGTCTGCGAAGATTCCGGCCACTATCTCCTCGGAGAGGGTTCGAGCCGCCCGGAAGTCGGCGGCTCCGGTGGTGATCACCGGAGCCGGCAGCGCCTTGCGGTCCAACTTGCCCGACGCGTTCAACGGGAGTTCCGTGAGCACCACCACTGCCGAGGGCACCATGTACGCCGGCAGGACCGATCCCAACCCGGAACGCAGCGCTTCACCGTCGAGCACCGCTCCGGCCACCGGCACCACGTACGCAACCAGGTGATCACCCGCACCCAGGTCGGACCGCACCATCGCCACCGACTGAGCGATTCGCACATCGGCGACCAGCGCCGCCTCGATCTCGCCCAACTCGATCCGCTGGCCGCGCAGTTTCACCTGGAAGTCCGTACGCGCCAGGTACTCCAGCTCACCCGACTCGTTCCACCGGACAAGATCTCCGGTCCGGTACATTCGCGCACCCGGCTCGAACACGTTGGCCACGAATCGGTCCGCGGTCAGATCGACGCGGCCGACGTAGCCCCGCGCGAGCTGTGCACCGGCGAGGTAGAGCTCGCCGGGAACACCCACCGGCACCGGTCGCAGTCGGGCGTCGAGAACGTACAGCGCCGTGTTCCAGACCGGAGCACCGATCGGCACGGTGACCTCGTCCGCAGCCGTGACCTCGTGATAGGTCACGTCGACCGCGGCTTCGGTCGGCCCGTACAGGTTGTGCAGCCGCGCCTGCGGCGCCACCTCGCGCAGTGCCGCAGCGGTCGACCCTGGCAGCGCCTCGCCGGAGGCGAACACACGGACCAGCGACTTCGCCTGCACAGCAAACGATTCGGTGCCACCTTCCAGCTCACCAGCAGCAGTGACGAACACCGCCAGCATCGACGGCACGAAGTGGATCGTGGTCACCGATTCGTCGGCGATGGTCTGGGCGAGGTAGAGCGGATCACGATGCCCGTCCGGCACCGCGATCACCAACCGCGCTCCGATCTGCAACGGCCAGAACAACTCCCACACCGAAACGTCGAACGTTACCGGGGTCTTCTGCAGCACGACGTCGGTGCCGGCAAGCCCGTACTCGGCCTGCATCCACTCCAGGCGGTTGACGATCGCGTCGTGACCGACCGCGACGCCCTTCGGTCGGCCGGTCGAACCCGAGGTGAAGATGACGTACGCGTTGTTGGACGACCGAAGCGGCGAAATGCGTTCCGAATCCTGGACCGGTGTCGGATCGCAGTCCGACAGGTCCACCGCGTCGATGCACAGCACCGTTCGCCCCTCCGGCGCCGTGAACTCGTCGCGGGTCGTGGAGAGCACGCAGACCGCGTCGGCGGTGTCGAGGATGTGCCCGATCCGATCGGCCGGCTGGTCGGGATCCACGGGAACGTACGCACCGCCGGCCTTCACGACGGCGTAGATGCCCACGAGCATCTCGAGAGAACGCCTCATACCCACGGCCACCAGCGACTCGGGCCCGACCCCCATCGAGATCAGCTTCCGCGCGAGCCGGTTGACCCGGGAATCGAACTCCCGGTAGGTGAGCGATTCGCCCTGGAACGACAGCGCCACCGCGTCCGGCGTCCGCGCCACCTGGGCGTCGAACAGCGAGACCAGCGTGCCATCCGCGACGTCGTGCGTCGTGTCGTTCCAGGTCTCGAGGACCTGCTCCTGCTCGGCGGCCGTGAGGAGATCGATCTCCCACACCCGCCGGTCGGACGCGGACCGGACGAACGCGTCGAAGAAGGCGAGGAACCGCGCATGGTGTGCGCCGGCCTCACGGTCGGTGTAGAGGTTGGGGTTGGTCTCGAAGTCGATGTGGGTCCGTGTGCCCGCGACGCTCTGGTAGAAGTTCACGGCCAGGTCCTCGACGATGCCCGTCGAGAGAATGTTGAACGCACCGACGACCGATCCGAGCGTGACCTCCTCGTGGAACAACATGATGTTGACGAGCGGGCCGAGGAGGTCGCGCTGCATGTTGGTGGCATCCGAGTCGCGGCGGATGTCCTCGTGGCGGTAGCGCTGGTGCCGCAGTGCACCGGTAACCGCGGATCCGACCACGGCCAGCAGACCTGCAACGGTGGTGTCGCCGGCAACCTTCACCCGCAGCGGCACCACATTCGACAGCATGCCGCCCGAGTTGCGCATGATCGCCGTGGTTCGCGCAGTCACGGGGAGGCTGAGGACGACGTCCTCCTTGCCGGTGGTCTGCGCGAGGTAGGCCGCGAAGGCGGCAATCAGCAGCGCGGACGGCGAGGACCCGTGCCGTCCCGCGGCGGCGCCGAGCGCCGACTCGGACTCGTCCGAAAGGGCGGCGGAGGTGATGCCGTTGACCGCCGCGGGCGCCGCGGTGCGGGAGACGAGACTGGTCCCCTCCTCCATGCCGGCGATCTGCTGTGCCCAGTACTCTCGATCGGTGGCGAATCGCGCGCTCTCGCGATAGGCCATCTCCGATTCGTACAGATTGCGCAGTGTCCACACCTTGCCGGGCCGGATGTCCTGGTCCTCGAGCAGCGCCGTGTAGACCTCGGCGACGCGGTTCATGTAGGTCATCGCGCCGAATCCGTCGAGCGCGATGTGGTGGACCCGCGAGTACCAGAAGTACCGGTTGTCCTCGACACGAATCGACGCGCCGGCGATGAGTCGATCCGTGAGCAGATCGACGGGGGCCGCGAGGTCGGCGCGCATCCACTCCATCGCGGCACCGATCGGATCGCACTCGCCCCGCAGGTCCAGAATCTGCACGTGGTCGACGATGGTCCGGTCGACGATCTGCTGCGGAACGCTGTCGAATTCGGCCAGCCGCAGGTAGCCGGTCTCCATTTCCTGGGAGGCGATGATGCACGCCTGCTCGAGCACCGCGGCGTTCAGGGGTCCGCGCAGGTCGACATACTGGCCGATGTTGATCGGAACCTCGGGGTCGACGTGCTGCGCGTACCAGATGCCCAGTTGCGCGGCTGACAGCGGGAACACATCCACCGGTTCGACACCGTCGGCCTGGATGGTGCTGTCGAAATCCGTGCTGTCGAAACCTTCGATGGCGGTCAACTGATACCCCTAATTCCGGAACACTTCACGAGTTCCCACAGCCATCTCGGCATCGCGGGCCCGGCGCACCGCCGGCATGGCTCGCGCGACCACAGACATGGCGAGCCGAGATGGATTTTTCGTCAAGAAGGAAGCCGATCGCGGCTGAATGTGTGCGCCGACGGCGCGAAATCGCGGTCAGCGGGCCTGACTATGCCCCCACGCCCGAATCGGCGAATCCCGCCGGGGGTACGCCACCGCGGCGGAACCATTCGCGACGGTGGTGGAACACAGCACACGGTGTCCGACGCTCCATTGTGTGCTCACAGATCGCCCTCCCGAAAGACAATCACCCCGCCGATTCGGCGGTCTTACCGACCACGACGGAAGCGGTTGCCACCCGTCGCACGAGGCAACTTACCGCGTTCACCACGTCTGGCGAGGTGGTTTGGCGAGTTCCCCCGACAAGCGTCCAACTTCTGACCGCTCAACCGAACCCGAACCGCCCTCCGGCGAGGTCCAGCAGCTGGAACCTACGCCGTTTGCGCAGGTCATGGCAGTTTGCCCGCAATGAACCAGGCAGTCATTTCTGGTCACAGAATGATTGTGGCCGGGTCACAGATCGTGACCCGGCCACACCAAATGAAAGTTGTCTGGCTATTTGCCAGGTTTCGAACCCGTCGACGACGCGCCCGGCGTCACGCCCGCAGCCCGTCGGTACCCGCCCGCGTCACCACCACATTGGGCACGACAGCGCGCGCCGACAGGCGCAGCAGGGAATCGACCAACTCGACGATGTCGTCCACCTCTAGCATCTCGTCGGCGGGGATCCGGTCGCGAATCCAGGCACTCATGTCGGTGTCCACGTAGGCGGGCGAGATGGCGGTCGCACTGACCCCGTTGCCCGACTCCTCGGAGTTGAGCGTGGCCACCAGTGAGATCAGAGCCGCCTTGGTGGCGCCGTAGACGGCCAGGCCCGATTCGGCGTAGACCCCGGTGACGGAGGACAGCGCGATCACCTTCGCACCACGCCCGGGATCCGCGGCCGCTCCGGCCCGCAGCATCGGCAGGCACTGTTGCAGGAGCAGGAACGGCGCCCGGAGATTGACGTCGAGAGTCTTGTCGAACCGGCGCATCGGGAAGTCCGCGACGGTACCCGCCGTCCCCACGCCGGCGTTGACGATCAGCGCCTTCATCGGACCGAGGTCGTCGGCGTGCCGGGCGGTCAGCCGCTCGATCGCCTCGGGGTCGGCAAGGTCGCCTGCGACAGCGACGACGCGTGGTGCACCTGCCGCCCGAAGCGAGTCCGCGACCTCCCCCAGACGCTGCTCGTCCCGCGCGCTGATGGTGAGCGAATACCCCTGGGCGGCAAGCCGGTTCGCGATACCGAGGCCGATCCCCCGGGATGCGCCCGTGACGAGCGCAGTCCGGCCGCTCACGCGGATGCTCCCGCGAGGGCACGCAGGCCGGCCGCCATGAACTCGCCGGTCGCCTCCGCGGCGCGGGCGGCACCACTGCCGGCGTCCGAGCCCTGCAACGCCCGGTGCGTGATGCCCTCCCCGATGATGCCGAGCTTGAAGTTGGCGAGGGCAAGGTAGAAGTTCCAGTCCCCGAGGTCGCGCCCCGATGCGGTCGCGTAGGTCTGCGCGAGGTCGTCCGCCGACGGCAGCCGTGGGCTCGTCCAGGCCGCCCGCGAGCCGAGCACCAGATCGAACACCGGCGCGCGGTACACACACATCAGGGCCGCGTCGGTCAGCGGGTCACCGAGGGTGGACATCTCCCAGTCCACGACGGCCCGGACCATCGTCGGATCCTCCGCGTCGAGGATGGTGTTGTCGATCCGGAAGTCGCCGTGCACGATCGACGCCTCCGAAGCCTGCGGGATCGCGTCGGCGAGCCTGCTGTGCAGCGTCGCGACGTCGGGCAGGTCGCGGGTCTTGACCCGCTCCCACTGCCCGGCCCAGAGCTTGACCTGCCTGGCCACGAACCCGTCCGGTCGGCCGAACTCACCGAGCCCGACGGTCCGATAGTCCACCGAGTGCAGGTCCGCGAGCACCCCCACGAGCGCGTGCGCGGAGTCGCGGACCTCGGCGTCGGTCAGCGCGGCGAGGTCGTCCTGGTCCCGGACCACGCGGCCGTCGACGAACTCGACAACCGTCATCTGGGCACCGAGCACGGTTCCCGCCTCGTCGAACGCGACCGTGCGCGCCACCGGCACCGGCGAGTCCTGCAGTGCGCTGGTCACCCGGAACTCGCGCGCCATGTCGTGCGCCGAGGGCGTCAGCCCGCTGATCGGGGGCCGGCGCACGATCCAGGTGCTGCGGCCGTCGGATGCCGTGAAGGTCAGGTTCGAGCGGCCACCGCTGAGCAGTTCGACGTCGAGGTTCCCTGCGACCTCGACGCCGCTGTCGATCAGAAACCGCCGCAGCGCGGCGACATCCATGCCGGGCAGGCTCATCAGGACTCCTTCAGGGCGCGCTTGGCGGCACCGACGACGCGCTTGGCCAGTGCCCACCGGTGTACCTCGGACGGGCCGTCGTACACGCGGAACGGACGTACCTCTCGGGAGAGTCGAGCGAGCGGAAGATCGCCGGAAACGCCCATGCCACCGCACATCTGGACGCTGCGGTCGACGATCCGGAAGATCGCCTCCGCCGCGTAGGTCTTGGCGATCGCGGTCGCGTCCGACGCCTTGCCACCCTGGTCGAGTTCCCAGCAGGCGCGGGTGAGCAGTGCGCGGGTGGCGGCGATGTCGATCTCGTTGTCCGCGACCATCTGCTGCACCATGCCGAGATCACCGAGTCTGGCGCCGAACGCTTCTCGCTTCGCCACGTACTCGACCGCGATGTCGTGGCCGCGCCGAGCGGCGCCGAGCCAGCGCATCACGTGCGTCATCCGCGCCGGGCCGAGCCGCACCTGCGCGTACTCGAAGCCGCGGTCCACCTCGCCGAGCACAGCGGAGTCGGGGACCAGCACGTCCTCGAAGAACACCTCGCAGTGTCCGCCGAGCATCGACTTGTCGAGGGTGTCGATGTGCCGACCGACCCGGATCCCCGGGGTGTCCGCGGGCGCGAGGAACATCGTGGCGCCACCGCGATCGCCGGGCTCGCCGGCGGTACGGGCGAAGATGATGAAGAAGCCGGCGCCGTCGGCTCCCGTGATGAACCACTTGTGCCCGTTGATTCGCCAGCCGCCGTCGGCCCTGACCGCCCGCGTGGTCAGCGCCGAGGGATCGGAACCCGCGCCGGGCGCGGGCTCGGTCATCGCGAAGGCGGATCGGACGTGACCCTGCGCGAGCGGCGCGAGGTACTGCTCGCGCTGTTCCGGATTGGCGATGTGGGCGAGCATGTGCACGTTGCCCTCGTCCGGCGCGGCGATGTTCAGTGCCGTGGGACCGAACAGCGAGTACCCGGCCTCCTCGAACACCGGCGCCCGATCGGACATGTTCAGGCCGTGGCCGCCGAACTCGACGGGCGCGTGCGGGGCGAACACCCCGGCGTCCCTTGCGGCCTTCTGCAGTTGCACCCGCATCTCGTCACCCCCCGCGACAGCGATGTCCCCACCGTGTTCGTCCTCGATGGGCAGCACGTGGTCACGGGTGAAGGCGCGGGTGCGCTCGATCAGCGCCTCCACCTCGGACGAGTGGGTCAGGTCGATCGCCACGATCAGCTCTCCTCAGTCACACGATGCCGAGCGATCGCTCGGGATTCCATCTCAGGGTGACATACCGACAAATCAGGGGTCAATACTGCTATTGCGCGGCGTGAACCGTTCTTCGTTCGTTCAGCTCTGCTGATACCATTTCCAATGTTCAGTAATTCTGAACATCACGATCAGGGGGCCTCATGAGCGATCACACGACCACCACCGCGGCGGCCATCAGGTCCGTCCGGAACGAACGCGGAATGTCCGTGCGCGAGCTGGCGAGACGCCTCGACGTCAGCCCCGCGACGATCAGCGCCATCGAGAACGGCAGGACCGGCGTGAGCGTCGAGCGGATCCGCGACATCGCCGTCATCCTGGGCACCACCGTGGCGAGACTGGTCGGCGAGCGGCCGGACTCCCCCGGCGTCCCCACACCACGTCCGCCGGTGCCCGAGCACCGGACGACAGCACGACCCGAATCCGATTGGCGCGCCTTCCCCCCGCTGCGGATCGATCCGGTGCTCGCCGCAGCCATCGACGCGTTCGTCGAGACGGGATACCACGGCGCCACCGTGCGAGCCCTCGCGCAGCGCGCCGGAATGAGCGTGCCCGGCGTCTACCACCACTACAGGGACAAACAAGCCCTCCTGGTGCGTGCGCTCGACCTCACCATGGACGAACTGCACTGGCGGGTACGCGCGGCACGAGACGAGGGCGGAACGGCGGTCGAACGGGTCGCCCTGGTCGTGGAGGCCCTCGCGCTCTTCCACACCCACCGCCGGGCACTCGCCTTCATCGGAGCCAGCGAGATGCGCAGCCTCGAGGAGCCCGACCGATCACGGATCACCGACTCCCGCAACCAGATCCAGTACCTACTCGACGAGCAGATCGATGCGGCCGTCCGCGACGGCGCACTGACCACCACCCATCCGCGCGACGCGGGCCGGGCCATCGCGACGATGTGCACCTCGCTGCCGCAGTGGTTCCGCGCCGACGGGCCGTCGACGCCGGAGCAGATCGCCTCCGAGTACGCGGGTTTCGCACTCGGCCTGCTCGGCCGGGCAGACCCCCGGAATCACTGAACGGAGTGCCGAAACACCGAACGGGAGTGCCGAAACACCGAACGGGAGTGCCGAAACACCGAACGGGAGTTCAGCGGCGGCTTCGAGGAGCCTGCCACCGAACTCCCGTTCATTCGGCGGTCAGGAGCGGGGATTGCCCGCCATGTTCGAGTTCGGCCGAGCCTGCGCGACGAGCGCCGGGATGACCTCGCCGAGTTCCGCCGGATCCCACCGCTCGTTCTTCGAGACACCGGGACCGGCCACCCAGGTCTCGGCGACGCTGATCGAGCCGCCGTGCACGTTGAAGACCCGACCGGTGACACCGTCGGACTCGGGCGAACCGAGCCAGACCACCGTCGGGGAGATGTTCCCGGGCGCGGAGGCATCGAACCCGGTGCGCTCCTTCTCCGCCTCGGCGGCCGCAACGAAGCCCTCCAGACCCGCCGTCATCTGGGTGAGCGCGGTCGGGGCGATCGCATTGACCGTGACGCCGAGCCGTGCCAGCTCGTCGGCGAGGATCACCGTGAACGCCGCGATCCCGGCCTTCGCCGCACCGTAGTTCGTCTGACCGAGGTTGCCGTACAGGCCCGACGGCGACGAGGTGTTGATGATCCGAGGGTGCGCGACCGGCGTCCCCGCCTTGCTCTGCTCCCGCCAGTACGAGGCGGCGTGCTGCGACGGGGCGAACGTGCCGCGCAGGTGCACGCGCATGATGTCGTCCCACTGGTCGACGGTCATGTTGACGAACATCTTGTCGCGGAGGATGCCCGCGTTGTTCACGAGCACGTGCAGCGTGCCGAACTCCTCGATCGCGGTCCGCACCAGCCGGCCTGCGCCCTCGAAGTCGGAGATGTCGTCCTTGTTCGCGACGGCCTCGCCGCCGAGCGCCTTGATCTCCTCGACCACGGCCTCCGCGGGACCGAGGTCGTTCACGACGACCTTGGCTCCCTGCCTGGCGAATTCGAGCGCATGCTCTCGGCCGATGCCGCCCGCAGCACCGGTCACGATGACCACGCGTCCGTCGTTGATGCCCATCCCTGCCACTCCCCTGCTCGCTCGTTCTGTGACCGAGGTCTCGGCCGGGAGCCACGGTACAAGAGCGCGACCGCGTGAACCGGAGTGCAGGGTGGAGCGGTTCGCCACCCAGGGTGCCTGTCAGCCCTGCCGCCGCGCCCGAATAGTTGGTGACACCCCGACCCCGGGGCAACACATCCACACAAGGAGGACAGACATGATCTCGCGCACCACCAAGACCCTCGCCGCGTCCGCACTCGTCGCCCTCGGCCTGATCGGCGCGTCGGCGGCGACCGCGGCCGCCGACACGGTCTTCGACCCCGACGACTCCACGACCACGGTGTGCGTCTACAACGGCCGGGACTACAGCGTCGGCGCGAAGATCTATTACGAGGACGGCACATATCAGCGCTGCCGGGCGGACGGGACGTGGCTGCGAACCACGTCGCAGAACGATGTGCGTCCCGAACCGGCTCCGATGATGCCGTTGTTCCAGAGCTGAAGGCCCGTTGCAGTGTCGACGGCCTGATCCGGAGCCGACGAATCGGGGCGCGACCACGGCCGGCCCGCCGCGCTCCGGCGGGCCACCGCCGTGTTCCGGTCCCGGGGTGGTTCGGTCGAGGGTGGTTCAGTCTCGGGGCCAGTGCACGCCCTGACGGCGTTCGATCTCCTCGTTCAGTCGCCGCAGCAACGCGACCAGCGTGTGGCGGTCGTCGTCGGTCCAGGTTCCGGTCAGGTCGTCGATGCCCGCGACGTTCCGGCCCCGGTCGCGCCGGAGGGCGGCGAGCCCCGTCTCGGTCGGCCGCAGCCTGCGCGCCGTGCCACCGCCCGGGTCGGCGATCTTCTCCGCGAGCCCGGCCCGGATCAGCGCGGCCGTCTGCCGGTTGACAGTGGAGATGTCGAGGCCGAACGAGTCGGCGAGTTCCTTCAGCGTCATCGGATCGCTGATCTCGAGCCGACTGAGCAGCAGGTAGGCCGAGCGATCGAGTTCCTGCGAGACGGTCCGAACCTTGGTCACCAGCGCGGTGTGCCGGGCCAGGAGTGCAATCTCGCGTTCGAGGTCCAGCCCTGCGCTGCGCCCGTTGTCGTCACTGTTCATCGCGGACATTGTGGCATCACGAAGCACCCAAGCCGCAGTGCACCATACACATTGTGTGTATGGTGCACATTCATGTGCCGCGACGCCCGTCCCCGGCCGGAGCAGGAGGCCACGTTGACCGCCGTCGATCATTCCGCCGGACGGAGCACCGGAGCCGCTGCTCTGATGCTGCCGACACTCGCGTTCGCGGGCATCGTGGTCTCGCTGATGCAGACCCTGGTGGTCCCCCTGATCCACGTGCTGCCCGACCTCCTCCACACGTCTCCGTCGACCGCCTCCTGGGCGGTGACCTCGACGCTGCTCGCCGCGGCGGTCGTCACGCCCATCGCCGGACGCCTCGGCGACATGGTGGGCAAACGACGAATGATCCTGATCTCCATGGGATTTCTCGTCGCTGGCTCGGTCATCTGTGCGGTCAGCTCGAGCGTGGCACCGGTGATCATCGGCCGTGCCCTGCAGGGCGCGGCCACCGGCACCATCGCACTCGGCATCAGCATCATGCGTGACGAGCTGCCCCGAGAGAAGATGGCCGCCGCGGTGTCGCTGATGAGCTCGACCATGGGGATCGGCGGCGCAATCGGGCTGCCGCTGGCCGCGTGGACCGCACAGAACTACAGCTGGCACGCCCTGTTCTGGGCCGCGGCGATCCTCGGCGTCGCAGTCGCGGCCGCGGTTGCGGCCTTCGTGCCCGAGTCCCCGATCCGCAAACCGGGCCGCTTCGACTACGTGGGTGCTGCCGGGCTCGCCGCAGGTCTGGTCACGCTGTTGCTGGCCCTGACGAAAGGCGGACAGTGGGGCTGGACCAGCCCGCTCACCCTCGGCCTGATCGCAGCCTCGGCAGTGGTCTTCCTGCTCTGGGGCGCGTTCGAACTCCGAACCGCCGAACCACTGGTCGACCTCCGGGTGTCCTCGTCCCGCCCCGTGCTGCTGACGAACGTGGCGTCGGTGCTGGCGGGCTTCGCGATGTACGCGACGGCATTGACGGTGCCCCAACTTCTGCAGTCGCCGCCCGAGACCGGTTACGGGCTGGGGCAGTCGATGGTCGTGGCCGGCCTGTGCATGGCCCCGGGCGGCATCGTGATGATGCTGCTGTCCCCGGTCTCGGCACGGATCACCGGCAGGCACGGGCCCCGGATCACGCTGATGGTCGGCACGGTCGTGATCGCGGCGGGCTATCTGATCGGCGCCGTGGCGATGAACGCGCTCTGGCAGATCGCGATGGTGAACATCGTGATCACGGCGGGCATCGCCATCGCCTACGCGGCGATGCCCGCCCTGATCATGGGCTCGGTCCCGCTGCACGAAACCGGCGCGGCGAACGGACTCAACTCCCTGATGCGACTGGTCGGCACGTCGTTCGCTGCCGCGGTGATGACGGCCGTGCTCGCCACCATGACGAAGCCGTTCGGATCAGCAGAGGTGCCCACCCACGAGGCCTTCGTGACGACCTTCCTGATCGGAGCCGGAGCCGCTCTGCTCGCCCTGTTGGTGGCCGCCTTCATCCCGCGCTCGTCCACCGCGCCGGAGGCCATCACCGTCGACGAGACGGACCGGGAACCCACCGCGGCACACTGACCGGTCGGCACTTCGCCGGCGCCGGCCCCTCAGCACCCGGTCCAGCGGGGTTCGCGTCGCTCGAAGAACGCGCCGATGCCCTCGCGCATGTCGGCGGACGAGGTGACGACGTCCTTGGCCCGCGACGTGACCTCCCAGCCCAGGGCGTCGTCGTCGGCCGTGAGTTCCCTTACCGCGCGCAGACTTTCGCGCACAGACGTCGGCGAGGATGCACAGATCTTCGCTGCCGTCGCGAGTGCACCCTCGAGCGCGCCGCCCGTCGCGGTGACCTCGTTGACCACGCCGAGGTCGTAGGCGCGGCGCGCGGTGAGGGTGTTGCCGGTGATGAGCAGTTCGCGGGCGACGTTGACGGGCAGGGCCCGGGGCGCGCGGAACAGCGCGCCGGACGTGGCGACCAGTCCGCGTAGCGACTCCGGCAGCCCGAACACAGCCGACTCGGCGGCCACGATCAGGTCGCAGGCGAGGGCGATCTCGAAGCCACCACCGAGCGCCTGCCCCTCCACCGCCGCGATCAGCGGTGTCTCGCGCTGCCGCCGGATGATGCCGTACTCGCCGCCTCTCGGCGTGAGGTCACCCGAGCCCTCCTTGATGTCGGTGCCGGCGCAGAACACGACGGGCGTCCCGGTGAGCACCCCCACCCACAGGTCGGGGTCGTCGTCGAGCCGGTTGAGCGCGGCGTCGATACCCTGCGCCATCGCTCCGTTGATCGCGTTGCGCTTGTCCTCCCGCTCGAGGTGGATCACCAGCACCCTGTCCCGAACTTCCTGCCGCACCTGCACCACGTGATCCCCTTCCCTGCCAGGAACAACCCTGCCGACGGGTCACCATGGTGACACGGGCGGGTACGACCGCTCCGTCACCGCACCCCCGGCGAGCGCCGACCACCGCGCCGCGATCACCGAGCACGGGGCGGGCGACGCGCTTACGATGGCCGGGTGGCCCCCGACAACGGCGGGCGGTCCGCACACCGGGACCGACGCCGCGCCGTCGCAACCACCGGCCCTCCCCACGGGTGGCCGGTCGGCTTGCTCGTGGTCACGTGCGTCGCGCTCGCGACGGTCTCGACCGGATGCGCCCAGCGTGGACCGGCCACCCACACCGTCGCCATGCTCGCGACGACGCAGGACGGCGATCAGCCCTGGACGGACCGGCTGCTGCCGCCGCAGACCCCGACCGTCGTTCCGCCCGGCCCGCCGGGCAGCGACCTGTCGGTCGAGGCGACACCGGTGGTCAACGGTGACCGTGGCGGCCTGTACGGCGGCAGCCCCAACCGTCCGCTGTGCGACAGCGCTCGCCTCGTCGACGAACTCGAACGCGATCCGACGAAACTGACCGCGTGGGCGAAGGTTCAGGGCGTGTCCGACGTCCGCGGCTTCGTGAGCACGCTGACCCCGGTGCTGCTCCGCGCGGACACCCGGGTCACGAACTACGGCTACGACGAGGGCCGCGCGGTCCCGCGGGAGTCGGTGCTCGAGTCGGGGACGATCGTCCTGATCGACGAGCACGGCGCGCCGAAGGTGCGGTGCGCACACGGTGCGCCGTTGGACACCCCGACGACGACCGTCGACCCCGATCCCCGTGCGGTGCCCTGGCCCGGATTCGACGCCGGTCGTGTCCTGACGATTCGGCCGGCCCTCGATGCGATGGGCGCCGTGTCGGTGGTGGACCTGGCAACCGGCACCCTGACCGCGGTTCCGGTCGGGTCGGGCCCGGCCGAGCCGGCGCCGACCACGACGAGAGTGACCACCCCGGCACCGGCTCCGGTGGTGTCCGCGCCGGCGGATCAGGCTCCGCGCCGCGCGCTGGCGGAGGCACCTGCGCCGCCGCCCGCGCCGGAACCACCGCCCCCACCGCCCGCACCGGAACCACCGCCCGCACCGGAGCCTGCCCCCGTGGTGGTCCCGCAGCCCCCACCGGTGGCACCGCCGGCGGAGATCCGGGTGGAGGTGCCCGGCCTGCCCCCGCTGGTGATCCCGATCCCGAGGTGACGGGTCAGGACAGCACCTCGACGAGGGTGGTCTCGGAGTTGTCGATCATGTACCGCTCGATCGCGTCGAGGTGTTTCCCCCAGAACTCCTGCGCCGCAAGGGAGTCGCCGTCCCGCATCAGTCCGAGCAGCCGCAGGTAGGACCGGTGTGCGGCGCGCGAGGCCGGCCGCTCGTTCTCCCCGCCGTGCGCGGCGATGAAGAGAGCGTGGTGCGCGTCGATGATGTGGACGATCATTCCCGCGAGCACCGCGACCGTCTGGTTGCCCGCCAGGTCGATGAGGGCCTGATGGACGTCCACGTCGTGCCGGGCGAACGCCTCCGCGTCGTCCAGGAGATCCGCGCCCGCCTCGAGCAGGGCTTCGAAGGTGTCCAGTTCGTCGCCGTGGGCACCGTCCGCGAGTTGCCCGACCGCCGCCACCTCGAACGAGGCCCGGGCCCGGTACACGTCGACGAGGGGGACGCCCTGGTACTGCAGGAGCAACCCGGTGTACCGCGCGGCCGCCGACGAATCGGGCGCGAGCACCCGCGCGCCGCCGTGCGCGCCGCGCAGCACGGTGATGATCGACTCGGATTCGAGGATGCGGAACGCCTCCCGCAGCGTCGGCCGGGACACCCCGAACTGCTCCATCAACGCCGCCTCGTTCGGCAGTGGGTCGCCGACCTTCAGTTCGCCGGTGATGATTCGCCTGCGGAGGCTGGCCGCGACCAGCTCACCCGCCTTCGGCACCCGGACGACAGGTGACTTCGCTCCCACTCCCACGACACCCCTCACTGATCCGCGGTCCGCACCCTCGCAGCAAAAAACGACGCCACAACCGTACAAGGGACCGACCGAGCGACCGTGATCAGCTCACCGGGGGTGTCTCGGCGGCGGCCGGGGGTGTCTCGGCGACGGCCGGGGGTGTCTCGGCGACCGCCGGGGGTGTCTCCGCGACCTCGTCGACGGCCGAGGCGGACAGGTAGGCCCGCTGGACGGCGTCGAGGTCCGCGGCGATCTCCGCTGCGGTCCCCTCCACGATCACCCGGCCGCGCCGCATCACGTACACCCGGTCCGCGACGCGCAGCACCTGCTGCACGTGCTGCTCGACGAGGAGGACGCCGACCCCACGCTCGTCCGCGGCGGCCCGCACCACTGCGAGCAGCCGCGCGACGATCTGCGGTGCGAGCCCCAGGGACAGTTCGTCCGCCAACAGCAGCCGCGGGTTCCGGGCGAGCGCCCGCGCGAGGGTGAGCATCTGCTGTTCGCCACCCGAGAGCAGCCCGGCGGGCCGGCCGAGCAATGCCCGGAGTTCCGGAAAGATCGCGCAGGCGGCGTCGGCTCCGACCCCTGCCAGTTTGAGGTTCTCGGCCGCGGTCAGGCCCATGATCACGGACCGTTCCTCGGTGACGTAGCTCAAGCCGCGCCGAGCGCGGGTGGCCAGCGAGGCGCGGGCGTCGGATCCGAGCACGGTGACCTGTCCGCCGAGCGGTGCCAGCTCACCGGCGACGGTGAGCATCGTGGTGGACTTGCCCGCGCCGTTGGCACCGATGAGCGCGACGACCTCACCGGACCGGACCCGGATGTTCAGATCGCGGCACACCGTCGCGCCGCCGTACCCCGCATCCAGTCCGGCGCAGTCGAGCACCATCTCCCCGGCGGATTGTTCGCGCTTCGTGGTGGTCATGACACGGCACCCGTCATTTCGTCGTCGGTTCCCAGATAGGCGGTGCGGACGCGGTCGTCGGACGCGATCTCCTCCGGCGTTCCCTCGGCGATCACCCGGCCCGCTTCCAACACGACGATCCGGTCGCAGGTGGACATCACCATTCCCATGTCGTGTTCGACGAGCAACACCCCGGCGCCCCGTTCGTCGGCGAGGCGTCGAATGCAGTGTGCCAGTTCACGACTCTCGGCCTCGTCGAGACCGGCGGCGGGTTCGTCGAGCAGGATCACCGACGGCCCGGACGCCACCGCGCGGGCGATGCCGACGAGCCGGCGTCGCCCGTAGGGCAACTGGTCCGGCATGGCGGACAGGTCTGCTTCGAGCTCGAAGTCCCGGACCGCGGTGGACGCGGTCGGTGACAGCGGCCGGCGCCCCGGCCAGAACAGGTCGGTGAGCCAACTGCCACGGGTCGCCTCGTCGGCGCCCGCGTGGATGTTGTCGCACACGCTGATGTCCTCGAACAGTTCCAGCGACTGGAAGGACCGGCGCAGCCCGGCCCGGGATCGGCGTGCGGTGGACCAACCGGTGATGTCGTGGTCACCGAGATCGACCCGGCCCGCGCTGGGAGTGACGAATCCGGTGATCGCGTCGATCACCGTGGTCTTCCCGGCACCGTTGGGTCCGATCAGTCCGACGATCTGGCCGGGCAGCACGGTCAGGTCCACCGAGTCGACGGCGGTCACGCCTCCGAACCGCACCCCGAGCCCGCGCACGGCGAGCGGGGTGGCCGGCACCGTCGCATCGTCGGCTCCCGACGAGAGTTGTTGCGCTGTGGATGCTCTCGACCTGCCCGGCAGGGCGGTCCGCGCCGGTGTCCGGCGGAGGGCCGCCCTCACCCGGGCCAGCATGTCGGCGATGCCGTTCTGGTTGGTGAGCAGAATGACGATCAGGACGATGCCGCCGATCAGGCTGGCGACGGCGCCGCTGCTGGAGCCGTCGGACAGGGCGCGGCTGACGAGGGCACCCGGAGCGAGCAGTGCGCCGACGACGGCGCCGATCACGTAGCCGAGACCGCCGGTCACCGCCTGCACCACCGCGTTGATCGACGCGAAGGCGTTGAACTCGACGTAGGTGACGGCGGAGTTGCGAAGTCCCAACAGGATTCCGGCGACCGCGGCGATCCCGGCGGCGACGGCGAACGCGTAGATCTTGACCGTGAAGACGCTGATACCGAGTGAGGCCGCGGCGCGTTCGTTGGTGCGGACCGCGATCAGGCGGCGGCCGGTCCGCGACCGCCGGAGGTTCGCGACCATGATTCCGGCGAGAGCGAGGACCGCGAGACACACCAGCGCCCAGCGCTCCGGATACTTCGAGGCGGTCACGTCGAGGCCGAACAGTGTCAGCTTCGGAATCCGCACCGAGTTGTCGAGCTTGTCACCGGTCAGTGCCGGGTTGCCGAAGATCATCTCCTGCACGGTGAATCCGAGGCCGAGGGTCACGACCGCGAGGTTGACACCACGGGTGCGCAGCGCCGGTAGTGCGAACAGCACGCCGACGGCGATGACCGCCGCGACGGACACGATCGCGGCCGGGATCAGTGACCAACCGGCCTGACCGACGAGACGCGCGGCGATCAGCGCGCCGAGCCCGCCGACGGTGTACTGGGCCAGCGACAGCTGTCCCGCGTAGCCGGTGAGAACGACGATGGACAGCAGGAACACCGCAGCGGCGAGGGTCAGGGTGAGCGCGCGGAGCCAGTCGTCGCTGAACGCGATCGCCACGATCGCGATCACGAGGGCGACGACGAGCCCCGGCCAGCTGACAGCGCCGGAGCCGAGGCGTGGGAGCCGTTCGGAGACGTGGCTGCGCAGCGGCAGGCCCTTACCCCGCACGACCAACACCACGAGGATGACGAGGAACGGCACGGCCCGGTTGACGCCGGTGAGGGTCTCCATGTGCAGGAACTCGCGGATCGAGTCCTGGTACAGGGTGACGAGACTCTCGCCGACGCCGAGCACCAGGCCGCCGAGCAGGGTCAGCGGGAACGACTTGAAACCACCGAGCAGTGCCGCGGCGAGCGCGGACACCGTGACGATGACGACGAACGCTGTGGGCGTCAGACCGGTGAGCGGGGCGACGAGGATGCCGGCGATGCCGGCGAGTGCGCCGCCGACCGTCCACGTCAGCGCGGCCAGCCGCTGCGGTGACCACCCGAGCGCGGCCGCGGCCCGCTCGTTCTCGGCGGCGGCGGTGATCGCGAGTCCGACCCGCGTGAACCGGGTCGCGGCCCACAGCACGACCGTCATCCCGATCGCGATCGCGAGCAGGATCAGCCGATCCTGCTGCACGACCACATCGCCCCAGTGATAGGCGTCGTTGGGCAGGAACGACCGAACCCGAATCGATTTCAGGCCGTAGAACTGCTGCACCGCCGACTGCAGGATCACCAGCAGACCCAGCGTGGCAGCCAGCCGCACGATGGGGGCGGCGTTCGCGAGCCACCTGAGCACGGTCAGCTGAAACACCAGTCCGATCAGACCCGCGACCACGACTCCCGCGGCGAACGCGAGCCACAGCGGCCAGTCATGTTCTCGCTGAAGTGTTTCCAGACACAGGTAGGCCGCAACCATCGCGATCGCACCCTGCGCGAAATTCACCACCCCGGATCCGCGGTAGACCAGCACCACGCCCTGCGCGAGCAGGGCGTAGGCCGATCCGGCCCCGAGCCCGAGAATGGCGAACTGCACGAACTCCGTCATTGCCGCTCCCCGATCGATCGTCCGGTGCTACTGCGTACGACGTCAGCGCTACTTCGTGCGCAGGTCGTACTGGTTGGGATCGGTGACGACGACGTCCCCGTCGAAGGACTGCTTGTACATCATCGAGTTCGACACCCGCTGGAAGATCCCGAAGAACGGCTCGGTGTCGTTCGGCGTCCAGGCCGGGACGAGTCCGGCCATGTCGAGGTCCTTGGCGTTCATGAAGCCCTGCGACACGGTGTTCGCCGAGATGTTGTCGAGCCCCTTCGCCACCTCACCGAATGCACGCACCGAGAGCCAGGAGAAGATCTCCGTGCCGTTCATCTCCGAACGCTCGAGGTCACTGTCGCCGGACTTCTCCATGTCGGCCAGGAACTCCTCGAGGCCGGGGAAGTCCTCGGTGCTCGACGACGGCGCAGGCACCGGGCTGGTGTAGACGGAGCTGGTGGCAAAGCTGCCGAGGTGCTGCAGGTCGGTCTGGGTGAATCCGGTGGCGGCCAGCGCGAAGCTGAGCTTCGAGCCGAGCTGGTTGAACGCCTCCGCGATCTGGTTCGACTCGGTGGCGGTCAGGGCCATGATGACGCCCTGCGCGTCGTTGCGCTCGGCGGCGGCGACGAACTGGGTGTAGTCGGTGGCGCCTGCGCCGACCGCGACCTCGTTGACGATCTCGGCGCCTCGCGACTTCACGTACGGGCCGAGGAACTGGTTCAGCATCGCGGCAACCGGCAGGTCGGGGCGCATCACCGTCAGCTTCGTCTTGCCGTTGGCGACCAGGGTGTCGACGGTGCCGAACAGCGTGAGCAGCGAACCCGCGAACGGGGTGTACACGTTGAGGGCCGCGAACTCCGCGTAGTTCATCGGGTTGATGCCGATTCGCGGGATCCCCGCGCTCGCGAGCTTCTCCGAGGTCGCCTCCGGGGAGGCCGGCGTGAAGTCGGCGAGCGTGGCGACGACCCCTTCGGAGATCATCTTGTCGGCGCAGTCGAGTTCCTTGTTGGGGTCGCCGAGCGAATCACACTGGATCAGTTCGAGCGGACGCCCGTTGACGCCACCCCGCTCGTTGAACACCTCGACCGACGCGGTCAGGCCCTTGGCCTGGCTGGCCAGCGAGATGCCCGGCGCCTCGACGGGAATGATCTGGCCGACCTTGATCGGCTCACCGGTGGCCGCGGAGGCGCCGGACTCGGCGTCGCTGCTGCCACATCCGCTGAGCACCAGGCCGGCGGCGACGAGCGAGGCCACGGCAGGAACCAGGCGCTTCGAAACAGTGCGTGTCAAGACGGACCATCCTTAGGACGACGGACGTGGGCGCCCACCTGGCCTCGATCACCCCGGGGCAGGTGACTCACTCCCCGTGGGCCCCGGGAACCCCGGCACTACGCCCAGCAATTCGCAGCATCGTATGAAGCCCCGACCGGCCGCGGAGGCGAATCGGCGAAATCCGTGTTTCCGTGCCACGAAATTGCCACGGTGCGGCATCACGGCCGCGGGGTCGACTCCACCGCCGACGACTCAACCGCTCGCTGCATGTCCACGAGAAATTTGCCGACGGTGTCCAGCTCCGCCTCGGTGTACGCGTCGATGGCGGCGGTGGCGTTCGCGATGCCCACGCCATCGATCTCCGATTTCGCCGCCACCGCGGAAGGGGCTGCCTTCTACCGTGCGTACGACCGCGTCCTCGACAGGTGGCCGGTCGACGTCACCACCCGCGACCTGGAATCGGAGCACGGCACCACCCGGGTCAATTCGTGCGGACCGCCCGACGCCCCACCGGTGCTCCTGCTGCCCGGCGGCGGGGCAACCGCCACGGTGTGGTTCGCGAACGCTTCGCAGGCATGCGCGCCCGGTACCTACTTCACGCACTGCCGATTCTCTTGTTCCCCAACGAGAAACGCGAACGTGATTTCATCCGGTGGGAGACGGATGGGCGAACCCTCGACGAGGACTGGATCGACCTCCTCGCTCGAGGTGCCGCGCACTTTCCGAAGACGAGAACGGTGGTCCCCAGGCGACCGAGACCCGACGCGCTGGCCCGTTTGAATGCCGACGCGACCGTGATCCTCGCAGCGGGGAGCAAGGTCCACGACAGTCGTGGGATCACGGCAACGCTCTCGACGTCGATGCCGGACGTGCGCGTGGCCGTGATCGAGGGGGCCACCCACCACATGCTGCCGCTGACACCAGCAGACGCCGTCAACGACGCGCTGCTGGCAGCACTCGACGGAACCGGCCGCGCCGACCGGACCTCACGCTGACGCCGATGGGCCCCGCACGCGGTTCGATCGGCGAGCGCCCCGCGCCCGAGGCGACTCCGAGCCCCGGCAACCCGCTCGTGGCACCCTTCCCGGTCAGCGCTTCTGCGCGGTGTACCAGTCGATCAGGTCCGGGGCGTCGACGGCGTTGCGGTCGACGATCCGGTCCGCGTCGGCGCCCTGCAGCAGCCGCTTGATCGGCACCTCGAGCTTCTTTCCGGTGCGGGTGTGCGGCACACCGGGTGCCACGATGATGTCGTCGGGGACGTGCCGCGGCGACACCTGCTTCCGGAGGGCGGACCTGATCCGCTCCTCGAGGGCGTCGTCGAGGTCCACTCCGTCCGCAAGCACGACGAACAGCGGCATCCAGTATCCGCCGTCGGCCTGCTCCACGCCGAGCACCAGAGCCTCCGCAACCTCGGGCAGCTCCTCGATCACCTGATAGATGTCGGCACTGCCCATCCGAATACCGTTGCGGTTCAATGTCGAGTCGGATCGTCCATGGACGACGACGCTGCCGTGGTCGGTGATCGTGACCCAGTCACCGTGCCGCCACACGCCGGGATACACCGCGAAGTACGAGTCCCGGTAACGCGTCCCCTCCGGGTCGTTCCAGAAGAACACCGGCATCGACGGCATCGGGCGGGTCACCACCAACTCCCCCACCTCGCCGCGCACGGACCGCCCGTCGGAATCGAACGCGTCCAGCGCGACTCCCAGACACGGCACCGACAGCTCTCCGGGCCACACCGGGACCGTCCGCGCCCCGCCGGCGAACGCCGTCACCACGTCGGTGCCGCCGCTGATCGAGAACACCGGAACCTGCGAACCGACGTTCTCGGACAGCCACAGCGACGAGGAGGGTGGCAGCGAGGAGCCGGTGATCCCGACGGCCCGCAACGCGCCCAGATCGTGATTCTCGCGCGGCACCACACCGGCCTTCGCGCAGGCGAGCACGTACCCGGGGCTGGTGCCAAGCATCGTGGCCCGATGCCGGGACGTCAGCTCCCACAACGCGTCCGGCGCCGGGTACGACGGGCTGCCGTCGTAGCAGACGATCGTCGCGCCGACGAGCAGCGCGCCGACCTGGTAGTTCCACATCATCCAGCTCGGGCTGGTGTACCAGAACAGGGTGTCGGCAGGTCCGATGTCATTCTGCAGGGCAAGGGCTTTCAGGTGCTCGAGCATCACACCACCGTGCCCGTGCACGATGCCCTTCGGCAGACCGGTGGTGCCGCTGGAGAACACCACCCACAACGGATGGTCGAACGGGACGTCCACCGGGTCGAGGGGCGCATCACCGGCAGACGCCTCCGCCCAGCACATCACCGTGCCCGGCTCCGCGAGGCCGGTCGAGGGTTCCTCGGCGGGCACGTCGGGCAGATCGCCGAGATGTTCCACCCGCACCGTCAGGCGCAGGTTCGGCATCCCGGCCCGCAACCGCGCGACCTCGGCGTCCCGCCGATGGACCTTGCCCCCGAAGCGATACCCGTCGGCGGCGATCAGCACGGTCGGGTCGAGCTGACCGAGCCGGTTCAGTGCGGCGGGCGCGGAGTAGTCCTGCCCGCACGCCGCCCAGATCGCGCCGAGGCTCGCGGTCGCGAGGAACGCGATCACCGCCTCCGGAATGTTCGGCAGGTAGCCCACCACCCGGTCACCGGATCCGACGCCGTGCGCTTTCAACGTCGCGGCCAGCGCGCCGACCTGCCTGCGCAACTCCGCCCAGGACATCTCGACGTCGCCGGTGTCCTCACCGGAGTACCGGATCGCGGGACGGCGCCGGGTCTCGTGCCGCAGCGCCTGACGGACGTAGTTCGAGCGGACATCGGGGAACCAACGGGCACCCGGCATCGACTCGTCCACCAGTGCCGCGCCGACGGGGGTCGACGACTGAACCTCGAAGTACTCCCACACCGCGAGCCAGAAGTCGTCCAGGTCGTCGACCGACCACTGCCACAGTGCCCGATAGTCGGGCAGGCTCACGCCGCAGCGGCCCTCCGCCCAGGACGCGAAATCGGTGATCCGCGCCCCCTCGACATCCTCGTCGGACGGAACCCACTGCGGCACCTTCGACTGTGGCCCCGCCATCGTCAATCGACCTCCTGATCACCTGCCCTGCGCACGATCTGCTCCGCGTGCCGGAACACCGGGGCATCCACCATCTTGCCCTCGAAGGTGAACACTCCGCGCTCCTCGCCCGCAGCGGCGAGCAACCGCCGGGCCCAGTCGACGTCCTCGGCGGACGGCGCGTACGCCTCGCGCACGACCGTGACCTGGCTCGGGTGGATCGAGACCTTCGCATCGAAGCCGACCGCGACCGCGTCGTCCGCCTCCTCCCGCAGACCCGCCAGGTCCTTGATGTCGAGGTACACCGAGTCCAACGCGAGCCGCCCGTGCGCCTTCGCGGCGAGCAGCGATGCGGACCGCACGTGCCGGGCCACGTCCCGGTAGGTGCCGTCGGCTCGGCGACTTCCGGTGCCGCCGAGCGAGGCGACGAGGTCCTCGGCACCCCACATCACCCCGACCGCGTTGGCGACCTGCGCGGACTCCGCGACGGTCAGCGCGCCGAGCGGAGACTCGATCAGTGCGATCACCTCCCGCGGCGCCAGCGAGCGCACCTGTTCGGCGGACTCGCACTTGGGCAACATCACCCGCGGATAGCCGGTTTCGAGCAACGCCTCCAGGTCGAGCCGCTGGTCCTCGGTGCCGTGCGCGTTGATGCGAACCACGGTGCGCTGCGGGTCGAGCGGGGTGTCGATCAGTGCGCGGCGGGCCGCCGGACGGTCCGCGGCCGCGACTCCGTCCTCGAGGTCGAGGATCACGACGTCCGCGGTGGCCGCGGCCTTGGCGAATCGTTCCGGCCGGTCCGCCGGGCAGAACAGCCACGAGGGTCCTGGAGGAGTCCAGGGTGCATCCGTCCCGGCCACGTCACTCACCGTCCGTTCGGGAATCATCAATTGGACGCTTCCGCACCATCGTCTTGCGGACGGCGGTCGCGACCACGTCACCGTGCTGGTTGCGCGCGGTGTGCGCGAAGGTGACGATGCCCTCGCCGGGCCGGCTCTTCGACTCCCGCTTCTCGACGATGACCGTCTCCGCGTACATCGTGTCGCCATGGAACAGCGGCTTCGGGAACGCGATCTCGGAGAATCCGAGGTTTCCGACGATCGTGCCCTGCGTCAGCTGTGCCACCGACAGCCCCACCAGAGTGGACAGCGTGAACATCGAATTCACCAGCCGGGCGTTGAAGGGCGGCAACGCATCCGAGAACGCTGCGTCCAGGTGCAGTGCCTGCGTGTTCATCGTCAGCGTCGTGAACAGGACGTTGTCGGCCTCGGTGACCGTGCGACCGGGACGGTGCTCGTAGACGACACCGGTCTCGAACTCCTCGAACCACAGGCCGCGCTGCACGACCCTGCGCGGCTCGACCCCGGCACTCACTGAACCCTCGCTCACAGACCCGCCTCCCGCGCGATCAGCATCAACTGCACCTCGGTCGTGCCCTCACCGATCTCGAGGATCTTCGAGTCCCGGTAGTGCCGTGCGACGGCGTACTCGTTCATGAAGCCGTAGCCACCGAAGATCTGCGTGGCGTCACGGGCATTGTCCATCGCCGCCTCGCTGGCGACCAGCTTGGCGATCGACGCCTGCTTCTTGAACGGCTTGCCCGCCAGCATCAGCGCGGCGGCGTCGTAGTAGGCGGTGCGGGCGGTGTGTGCCCGCGCCTCCATCCGCGCGATCTTGAACGCGATCGCCTGGTTGGACCCGATCGTGCGCCCGAACGCCTCGCGTTCCTTGGCGTACTTGACCGACTCGTCGACGCAGCCCTGCGCGGCACCGACGGACAGCGCCGCGATCGCGATCCGACCCTCGTCCAGGATCCGCAGGAAGTTCGCGTACCCGCGGCCCCGCTCGCCGAGCAGGTTCTCCCGCGGCACCCGCACGTCCTGGAAGGTCAGCGGATGGGTGTCGGAGGCGTTCCAGCCGACCTTGTTGTAGGCGGGCTCCGCGGTGAACCCGGGGGTCGAGGCAGGTACCAGGATCGTGGAGATCTCCTTCTTCCCGTTCGCCGCGGTCCCGGTGACCGCGGTGACGGTGACCAGCTTGGTGATGTCGGTGCCGGAGTTCGTGATGAACTGCTTGTTGCCGTTGATCACCCAGTCCTCGCCGTCCTCACGGGCGGTGGTCCGGGTGCCGCCGGCGTCACTGCCGGCTCCCGGCTCGGTCAGGCCGAAGGCGGCGAGGGACTTTCCGCTCGTCAGCTGCGGCAGCCACTCCTGCTTCTGGGCGTCGTTGCCGAACCGGTACACCGGCATCGCGCCGAGGGAGACACCCGCCTCGAGGGTGATGGCCACGGACTGGTCGACCTTGCCGAGCTCCTCGAGCGCGAGGCACAGGGCGAAATAGTCGCCGCCCTGACCGCCGTACTCCTCGGGGAACGGCAGGCCGAACAGGCCGAGGTCGGCCATCCCGTCGATCACCTCGTACGGGAAGGTGTGGTTGGCGTCGTGCTCGGCAGCGACCGGCGCGACCACCGTCTGCGCGAAGTCTCGGACGGTCTTGGCCAGCTGCTCGTACTCGTCGGGCAGCGACCCGGTGGAAAGGTAGTCGGTCATGCCTGGTCACCCTTTTCGGTCTTGTCGTCAGTGCTGTCGGGAATCACGCGTGCAAGCAGTTGGTCGACCTTGACCTGGTCACCGGCGGCGGCGAAGACCTCGACGGTGCCGTCGATCGGGGCGGTCAGCGCGTGCTCCATCTTCATCGCCTCCACCACCACGATCGTGGTGCCCGCGGTGACCGTGGCGCCGGACTCGACGCCGACGGCGATCACCGCGCCCGGCATCGGGCTGGTCAGCTCCGCCTCCCCGGCGTGCGTGTCGCCGGTGCGGACGTTGACCTCCGCGACCTCCCGGACCACCGCGATCCCCGACGGGGACGCCAGCCACAGGTGCCCGTCCTGCTCGGCGACCCGGTAGGTCTCGCTGCGCCCGTCCAGCACGACCCGCAGCCGGTCACCATCCAACAACGCGGTCAGGGAACGGGATTCGCCGTCCTCCAGCTGGGCAGTCGCGGCGCCGGGGCGTCCGGTGATGCGGACGTGTTCGGCGCGGGTCGCGGTCGCGAGCCGGATGCCGGTCGGCGCCGGGCCACCGACCCGCCAGCCGGTCGGGATGTCCCACGGGTCCGCCGAACCGGACGGCCAGCGGGCCAGCCACCGGTACACCCCGGCGGCGACGATCTGGTCGTCGCTCGGCTCGGGGGCGACGAAGTGCTCGAGCCTGCGGTCCAGCAGCCCGGTGTCCAGGTTGCCCGCCACCACGTCCGGGTCGGCGAGCAGGAACCGCGCGAAGTCGATGTTGGTGACCACACCGAGCACCGCCGTCTCGGCGAGCGCCCGGTCCAGGCCACGCAACGCCGCCGCGCGGTCGGCGGCGTGCACGATCACCTTCGACAGCATCGGGTCGTAGTCACTGCCGACGACGGTGCCGACCCGCAACCCCGAATCCACCCGCACCCCAGGACCACTCGCCTCGGCGAGGTCCACGACGGTGCCACCGGTCGGCAGGAAGCCGCGCGCCGGATCCTCCGCGTAGACCCGGGCCTCGATCGCATGACCGGTGAGGGTGATGTCGTCCTGACTCAGGGCCAGCTTCTCCCCCGCCGCCACCCGCACCTGCCACTCGACCAGGTCCAGGCCCGTCACCATCTCGGTGACCGGGTGCTCGACCTGCAGCCGGGTGTTCATCTCCATGAAGAAGAACTCGTCGGGCCGATCCGCGGAGACGATGAACTCCACCGTCCCGGCGCCGGCGTAGTCCACGCTGCGGGCGGTGTTGCAGGCCGCCTCACCGATCCGCGCGCGGGTCGCCTCGTCCAGCAGCGGCGACGGCGCCTCCTCGATCACCTTCTGGTGCCGACGCTGCAGGCTGCACTCACGCTCCCCCAGATGGATCACGTTGCCGTGCGTGTCGGCGAGGATCTGCACCTCGATGTGCCGGGGCCGCAACACGAACCGCTCCAGGAACAAGGTGTCGTCCCCGAACGCCGACGCCGCCTCCCGACGTGCACTCGCCAACGCCGCAGGCAACTCCGCCGGATCCTCGACCATCCGCATGCCCTTGCCACCGCCACCCGCGGACGGCTTGACCAGCACCGGGTAACCGACCTCGTCGGCGGCAGCGATCAGTTCGGCATCGGAAAGTCCCGGGCGCGCGATGCCCGGCACCACCGGCACGTCGAACGCGGCGACCGCGTTCTTCGCGGTGATCTTGTCGCCCATCACCTCGATGGCGCGCGCCGACGGGCCCAGGAACGCGATCCCCGCCGCCTCCAACGCGGCCGCGAAGGCCGCGTTCTCGGAAAGGAACCCGTACCCGGGATGCACGGCCTGCGCACCCGTGCGGCGGGCGGCCTCGACCACCTTGTCGATGTCGAGGTAACTCTCCCGCGCCGCGGCGGGGCCGAGACGCACCGCCGTGTCCGCCTCGTGGACGTGCCGGGCGTCGGCGTCCGCGTCGCTGTAGACGGCGACGGACCGAATGCCCATCGCGCGCAGGGTGCGGATCACCCGGACCGCGATCTCGCCGCGGTTCGCCACGAGGACGGTATCGAACAGGATCGGGGTCGGTTCGCTCATCTTCTCGCTCACAGTCATGTCACTCACATCCGGAAGACGCCGTAGGACACCGGCTCGATCGGCGCGTTCGCGCACACCGACAGGGCCAGTCCGAGAACATCTCTGGTGTCGGCCGGGTCGATGATCCCGTCGTCCCACAACCGGGCAGTCGAGTAGTACGGATTGCCCTGCGCCTCGTACTGGGCGCGGATCTCGTCGGGGTCGCTGCCCGAGCCGACGGTGCCGAGCACCGACGCCGCCTGCTCGCCACCCATCACCGAGATCCGGGCGTTCGGCCACATCCACAGGAACCGTGGCGAGTACGCGCGGCCGCACATCGAGTAGTTGCCCGCACCGTAGGAGCCGCCGATGACGACGGTCAGCTTCGGCACCCGGGCGCACGCCACAGCGGTCACCATCTTCGCGCCGTGCTTGGCGATGCCGCCGGCCTCGTAGTCGCGGCCGACCATGAACCCGGCGATGTTCTGCAGGAACAGCAGCGGGACCGACCGCTTGTCGCACAACTCGATGAAGTGCGCGCCCTTCATCGCGGACTCGGCGAACAGCACACCGTTGTTGGCGACGATCCCGACCGGGTGCCCGTGGATCCGCGCGAAACCAGTGACCAGGGTCTTGCCGTACTCCGCCTTGAACTCCTGGAACTCCCCGCCGTCGACGACCCGGGTGATGACCTCGTGCACGTCGTACGGGGTGCGCGGGTCGGTCGGGACCACGTCGTAGAGCTCGGTCTGATCGGCGACCGCGTCGACGGTCTCGACCACGTCCCACGGCCGCGGACTGCGCGGGCCCAGGGTGGAGACGATGTTCCGCACGATCCGCAGCGCGTCCTGATCGTCCGCGGCGAGATGGTCGGTGACACCGGAGACCTTCGAGTGCAGGTCACCGCCGCCGAGCTCCTCCGCCGTGACGACCTCACCGGTCGCGGCCTTCACCAGCGGCGGGCCGCCGAGGAAGATGGTGCCCTGGTTGCGGACGATGACGGCCTCGTCGCTCATCGCCGGCACGTACGCGCCACCGGCGGTGCACGAGCCCATCACCGACGCGATCTGCGCGATCCCCTTCGCGCTCATCGTCGCCTGGTTGAAGAAGATCCGGCCGAAGTGCTCGCGGTCCGGGAACACCTCGTCCTGCCGCGGCAGGAACGCGCCACCGGAGTCGACGAGGTAGATGCACGGCAGGTTGTTCTGCAGCGCGATCTCCTGCGCCCGCAGGTGCTTCTTCACCGTCATCGGGTAGTAGGTGCCGCCCTTGACCGTGGCGTCGTTTGCGACGATCACGCACTCGCGGCCGGAGACCCGGCCGATCCCGGCGATCATGCCCGCGCCGGGGCACTCGTCGCCGTAGAGGCCGTTCGCCGCCAACGGCGAGAACTCCAGGAACGGGCTGCCCGCGTCCAGCAGCGTGTTCACCCGGTCGCGCGGGAGCAGCTTGCCGCGGTCGACGTGCCGCTGCCGCGACTTCTCACTGCCGCCGAGGGCCGCGGTCGCGAGCCGCTCGCGCAGCTCCTTCACCAACCGCTCGTGATCGTCCCTGTTGCCTGCTCGGTCGAAGCCCATCTCGCCGCCTGTCCGGTCCGTGCCACTCGTGGCTCCGGCACCAACGTTGCCGTCGACACCATTTCGGTTAACTATCAATAACCGAATTTAAGATAACTGTGCTTAACTGAGTTGTCCAGACCCCCATCCGGAGAGGAGAACCCGCGTGTCGGAGCCCAACACCGCGGAAGCTCCGGCACCCACCCGTCGCAGCCAGGCCAAGGCCGACCGGCGCCGTCAGCTGTTGCAGGCCGCCTCCCGGTTGATCGCCGAGCGCGGATACGCCGGGGTGCGCCTCGAGGACCTCGGCTCCGCGGTGGGCATCAGCGGCCCCGCCGTCTACCGGCACTTCTCCAACAAGGAGGCGTTGCTGGTCGAACTGCTGGTGGACATCAGTGCGCGCCTGTTCGACGGCGGCACCGACGTGGTCGAATCCGCGCGGGACGCGCCCTCCGCGCTCGCCGGTCTGATCGAGTTCCATCTGGACTTCGCGCTCGGCGAGTCCGACCTGATCCGGGTCCAGGACCGCGACCTCGGGTCGTTGCCCGAGGCCGCGCGCCGGCAGGTGCGCCAGTTCCAGCGCCGGTACGTCGAGCTGTGGGTGCAGGTGCTGCGGGAAACGGACCCGGCACTGTCGGAGACCGAGGCCCGAACCAAGGCGCACGCAACCTTCGGCCTGATCAACTCGACACCGCACAGCGCGGCGCGGACCACCCCCACGCACACCCGCGACGTGCTGCGGCGAATGACCTTCGCGGCACTGGCGCCGGGAGTGTGACGCGAGGCGGTGGCCGTCGGCCGCTCGCCGCGCCTGCACACCGTCCACGGTAGGCCCACCGGCCCCGTTGCGAGGTCCGCCCCGACCCGAATCCGGTTCGCGGATATCGTCGCGCCCATGACCGTCGCGAAGTCCGTCGCCCTGTTCGCCGTCGCCGCCGTGTTCGAGATCGGCGGCGCGTGGCTGGTGTGGCAGGGTGTGCGCGAGCACCGCGGCTGGCTGTGGGCCGGGCTCGGGGTGATCGCGCTCGGCGTCTACGGTTTCGTCGCGACGTTGCAGCCGGACGCGAACTTCGGGCGCATCCTCGCCGCGTACGGCGGCGTGTTCGTCGCAGGCTCACTGGTGTGGGCGATGGCCCTCGACGGCTTCCGCCCCGACCGCTGGGACCTGATCGGCGCGTTGATCTGCCTGGCCGGGGTCGCCGTCATCATGTACCCGCCGCGGTGAGGCCGCGGCCGGATTCCCGAGCAGGGTTCAGGCCGAGCGGGACCGGTTCGCGAAGGCCACCGCGAGCGCCAGAGCCGTAACGACGGCGACCCACAGCCCCGCCAACCCGACACCGTGGTGGACGGCGGTCCCGGCGGCGACGCCCGTCAGCAGGCCACCCCAATGACCCGCGAACCGGGTCCACTCCCAGCGCGGACCACCCGTCATTGCGGCGGCGATGCTGCGCCCCAGTTTCACCAGCGTCCCGGTCATGTAGGTCAGGCTGATCGACGCCCCGTCACCGCGGTCGAACACCGTGTTCTCGGCACCCATCGCCAGTGCCAGTGCCGCGATGACAACCTGCTCCGGACCGAAGCCGGACACCACTGCCGCGATCGAGACCAGGACGGCCACCACGATCATGACCACCGAGCCGCGCCGGGTCCCGGCCCGTTCACCGACGAGCGCGCCGAGGACGACTCCGAGCACGAACAGGCCGATGACCCCTGCACCGACGAGCGCCGGGTGCCAGTTCCCGTCGACGGCGGCGACACCCATCCTGGTGGTGTTGCCGCTCATGAACGAGACGAAGAATCCGCCGAGCGTGATGAACCCCATCGCGTCGACGTAGCCGGCCAGGGCGGCGAGAACCACCGCGACCGCATAGGTCCTGCGACCGGCGTCCACCACCACAGCGCATGTCCTCCGATGATTGTCTGTGCGCACCCCGGAGGGGATCCTCGCACGCGTGGGATCCCCCCGCGCGGTCCGGCGCGGGGGGATCTCGGTGATCATGCACCCGGACGACGCCGAGCGGGCGTCACCCGAGGACTACGCGTGTCTGGCGTGACCGGAGTGGTCCATACCCCGCGAGATCGCCTGGTACCCGAGAGCGAGCACGGCTGCGGCCGCGATGCTGATGACCCAGCGGATCCAGTCGATCCCACTGGTGTCACCCTTGCCGAGCAGGCCGTTCCACACCCAGTACCCGATGAGTGCGCCCGCGATGCCGAGCACCACGGTGATCACCCACCCCATCGCCTGCTTGCCGGGCAGGACGAGGCGGGCGAGTACCCCGATGACGGCACCGAAGATGATGGTGCCAACGATGTTCCAGAACATTGCGGATCTCCTCTCGGACACCGAACCGCACGAGAAGTCTGTAACCCTTCGATGGTGGCACAGTGCGGCACCGAGAGGAACCCCCGCGACGGCACGGACTACTGCGAGTGCACGATCACGCCTCGAATGTTCTTGCCGTCTCGCAGGTCCTGGTAGCCCTGGTTGACGTCTTCGAGGCGGTACTGCGTGGTGACCAACTCGTCGAGTTTCAGCTGGCCCGCATCGTAGAGACGCAGCAGCTTGACGATGTCGTACTGCGGGTTCATCGACCCGAACAGCGACCCCTTGATGGTCTTCTGGTTCAGGGTCAGGTCGCAGCCCGAGACGTGCACGGTCAGCTTCGTTGGGTCGGCGAGTCCAGTGATGACGACGGTGCCGCCCTTGCCGATCACGGCGGTCGCGGCGGAGACGACCTCTTCGTCGACGGTGCCGACCAGGATGAGGGCCGCATCCGCGCCCTGTCCCCAGGTCAGCTCCGCCACCTTCTCGGCCGCGCTCGCCGCATCGGGGAAGGCGTGTGTGGCACCGAATTTCAGCGCGGTCTCCCGCTTGAGCGGAACCGGGTCCACCGCCACGACGTACTTGCAGCCCGCGCTCACCGCACCCTGGATCGCGTTGATGCCGAGCCCTCCGACGCCGTAGACGACGGCGGTGTCCCCGGCACGCAGATTACCCGCGTTGACGGCGGTGCCCCACCCGGACGGCACGCCACACCCGACGAGAACCGCGGTCTCGAGCGGCAGCCAGTCGTCCACCTTGACGACCGAGTGCTGGGAGATGGTGGCCCGCTCGGCGAAGGTGCCGAGCATGCACATCGCACCGAAATCCGTTCCCTTGGAGTGAAACCGGAACGTGCCGTCCGGCATCGACCCCTCGAGGATGGTGGCGCCCATGTCGCACAGGTTCTGCCGACCCGTCGAGCAGTAGCGACAGGTGCCGCAGTTCGGGATGAAACTGCACACGACGTGATCGCCCGGCTTGACCTTGGTGACGCCCGGGCCGACCTCCTCGATGATCCCGGAGCCCTCGTGCCCGCCGACGATCGGGTACCTCGGCGGCAGGTCCCCGTCCGTCAGGTGCAGGTCCGAGTGACACAGGCCCGCGGCGGTGTACTTGATCAGTACCTCGCCCGGACCGGGTCCGTCGAGTTCGAGTTCCATGATCTCGAACGGCTTACCGGCCTCGAGCAGGACTGCTGCTGTGGTCTTCATGTGATTCTCCTTCTGCGAGACGAAACCGGTCAGAGTGCGACGTTGACGGACTTGGTGATCGTGTAGGCGTCGAGGCCGGCGGCACCCAGTTCTCGGCCCCAACCGGACTGCTTGTAGCCGCCGAACGGCATCGCGGTGTCGAAGCCGTTGTACTGGTTGATCCACACCGACCCTGCCTTGATCTGCCGGGCGGTGCGGTGCGCCTTGGAGATGTCCTTGGTCCAGATTCCCGCGGCCAGGCCGTAGATCGAGTCGTTGGCCGCGGCGGCGACGCCGGTCTCCGCGTTGAACGGCAGCGCCGCGACGACGGGACCGAAGATCTCCTCGCGCACGATCGAGAACTCGGGCTTGACGTCCACGAACACGGTCGGTTCGACGAAGTAGCCGGTCTCGCCCCAGCGCTTGCCGCCGGTGAGCGCCCGCGCGCCGTCCGCGAGCCCGGCGGCGAGGTAGCCGGTGACCTTGTCGAACTGTTCCTGCGACACCAGCGGCCCGAGCTGGGTGGCGGGATCGAGGCCGGGGCCGATCTTCACCTGACTGGCCGCGGTTGCGACGGCCTGCGTGAACTCGTCGAAGATCTTGTCCTCCACGAAGAGTCGAGTCCCCGCGACACAGCACTGCCCGTGATTGAACAGCCAGGCGTTCAGCGACCCCTCCACGGCGGCGTCGAAGTCCGCGTCCGCGAACACGATGTTCGGGCTCTTGCCGCCGAGTTCGAGGGTGACCTTCTTCAGGTTGCCCTTCGCCGCGTCGACGATCTTCTTGCCCACCTCGGTCGATCCGGTGAACGCGATCTTGTCGACACTCTCGTGGGCCGAGAGCGCGGCGCCGGCGTCGCCGAAGCCGCTGACGATGTTGACCACGCCGGGCGGGAATCCGGCTTCCTGGAACACCTCTCCGAGCAGCAGTGCGGTGAGGGGTGTCTGCTCGGCAGGCTTGAGGATGACGGTGTTGCCGGCGGCGAGGGCGGGAGCCAGCTTCCACGCCGCCATCAGCAGCGGGAAGTTCCACGGCACGATCAGCCCGCACACGCCGACCGGTTCGCGCAGCGTGTAGGCGTGGAACTGGGCATCGGGGGCGAACGGCATCGACACGTTGACGGTGCTGCCCTCGATCTTGGTGGCCCAGCCCGCGTAGTAGCGGAACACGTCCGCGGCCCAGGCCACGTCGACGGCGGACGCGATGCCCGCGGACTTGCCGTTGTCGAGGGCCTCCAACTGTCCGAACTCCTCGGCTCGCTCACTGAGGATGTCCCCGACGCGCCAGATCAGCCGCTCCCGCTGATTCGGCTTCATCGACGCCCACGACCCCTCGTCGAACGCCCGCCGCGCCGCCCGCACCGCCCGGTCGACGTCCTCGGCCTGGCCATGCGCGACCTCGGTGAGCACGTTGCCGGTGGCCGGGTCGTACGTCGGGAAGGTGCGACCGGAGGCCGCCTCCACCCACTCGCCCCCGATCAAGAGCTTCTTCGGGCCTCCGGCCAGGAAACCCTGGACCCGGGCGGCCAGCGGGAAGTCGGCGATCGCTGTCATCGGAACTCCTTCGAACTGACGATGTGACGTACGCCATAGTTCGCCAAGTTTCGGGGTGCCAACTGTCCAAGGTTCGGACACCTGAGCGTCACCCCGCCCGCGAGTGGACTCCACCACCGCAGGGGTGAGCTTCCGACTTGTACGTCGGAGCGGCGTCGTGTTCGAACCGACGGGTCGTAGCGTGCGGTAGGAGGCCGTGGGGACAGCTCGATGGCTTCCTGCCCACTCGGGCGGTCGGCGCATCACGTCCCGGCCGGCGCCGAATCCGCTTGCGTCTCCTGCAGGGGGAGATACCAGAGTGGGGACATGGAAGACGACACCTGGCTGTCCATCGGTGATCTCGCGCGGCACACCGGACTGACCGTCAAGACGATTCGGTACTACGCCGACAGAGGAATCGTTCCGCCCGCGGGCCGAAGTTCGGCAGGGCACCGCCGCTACGGTGTCGACGCCACCGTCCGACTCGAGTTCGTCCGTACCCTTCGCGATCTGGGCTTGGATCTGGAGACGATCCGGAAGGTGGTGGATCGGGAAGCCGCGCTGGCCGACGTCGCGGAAAAGCATGCCGATGCATTGGCGGTTCAGATCCGACTGCTCCGGATACGACGCTCACTCCTGCAGGCGGTCGCCGCGCGAGGATCGACCCCCGCCGCGATGACCACGGTGCCGGCCCTCGCGGCGATGGCAGAGGGGGAACGGCGTGCATTGGTCGACACGTTCCTCGACGGAGCGTTCGGAGGCGCGGCGAGCGAAGCGGCCGTCCAGGGCATCATGCGCACGCTGACGCCAGAGCTGCCGGACGATCCGGAACCGGAGCAGATCACGGCGTGGGTGGAGCTGGCCGAGCTGATGCAGGACAACGAGTTCCGGAAGGTCATGATGGGCGTGACCGACCATTTCGCCGTCGATCTCGCGCACCACGGCGTCGGCGTGCACCGAGACACCGCGGCCGTGATTTGCGACCTCGTCGGCCCGGCGCTGACCGCAAACATCGACCCGGCCTCGCCGGCGGCCGCTGCCGTGGTCGATGCAGTCGTGGCGAATTTCGCTCGAACCGTGGACCTACCTGTTGGCCCCCAGGTGCGGCGGCGGTTGCTCGATTGGCTCACCCTGGTGCAAGACCCCCGCCGCGAGAGGTACATCGAACTCCTCGCCGTGGTCAACGGCTGGTCCGCGCCCGAGACGCTGTCGCCCGTGTTCAACTGGCTCGAGCGGGCTGTGTCTGCGTGACAGTGTCGACACTTCCTCGTCGACCCGCACCGAGATCATGCGGCCGGTGTTCGAATGCTCCCGGGGTTGACGGCAGACGTAGGAACCCTCACGGGCGTGAAGCGCTCACGTCGAGTGCGCGCATGCGGGTGTACAGCGTGCTGCGACTGATCCCCAGCTGCGCGGCCGCGTGCACCTTGTTTCCGGAGCAGTCCGCAAGCGCGTCGACGATCGCCTGACGCTCGGCCCGCTCACGGCCACCGAGCCTGCTCACCCGATCGGAGGTCCGATACCGCGGTGGCAGGTCGTCGACCGTGATCGCGGCGCGGGGGGCGGCCGCCACCTGCGCCATCACCACTCTCAGCTCGGCGAGGTTCCCTGGCCACCGGGCCGCCGCCACGGCCTCGCGCGCCGAGCCGGTCAGGCGGGTTCCCGGCGCGCACTCGTCGAGCATCGCCTGCGCGAGGTCGGCCACCTCGTCGCGACGCTCACGCAGCGGGGGCAGCGTCACCCGCTCGGGACACCGCGCCATCAGTGACGCGACCGGCCGGGGCAGGTCGGCCTCGGGGCAGGCGGTGAGCACGATGCGCGGTTCCTCGCCGGCGAGCGCCGTGGCCAGCAACGGGAGCGCCGCCTCCGGCAGCAACTGCGCCTCCTCCACGACGACGACTCCACGTCCGACCAGACGCGGCGCGAGATCGCCGATCCAGGAATCGAGACCACGCAGCACGATGTCCGACGCATCGAACCACCACGCCGGATCGTCACCGGCGACATCCCGCGCGGTGACGGTGCGACCCGACCCGGGTTCACCGAGCACCGCCACGGACCCGGACGCGGCCCGGAGCCGCTCGAGTTCACGCCGGACCCGCTGCCCCGGTTCGACTCTCGCGCTCCCCCTCGGTACCGGGGTCGCCTGACGGTCGACGGGCTCCACGAGAAACAGCGCCCCGCCGTCCGCGCCCGCGACCCGGTCGGCCCGCACGGTGACCGCCTCCCCGGACGCGAGTTCGAGGTGCACGGTGCGGGACTGGTCGGGTTTCAGATCCGCTGCCAGCCCGCGCAGCACCGCGTGATCGGCGCCGCCCAGCATCTCCTGGGCGGCGCGGTTGGACAGCAGCAGGTCCTCCCCGATCGCGGCGACCGCGGTCTGCCGCTGGGGTGAGACGCGGTGGAACGCGTCGACCAGACGCTGCTCGGATGCGCGTGCTCCCGCCAGCAGCCGCCGCTCGATATCATCGGCGGCCCGCTGCAGGAACGGCGCGAACAACGAGTTCACCTGCGGGCCGATGCAGGTCATGTCGAGGATTCCCTCGACCCGGCGGGTGACCGGATGGATGATCGGATGCCCGTAGCAGCTCAGATCCTTGAACTGTTCGAGGTAGTGCTCTGCTCCGTTGACCACGACGCCGCGGCGCACCTCCAGCGGCGTCCCGAGCGCGTTGGTCCCCGCCCGGTCCTCCCCGAAACGTGATCCGACGACGACACCGAGCCGTTCCATCCGCCGCTCCACCGCCGGATTGTCGAACACCCTGGCCACGATGCGGCAGTCCGGGTCGGCAAGCAGCAGACACAGTTCGGTGCCCGCGATCTGCAGGCCTACCTCGTCGAGCACCGGCCGGGCCGCGCGAAGCAGCCGGCTGGTGAAGTCCAGGTCGTCGGTCGGGGTGGCGTCGAACGCACGGTCCGGGTCGACCCCGCTGAGCGCGGATCGCTTCCAGGACAGCGCGATCTCGGGCCGGACCGTCTGTGCACCGTCCGCTGTCATGGGTCCGCTGCCCTAGCCCCGGCCGATCAGCTCGAGCGACTTCTCGCGCATCTCGATCTTGCGGACCTTGCCGGTGACCGTCATCGGGAACTCGTCGACGACGTGGACGTAGCGGGGGATCTTGTAGTGGGCGAGTTTGCCGGCGCAGTAGTCGCGCAGCGCATCGGCGTCGAGCGGTGCGGCGCCCTCGCGCATCCGCACCCACACCATCAATTCCTCGCCGTACCTGTCGTCGGGCACACCGATCACCTGCGCATCGAGAATGTCGGGGTGGGTGTAGAGGAACTCCTCGATCTCGCGCGGGTAGATGTTCTCGCCGCCGCGGATCACCATGTCCTTGATACGTCCGGTGATCGCGACGTACCCGTCCGCGTCCATCACCCCGATGTCGCCGGTGTGCATCCACCTCGCCGCATCGATGGCCTCGGCGGTCTTCTCCGGGTTGTTCCAGTAGCCGAGCATCACCGAGTAGCCGCGAGTGCACAACTCCCCCGGCTCACCGCGCGGCACAGTCAATCCCGTTGCCGGATCGACGATCTTGACCTCCAGGTGCGGGCCGACCCGGCCGACGGTGGACACGCGCTGGTCGATGGTGTCGTCGGAGCGGGTCTGCAGCGAGACCGGCGAGGTCTCGGTCATGCCGTAGCAGATGGAGACCTCGCTCATGCCCATCTGTTCGATGACCTGCTTCATCACCTCGACCGGGCAGGGCGATCCCGCCATGATGCCGGTCCGCAGGCTCGACAGGTCGTAGCTCGCGAAGTCCGGGTCGGCGAGCTCTGCGATGAACATCGTCGGCACCCCGTACAGGGAGGTGCAGCGCTCTGCCTGCACGGCAGCGAGGGTGGCCTTCGGGTCGAACGCCGGCGCCGGGATGATCATGGCGGCACCGTGGCTGGTGCAGGCGAGGTTCCCCATGACCATGCCGAAGCAGTGATAGAACGGCACCGGGATACACACGCGGTCGAGCTCGGTGTAGTGGCACAACTCGCCGACGAAGTAGCCGTTGTTGAGAATGTTGTGGTGACTGAGCGTGGCACCCTTCGGGAATCCCGTTGTGCCCGAGGTGTACTGGATGTTGATCGGATCGTCCGCGGACAGCGCGGCCTGGGCCTGCGCCACCGCGGTCGGGTCGGCGGTGTGCGCGGCGCGCCCGTCGGCGACGAGCCGATGCCACGCGTCACTGCCGAGCAGGATCACCGAGTCCAGGTCCGGACAGTTCGGCCGTACCAGCTCGATCATCGCGGCGTAGTCGGAGGTCTTGAAACTCGCCGCGGAGATCAGCATCGCGATGCCGGCCTGCTCGAGCACGTACTGCAGCTCGTGTGACCGGTAGGCGGGGTTGATGTTGACCAGGATGGCGCCGATCTTCGCGGTCGCGTACTGCACGATCGTCCATTCCGGGCAGTTCGGGGACCAGATGCCGACCCGGTCCCCCTTGCGCACTCCGCGCCCCAGGAGTCCGGCAGCGAGGGCGTCGACCTCGGCGCCGAACTCGGCATACGTCCAGCGCCTGCCACCGGCGTGGTCGACGAGGGCGTCACGGTCGCCGTACGCGGCCACCGTCCGGTCCAGGTTGCCGCCGATGGTGTCCCCCAGCATCGGGGCGTCCCACACACCCGACCCGTAGCTGGGCAGTGCACTCGGCGCGGCGGGCGCGGTCCCGGTCATCGTCAGTCCTCCCTCGCACCCGGCGGCCGGATGCCTCTGAAATCGAAGCTACTCACACAATTGTGACCCACGACATACTCCTGCGGGCGAGGTGCCGGTAACTGTCCGGGAACCGAACACCCCGCCCGTCCGAGCTAGAGCGACAGGTCTTTCGTCTCGACCAGGGCCCGGGTGCAGAAGAAGCTGAGCACTGCGAGCGCGGCCAGCATCACGCCGATGGCGATGCCCCCGAAGGAGGACGCGAGTGGCGCCGCGATCAGCGGCGGGATCGCGCCGCCGAGCACGCCGGCGAGGTTGTATCCGAGCCCGGCACCGGTGTACCGGTAGCGGGTGTGGAACATCTCCGGCAGCAGTGCGCCGCAGGGGCCGTACGCGACGCCGAAGATCGTCAGCGTGCCGAACATGCCGATCGCGAACGCGGCCGGCGAACCGGTGTCGAGGAGCGGGAACAGTGCCAGCGCCCAGACCAGTGCCGCGACGCAGGACGCCATGATCACCTTGCGGCGACCGATCCGGTCCGAGTACAGCGCGGAGACGATGATCGCGGCCCCGAACACGAACGCCGAAGCGATGCCGACGGAGAGCACGAAGGGTCGCGAGAAGCCGAGCGTCTTGGTGCCGTAGCTGGTCAGGAACGCGGTGCCCATGTAGAAGAACGCGAACAGGGTGGCCAGGGCTCCGGCGGAGAGCATGATCTCCTTGCTCTGGTGACGCCAGGCGTCCGCGAAGGGCAGCCGCCGCACCTCCTGCGGCGCAGCCTGATTCGCCCGGAAGACGGGCGTCTCCTCGATCGCCAGGCGCATGTAGAGGCCGATCGCCACGAGCACGATGGAGAACAGGAACGGCACCCGCCAGCCCCAGGCGAGGAAGGTGTCGTTGGTGTCGCCGAGGATCGAACCGGTGACCAGGAAGGTTCCCGAGGAGAGGATGAAGGCGATGGCCGGACCGAGCTGCGGGAACATCGCGTAGAGGCCGCGTTTGCCGGGGGGTGCGTATTCGGCGGTGAGCAGAGTCGCGCCGGCCCATTCGCCGCCGACCGCGAAGCCCTGCGCGAACCGCAGCAGCACCAGGATCAGGGGGGCCGCGACGCCGATCGTGTCGGCGCTGGGCAGCAGGCCGATGAGCAGCGTCGAGATGCCCATCAGGAGCAGGGTGGAGACCAGGGTCTTCTTCCGCCCGATCCGGTCACCGTAGTGCCCGAAGAGCATCGCCCCGACCGGGCGGGCGATGAACGCGACCGCGAACGTGGCGAACGAGGCCACAGTGCCCGCGGTGGAACCGAGGGCGGGGAAGAACACGGTCGGGAAGACCAGCGCGGCGGCCGTCCCGTAGATGAAGAAGTCGTAGAACTCGATGGTGGTGCCGATGCAACTGGCGACGGCCACTCGGCGCACGCTCGTCCGAGTCGCGGGCGCTGCCGCGGTCTCCGACGCTGGCGACACTGTCGTCATGGGTCCCTCTTCTCAGAGCAGATGGGGCCCGGCGTGCTCGCCGGGACTGCGAGAAAAGGTAGTGACGCGGCTCACGTCCGAACCACCCCCGAAAGGGGGTGAGGTGACCTGAGTCACCCCACCCCGGGTCGGCACGTCAGGGAATGAAGGCGGCGAGGGGCTCGGCCGCCGACTGGTCGTGACCCCAGTAGGCGTCGGCGGTGATCTCCTCCGACGTGTAGTGCCGCTCGTCGACGAGCATGCCCTCGGTACCGAACTCGAGATCCCACCCGCCGGGGGCGCGGACGTAGAACGAGATCATCTTGTCGTTGGTGTGCCGGCCCAACGTCGACGAGATCGAGAAGTCGTTGCGGTTGACCCGGTCCAGCGCCTGGCCGACCGCGTCGAGGGTGTCGACCTCGGTCATCAGGTGGACGAGGCCCGGCTCCTCGTTCGGCGGAGCGGGGCACAGCGCGAGGCTGTGGTGGCGCTCGTTGATGCCGAGGAAGCGCACCCGGGACAGGCCTTCGTCGTCGAGTCGGATCGAGCCGCGCGGCAGGAAGCCGAGGACCTGGGTGTAGAACTCGTACGTCTCGTCGAAGTTCGCCGCCGGCAGCACCACGTGACCGAGACCGAGCCCGCCGGTTACCCAGCGTCCGGCGAAGGGCGTCACCACGGGGGTGTGGTCGAGAACCGGGCCGTGGAACACCTCGAGGCGGGTGCCCGCCGGGTCGGCGAACGCGATCGCCTGCTCGGCGTCGAGGTACGTGCTGTCCTTCCGCGACAACACCTCGACGGTCCGTCCGGACTTCTCGACGCCCTCACGCACCCGCTCGAGCGCGAACTCGTCACGCACCTCCCAGCCGACGGCCAGGGCCCTGTCGGAATCACCGGGAAGCACCGCGATGCGGGCGCGACGTTCGTCGACGCGGGCGTAGAAGCCGTCGGGCTCGGGGCCGGAACCTTCGGCCATGCCGAGACCGTCCAGGAGCAGCTCACGCCAGCGCGGCACGTCCCGTGTCTGGATGCGGAGGTAGCCGAGACCTCTCAGTTCTGTCATGTCAGTCGTCCTCGAATGGTGAAGGGGGTCAGATCATTCCGCGGTGCGCGCGGTCAGATCATGGCGCGGTACGCGCCCTGCGGGTCGCCACCGAGCTGGGTGAGGGCCGCGGAGTGGTAGATCATGCCGGGCACGTGAATGGCGTGGGTGAGACCGACGTGCGCGTCGCGCCAGAACCGCTGCATCGGCGTCTTCAGGTGCACCGCGCCACCGCCGGCACGGGCGAAGACCTCGTCCATGGCCCGCACCGCTCGCCACGCGGAGGAGATCTGGGTGCGGCGGCCGATCGCCCGCTCCTCGAAGCCGATCTCCTCGCCGCGATCGGTCTTGTCCCAGAAGCGGTCGACCGTCTCCAGCAACGTGATTCGCGCGGCGGAGATCTCCGATGCGGCCTCGCTGATCGCGAAGAGGACGTACGGGTCCTCCTTGATGGGGACACCGGTGACCTGGACGCGTTCCTTCTGCGCGGCGATGTAGCAGGCCAGCGCGCCCTCGGTCATGCCGATCAGCGACGAGGTGATGCCCAGCGGGAAGATGTACGAGAACGGGAACTTGTACAGCGTCTCGTCGCGACCGGCGTGCTTGGCACCGTTGCCGCTGAGGACGATGTCGGCATCGATCGTGCGATGGGACGGGAGGAACGCATCCTTGACGATCAGGTCCTTCGAGCCGGTCCCGCGCAGGCCGATCACATTCCAGCTGTCCTGGTCGATCTCGTAGTCGCTGCGCGGGAGCAGCACGTGCAGGACCTGGTCGGTGCGGTTGCCGTCCTTGTCGCCGACCGCGGCACCGATCATGACCCACCCGCAGTGGTCGGTGCCGGACGAGAACGACCATCGGCCGGTGAGAATGTAGCCGCCGTCCACGGGGACCGCGACGCCCATCGGCGCGTACGGCGAGGCCATCCACATGTCGTGGTCGGCGCCCCAGACCTCGTCCTGCGCCTTCGGGTCGAAGAAGGCGAGCTCCCACGGGTGGACACCGACGATCCCGGAGACCCATCCGGTGGCACCGTCGATTGCGCCGATCGCCATCGCGGTCTCCGCGAACTCGCGCGGGTGCGCCTCGAACCCGCCGTACTCCTTCGGCTGCAGCATCCGGATCACGCCGGATTCCCGCAGCGTCTTGGCCGTGGTGTCCGGCAGGCGCATCAGCCTGTCCCCTTCGGGGGCCTGCGCACGAATCTCGTCCGCGTGCGCCATGATCCGGTCGAGCACCTGTCCCATTGCATCCTCACATTCGATGTAATTCAAACCGCGGTGGCCGGACGGTGTCCCCCCACCGAAGACCGGAACGGCCGGCACCACGAAGATCCGGGGCGGCCCGGTGGCCCCGCGAGGGCCCGGTCCGTCACCGGGATCACATTTCGCCCTGTCCGCGAACCGTAGTCAGCGCCGCTGCGAGCCGACAGCGGTGTTCCGATGAACGGAACGGTCTCGGTTCGCACTGGGAGAAGCCACGAAAGCGCGCGAGCCCGAACCGAATCCGCATTCGGCTGGACGGAAACCCGGCGGCGGACCCGAACGCCCTCGGCTAGGAAGGGCGACGGCTTTCCCGGTTCCGCACCCCGCGCCCGGGCCCATCGAAAGGACCGCGATGACCATCAACGAAAACGTCGACAGGGTGGACGCCGACAACACGGAGCGGCGCCTGCGGACGCTCGAGGAACGGGTCCGTCTCCTCCAGGACCATCTCGACATCACCACGCTCATCTACTCGTACGGCCCGGCCGTCGACACCCGCGCCGAGCGGGTCGTGGCGGAGATCTGGACCGAGGACGGGGTGTACGACGTCGACACCGGGCGCCTCGAGGGTCGCGCGGAGATCGCGGCAATGGTGTCCTCGGAGATGCACGTGGGGTTCGTCGACGGCGGATGCGGGCACGTCGCAGGCCCCGCCCACGTCACCGTCACCGGCGACACCGCGGTGGCCACGCTCTACACGCAACTGGTCACCAAACACCCCAACGACGAGAGCTTCCGGGTCACCCGGCTGAGCGCGAACCGGTGGGAACTGGCCCGGACCACCCACGGCTGGCGGGTGACGACGCGGACGAACCGTCTGCTGGACGGCGGCGGCGAGGGCCGTGCCGTACTCGCCGCCGGGGTCACGAAGGCGCGCGACCCGCAGCGGGCGGGCCGGCCCAACCCGGCAACGTGACGGCCGTCACGACCGCTGCTATAGTCGCTCTCATATTGATTGATCGCTTGCTCAATGGCGACCCGTGGTGCGTCCCCGGCTCGTCGACGTATCGATTACGGAGGTCCGCGAAACACCATGTCGAGCGAAGAAAACTCCCCGGTCGCAGTGCTCGACCGCGTCTCGATCCTGCTCGATGCCTTCAACGACAGCGAGCGCCTCACCCTCTCGGAGCTGTCCCGGCGCACCGGCTTCCCGCGGTCGTCCACGCACCGAATGCTCGTGCAACTCCTTCGCCTGCAGTGGATCCGGCGCCGTGGGCACGCCTACGAACTCGGCATGAAGATGTTCGAGCTCGGGTCGCTCGCCCGGCACCACGACAGCGTGCACCGCGCCGCGCTGCCGGTCATGCACCAACTGCACGCCACCACCGGCCTGACGATCCATCTCGCGGTGCTCGACGGACCCGATGTGCTCTACCTCGAGCGAATCGGCAACGGCTTCTCCATGACACTTCCGTCCCGGGTCGGAGGGCGCCGGGCGGCGGTCCACACCGCCCTCGGCAAGGCGATGCTCGCGGCGACCGGTGCGGATCCGGAACTCGCGATGGCCGACCGGGCCGCCGCCACCCCGCACAGCATTGCGGACCCGTCGGAACTGCGCCGCGAGTTCGCCGGCATCCGTGAGCGGTCGGTCGCATTCGATCGGAACGAAGCGGTGGTCGGCGCGTCCTGCGTGGCCGCGGCGATCGGCGACGGACGGACCACGGTCGGCGCGATCTCCGCCTGCGGACCGAGCGACCGGATCAATGCCTGGGCCCTGGTCGCGCCGGTGCGCATGGCGGCGCTGACGGCATGGCGCCGGATCGACGAGCCACGCTCGATGCACGGTGTCCCCGCCTGAGGCTCGCCACCTCGGTCCGACGACACCGTTCGGAACCAACCGTCGCGTCCGATCGACGAAAACAGCTGTGCCCCCTGCGTGTTCACACAGGGGGCACAGTTCGCGATCGGACCGACTACTGCTCGGCCGCCATCTTGGCGAGATTCTCCTTGACCTCGGTGGCCCAGTTCTGCCGGGCCCGGGTGGTGTCGACCTCGAACTCGAACCGCTTGGTCATGTCCTCGGTGACGTCTTCGACGTCCACGTAGAACTGCTGGTACCAGCGCCGCAGCTGGTACACCGGACCGTCCTCCTCGGTCAGCAGCGGGTTCTCGATCCGGGACTTGTGCTTCCAGATCTCGATGTCCTGCTTGAACTGGGTCTCGACACCCTCGGTGAACATCGTCGCCATCGCCGTGGCCTCCTCGTCGGAGACGCCCTCCATCCGCTTGACCGTGGTGCCGAACTGGAGCACGAACGAGTCCTGGGTGACCGGGTAGTGACAGTTGATCAGCTTGGTCTCGACCTTGTTCCCGCCCGCGATCGTGTAAACGGTGTCGAGCATGAAGGACGGACCGTGGTACGACGCGTCCGACACCGTCTCGGCGTCGGGCATGTCCAACTGCACACCGGTCTGGATGTCGTCGCGCCCGTACGAGCGCATGTGCTGCGACGCGACGTGACCCTCGAAGACGTTCTTGAAGAACTCCGGCATCTGGAAGTGCACGTAGAAGAAGTGCGCCATGTCGACGACGTTGTCGACGATCTCACGGCAGTTCGAGCCCTCGACGAGGAAGGACGTGTAGGTCCATTCGCTCCACTCGTCGGTGCCCCACCCCTCGATCTCGGGGATGGTGACCTCGGGCGGGGGCGGGTTGCCCTGCGGATCGTTCCAGACGAAGAACAATCCGTTGCGCTCCAGGCTGATCCAGCTCCGCGTCTTCGCGAGCGGAGGTACCCGGCGCGCGTAGGGAATGGACGTGCAGCGACCCTTTCCGCCCCACCGCCAGTCGTGGAACGGGCAGGCGATGTCGTCGCCCTTGATCTCACCCATCGCCAGGTTGCCGCCCATGTGCCGGCAGAATGCGTCCAGCACGTTGAGCTTTCCGGCGGTGTCCGCCCACACCACCAGGTCGGTGCCGAAGATCTTCACCTGATGCGGCTTGCCGTCGCGGAACGAGTCCGCCAGACCGATGCAGTGCCAGCCGCGTGCATAGCGGGTGGGGTTGCTCCCGGTCTCGATGTTCCTGACTTCGGGCTCGGTGGCCGAGTCGACGGTCATGTCTCCTCCAAATTGATCCTGTGGTCACCGGTCGGGCGGGCTGTCCCGACCGGTCGATCGGTCGTCGTGCCGGAAGTCCCTGGTTGGTTGACGACACCGGGGCACGACAGGGTCCTACGGCGCGAGATACAGCGCGTTCAACGCAGACGGCCGGGAACGGGGTAGGTGCGCCCCGACTCCACGAGGCGGCCGCTGCGGACCGCCTCGTCCACCGTGGCCTTGAGCGCGGCGCAGGAGGGCACGCTCGCGGTGTTCACACCCTGCTGTGCGAGTGCGCGAAACTCGGCGCACCGCACCGACGCATCCTCGAGCCACTGGACGCTGGTGTGGGTGGGGCTGTACGTCTCCACCAGCACCGGATTCCCACATGTCCGGCAGTCGAGCTCCTGCATTGCCACGGTCCTTCCCTTCGGTGTGTTCGAGGCGGCCCAGCCGCCGTGCATTCGAGGCGGCCCAGCCGCCGTGCATTCGAGGCGGCCCAGCCGCCGTGCATTCGAGGCGGCCCAGCCGCCGTGTAGCCGAACCGGGCCGGCCGTCCTGTCGCGAACGGCCCGCCGCTGCGTCGGTTTCGAGCGACACTACGAGGGATGCGGCGGCCGAAGAATCGTTGTTCCGTTGAGCTGTACTCTTTTCCGCCGGTTCGGTGAGTTCGCTGGTTCAGCGCATCAGCGCCTGTCCACCGTCGACCGTCAGCGAATGTCCGGTCACGTATCGGGCGGCCGGACTGCACAGGAACACCACCGCGGGCCCGATGTCGTGTTCCGCGTCGCCCAACCGACCCAACGGCACCGTCTCCAGATACGCCCGGTACTCCTGCGGAGCCAGTTCACTCCACTCGCGCATCATCGGGGTGTCCGCCAGCGGCAGCACCGCATTGACGCGGATGTCGTCGCCGCCCCATTCGCACGCCGCGGTGCGGGTGAAGACTCGGATCGACTCCTTGGCCGCCGCGTACCCACCGAATCCCGAAGGGTCCCACCGGACACCCGCCGACGACGCCAGGTTCACCACCGACCCTCCGCCGCGCAGGTGTGGATGACATTCGCGCATCAGCCGAAGCGTCGCCAGCGGACCGGAGGCCGCCGCCTCGTCGTAGACACCCTCGTCCAGATCCAGCAGCCGGCCGTGCGCCGCCGTCTGTGCGTTGTTGACCAGAATCGTCAGGCCGCCGAATCTGTCGACGACCCCGGCGACCGTGCGCCGGATGGCGTCCAGATCGGTGACATCACAACGGAAGACCTCCGCGTCGCCACCGCGCCGCCTGATCTCGGCGACCGTGGCCTCCAGGGGCGCCGGGGTCCGCCCGACCACCGCGACCGCCGCACCCTCGGACGCCAGGGCCAACGCGATCCCGCGCCCGATCCCCTGTCCGGCACCGGTCACCAGCGCCACCCGCCCCGTCAACACACCCATACATGCCTCCTCGTCCGCGGATCCGGCCGGTTCCGGATCGCGGCGGCAAGTGTGGGGCCGGTCACGAATGTTGATCAAGCGTTCGATCAGCTCAGCGGACACCCGATACTGTGCAGCTCATGGACCCGCAGGAACGCAAACGCCAGATACTCGACCGCGCGGCGGAGGTCTTCGCCGCGAAGGGCGTTGCCTCAACCACGGTCCGGCAGATCGCGGACGCGGTCGGCGTGTACTCGGGGACGCTCTATCACTACTTCCCGTCGAAGGAAGCGATCGTCGTCGAGATCATCCGCGAGTACTTCCAGGATCTCGAACAGCGCTTCGGCGCGGTCCAGGCGGGCGACCCGGATCCCCTGACCCGGCTGCGCATGCTGGTCCTCGCCGCGCTCGAGGCCGGCCGGAACCACCCGCACGCCACCCGGATCTGGCAGAACGAGCCGGACTACATGCAGGAGCGGATGGTCGAGTCCGGCCTTGGCGACGAGGGCGCCGAGATCGAGGGCATCTGGTCCGAGACGATCGTCGCCGGCGTGGAGGCGGGCACCTTCCGCGACGACATCGATCCCGAGGTCTTTCGGATGCTCATCCGCAACGCAGTGTGGATGACCTCGCAATGGTACGTCCCGTCCGACGCGGTGCCCCTGGAGAAGATGGCCGCGGACATCACGACCGTGTTCGTCGACGGGTTCCACCGGCCGGCCTGATCCCTCTCGGCACCGAACGGCCGCGGCCCCCACACCGTCCGGTGTGGGGGCCGCGGCCGTCGCGTGGGTCAGCGACCGGCAGCGCTGAGGATCTCCTGCCGCAGCTCGGACCACACCACCGCGTAGGCGTCGGGGTCGGCGACGGTGTCGGCGAGCAGTTCCTGGTAGCGCGCGAGCCGGGGCACGTACGCCGAGACGTCGTCGAAGACATCGGCCGCGCGGCGGTCCAGATCGGCCAGCTTGTCCGCGTCCCCACCGACACCCGCGAACTCGGCGTCCAGGGGCTCGAACCGCTCGACGACCTCGGCGAAGAGAAACTCGTCGATGGAGACCCGCTCGGCGTCCAGCTGATCGTCGAGCTCGGCGATGCCCGCCGCGGTGAGCGAAACGGATCCGCTCTCGTCGGCGACGGCGCGGCCCATCTCCACCAGTGCGGTGAGCGCGGCCTGCGCGGAGGACTCCGCGACCCCCAGCTGCAGGGCGAGCACTGGGGGCGTCACCGCGCCCTTGAGCCGCACCGACTGCAGCAGAGCCAGCTCGTCCACATTGCCTGCGAAGGCCATCTGCGTTTCTCCTCTTCGTGTCCGTCGCGATCCGCGCTCGCGGCCGCATGGGTGTCCATCATCTCGCGGCGGGGCGACGAGGGCAGCAGCTACCCGACGTGACGGCCGGAGTGGAGGGCGTCGAGGAAGCCGCCCGCCTCGGCGACGAACACGGCGTTGTCGTCACCGGCGACCATGTGCCCGGCCTCCGACACGTTGACCGCCGTCGCGTGCGGGATCAGTTCCAGCAGCTCGGCGACGCCGTCCTCGCTCACGATGTCGGACCGGCCGCCGTGCACGAGCAGGGTCGGTACCGTGACGGCCCGCGCCGCCGCGACCATGCGGGCGTGACTGCCGACCGGGGTCTCGCCGTCGGCGCGCTGGGCGGTGAACGCCGGGTCCCAGTGCCAGTGGAGCCGCCCGTCCTCACGTTCACGGAGGTTGCGGCGCAGCCCCTCGACGTTGGCCGGCCGGGTGCGGTGCGGCTGGTAGGCGGCGACGGCGTCGGCGACCTCGTCGAGGTCGGCGAAGCCGTCGGGACGGCTGGTCATGAAGGCGGTGATCCGCTTGACACCCTCCGGCTCGACCTTGGGGGTGATGTCGACGAGGACGAGCGCGCGGACGGTGCCCGGGTGCTCGCCCTCGGTGATCAGTCCGGTCATTCCGCCGAGGGACGCCCCGAACACGACGGGCCGCTCCCCCAGTTGATCGACCACTCCGCGCAGATCGGCGACCAGACCGCCGATCCGGTAGTCCCCGTCCGGTGCCCAGTCGCTCTCGCCGTGACCACGGGCGTCGAGGGTGTGGACGGTCCAGCCGTCGGCGGCGATCCCTGCCGCGGCCCGGTCCCACGAGTGCCGGGTCTGGCCGCCTCCGTGCAGCATCACCACCGCTCCCCGCTCGGCGGTTCCGGTGGCAGGGGTCCAGCGGTCGGCGGCGATGACGCCTGCGCCGCCCCGAAGTTCGACGGTTTCGCGGTTCACGTTCACGCCCGTCACCCTAGATGCGGTTCCGGCGACCACGCCGGGATTCAGGCCACCAGCCAGGTACCCGCCAGTGCGATGGAGGCCACCCACACCGTGGACACTGCGGCCAGTACGAACGGCCGGGGGCCGACCGAACGGAGCAGGCTCACCCGGACACCGAGACCGAGGGCGAACATCGCGGTGGTCAGCAGCGCGGTCTGCGCCAGCTTGGCCTGGTCGACGAGAACCTGCGGCAACAGACCACTCGAGCGCAGTGCCACACATGCGAGGAAGCCGATGACGAAGACGGGGACCAGCGGGGGCTGCTTGCATTCCGCAACGCCATTCTTGGCCAGCCGCCTCTGCCGGGCGCCGAGGTAGGCCATCACGGGGGCCAGCATCAGCACCCGGGCGAGCTTGACCACCGTCGCCACCGCAAGCGCGCCGCCGCCGATCACGCCACCGGCCGCCACCACCTGCGCGACCTCGTGGATCGAGCCGCCGGCCCACATCCCCGCCTGCCGGTCGGTCAGTCCGAGGATGTGGGCGAGGAGCGGGACGGCCGGGATCATCAACGTCCCGAAGACGACGACCAACGCCACAGCGGTGAGCAGCTCCTCCTCCTTGGCATCGACGACACCGTCTGCGGCGGCGACGGCGGCCGCCCCGCAGATCGAGAATCCGCACGCGATGAGGATGCGCTGCGTCCACGTCAGGCCGAGCAGCTTGCCCGCGTACATCGTTCCCACGATGCCGAGCACGACAATCGCCACCACGACGGCGATCACCCCCCAGCCGAGACCGACGACGTCGCTGAACATCAGCTGCAGTCCGAGCAGCGCGACGCCGACCCGCAGGAGCCGTTTGGCCGAGAAGTCCAGGCCCGGCCGGATCCAGCCGGGCACCGTGACGAGGTTCGCCACCACGGCGCCCGTCACGATCGCGATCAGCATCGGGTTGACCGCCGGGACCAGGCGGCCGATCCCCATCGCGAACGCGGCCCCCACCGCGCACAGCGCGACGCCCGCTGCGACGCCCGCCGCCCGCGTCCGGACCGGACCACCGGACGAATTCGACCGGGAATCGGCACTCGACTGCGCAACTTCTCGAACATCACTGGACATACCGAAAACACTGCTGCACCACGCTCCTCCGCGGTAGCCGCCATCTTGCCATTGCCACATATCGAACTGATATGCATGGACGCGATGACATATGCTGTTCGCATGTTCAGTGGCTGGCCGGATCTCGGCGTCCTCGAATTGATCGTCGGCGTGGACGACCACGGAAGCCTCAGCGCCGCAGCCCGAATCGCCGGAATCGCCCAGCCGAACGCGAGCCGGTCGATCAAACGTCTCGAAGCACAGGTCGGAACACCGCTGTTGCAGCGAAAGCCCACGGGCTCGACGCTGACACCCGAGGGCACGGTGATCGCCCACTGGTCCAGAAAGGTGCTCGACGATGCCCGGCAACTACTCGACGTCGCCGCGGGCATGCGGGAGAAGCGCGCCGCGGAACTGACCGTCAGCGCGAGCATGACGGTGGCCGAGCACCTGATGCCCGCCTGGCTCGGTCAGTTCCGGCGGATGGATCCGAACGTCACGATCCACCTGCAGGTGCGCAATTCGACGCAGGTCTTCGACGACGTCTCCACGGGCGCGTGCGATGTGGGGTTCGTCGAGTCCCCGACGGTACCCCGCGCACTGCACAGCGTGGCCGTCGCGCGCGACCGCCTGGTTGTCGTGGTCGACCCGCGCCACCCGTGGACCCGCCGCAGGCGCCCGCTGTCGGTTGCCGAGCTCGCGGCGACCCCACTCGTCGTCCGTGAGCCCGGATCCGGAACCCGAACCACCCTCGACCTCGCTCTGCACGAATACGACAGGGCAGCACCGCTTCTCGAACTCGGAAGCGCTGCTGCCATCAGAACCAGTGTGCTCAGCGGGGTCGGGCCTGCGGTGATGAGCACCCTCGCGGTGTCCGCCCAGGTCGAGTCCGGCGAGCTGAAGGTGGTCGAGGTGGAGGACCTCCACCTCGACCGCACCCTCCGCGCCGTGTGGCGGCCACCGCGCCAACTCGAGGGCCCCGCGGGCGACCTGGTCAGACTTGTGCGACGAGTTCGCGTTTGAGGATCTTGCCGGTTGCCGTCATCGGAAGGACGGTGGTGAACTCGATGGATCGGGGGTACTTGTATCCCGCCATCCGGTCCCGGCACCACGCGATCAGCTCGGCCTCGCCGATCCGGGCCGTCGACTCGAGGATGACGTACGCCTTCACCTCCTCGCCGTGGCTCTCGTGCGGAACGCCGATCACCGCCGCGAGGGAGACCGCCTCGTGGGTCATCAGGACTTCCTCGACCTCCCGCGGATAGACGTTGAATCCACCGCGAACGATGAGGTCCTTCGCGCGATCGACGATGTAGTAGAAGCCGTCGTGGTCGCAGCGGGCGAGGTCACCGGTGCGGAACCAGCCGTCCCGCATCACCTCGGCGGTCGCGTCGGGCCGACCCAGATACCCCTTCATGACGTTGTGCCCGCGCAGGGCGATCTCCCCGACCCGGCCCGACTCCGCAATCGTGTTCCACTCGTCGTCCACCAGCCGGGCCTCGACACCCCACACCGGCACCCCGATGGACCCCGGACGCGGGTCCCGCTCGGGGTCGCTGAAGAGGGCCAGGGGCGAGGTCTCGGAGAGGCCGTAGCCCTCCAGGATCTGCACCCCGAAACGCTCGGAGAACCGGTTGAGGATCTCCACTGGCATCGCCGCCCCGCCCGAGATCGCCCGACGGATGGTGCGGGCGATCCGGGCGACGTCAACCCCCGACGTACCGGTCGTGTTCGCCCCGGCGGTGCCGGTCGTGTCGATCGTGTCGAGGGCACCGAGCAACGCCCAGTACATGGTGGGTACCCCCGCGAACACGGTGATGCCCTCGTCCACCATGAGCCGCAGGGCTGCCGTCGCCTCGAACCTGGGCAGCAGCACCAGGGTGGCCCCGACCGACAGGCCCGCGTTCATGACGACGGTCTGTCCGAAGGAGTGGAACAGCGGCAGCGTGACGAGGGACGTGTCGTGGCGGATCGGGTTGCTGTCGAACAGCCGGTTCGCGGTCACGGCGTTCATCACCATGTTGGCGTGGGTCAGCTCGGCTCCCTTGGGCTTTCCGGTCGTACCGCTGGTGTAGAGGATCACCGCGGTGTCGTCCGGCCCGCGCACCGCCGAGCCGAACTCCTCGGACCGGTCCGCAAGCGCGGCACGAAGGGATGTGACGCCGTGACCCGACGCCACGGCACCCGGGTCGGTGGTGGCGAGGAACAGGTCACCGCACTGCGGCGCGTCCTCGAATCCGGCGCGGCCGAACTCCCCGATCGGCAGGTCGGCGGTGCCCTCGGAGCAGAAGTAGGCCCGGGCACCGGAGTCCTCCAGGTGGTAGGCGATCTCGCGTCCTTTGAGCATGATGTTCAGCGGGACGACGACGGCCCCGGCCTTGAGGATCCCGAAGTAGACGATCGGGAACTCGGGTACGTTCGGGAACGACATCGCCACGCGGTCACCGGGCTCCACGCCCCTCGAGATCAACAGGTTGGCAACCTGATTCGAGCGGGCGTCGAGCTCTGCGTAGGTCATACGCAGGTCCCCGAGGACGAGGGCGTCCCGGTCCGGGTAGCGGCGGGCGGAGTCCTCCAGCAGGAGGGAGAGATTCAGCACGGGGAGCTCACTTCCAGGTGTCTCGGGCGGCTGCGGTGTCGAGGGGTGTGGCCAGCGGGGCATCGGTGGCGGCGCGCACGTCCTCCTCGGACACCCCGGGCGCGCACTCGCGCAGCACCAGGCCGGACGCGGTGACGTCGACGACCGCGAGGTTGGTGATGATCCGCTGCACGACACCCTGCCCGGTGAGAGGGAGGGTGCACGTCCGCACGATCTTGGGCGCACCGGACCTGTCCGTGTGCTCCATCAGCACGATGACCTTCCGGGCCCCGTGGACGAGGTCCATCGCCCCGCCCATGCCCTTGACCATCCTTCCGGGCACCATCCAATTCGCCAGATCACCCGACTCGGAGACCTGCATGCCACCGAGGACCGCGACGTCGATGTGCCCGCCCCGGATCATCCCGAACGAGAGCGAGGAGTCGAAGAACGAGGCGCCAGGGTTGACCGTGACGGTCTCCTTGCCGGCGTTGATCAGGTCCGCGTCGACACCGTCCTCGTCCGGGTACGGTCCGGTGCCGAGGATCCCGTTCTCGCTGTGCAGGGTCACGTCGAGGCCGACCGGAAGGTGGTTGGGAATCAGCGTCGGCAGGCCGATTCCGAGGTTGACGTAGTCCCCGTCCGACAGTTCGGCGGCGGCCCGGGCCGCCATCTCCGCGCGGGTCCACCCCGCCACCTCGGTGAGTGTCGCAGTCATGCGGGAGCTCCCTTCGCTGCCACGGTTCGCTTCTCGATCTGCTTGTCCTGCTTGCCCGTGCACACGACGCGGTCGACGAAGATCCCCGGCAGCTGCACCAGTCCCGGCTCCAGAACGCCGGGTTCCACCAATGTCTCGACCTGCGCGATGCACACCCGTCCGGCCATCGCGGCGAGAGGGTTGAAGTTCCGTGCGGCCGCGTGGAACACCAGATTCCCGTCGGTGTCCCCGATCGCCGCGTGCACCAGCGCGTAGTCCGTGGTGACCGCCTCCTCGAGCACGTACCGCCTGCCTGCGTACTCGCGGGTCTCCTTCGGAGGGGAGGCCACCGCGACCGAGCCGTCGGGTGCGTACCGCCACGGCAGACCGCCCTCCGACACCAGGGTGCCGACGCCGGCGGGCGTGAAGAAGGCCGGGATCCCGGCGCCGCCCGCGCGGAGCCGCTCGGCGAGGGTGCCCTGGGGGGACAACTCCACCTCGAGTTCCCCGGCGAGGTACTGGCGCGCGAACTCCTTGTTCTCGCCGACGTACGAGGCGATCACCCGCGCGATCCGCTTGTCGCCGAGCAGGATCCCGAGCCCGTGCGAGTCGGTGCCACAGTTGTTGGAGACCACCTCGAGATCGGTCGCCGAGCCTGCTGCGATCCCCGCGATCAGCGCGTCCGGGATGCCACACAAGCCGAATCCGCCGACCGCGAGCGAGGCCCCACTGGGAATGTCGGCGACCGCGTCGGCCGCGGAGACGAACACCCGGGTCACGGCGCGACCTCCTCCGGCAGCCCGGCCAGCTCCCGGACGAGTTCCTCGGCCAACGGCCAGTACCCGTATCCGGAGGCTGGATTGAGGTGCCCGACGGCCCCGAGGTCGACGAGGCGGCTCCCCCAGGTCTCCGCCATGCCCGCGACCCGTCGATGGTTCGCGAGCGGGTCGTTGTCGCTGGCCGCGACGATGCTCGGGAACGGCAGGCGGCGCCGGGGAATGGGCAGCCACCCGTTCGCTTCGAGTTCCGCGGTCGTGGGATAGCCCGCAGGCAGCGGCTGCTCCAGGTCCGCCGGGGTGGCGAGCAGGGCACCGCGGATCGGCCGGGGCGTCCGTTGGGCCCAGTGCACGGTGATCATGACCCCGGCGCTGTGGGCCACGAGGACGACGGGGCCGTCGATCTCGGCGAGCACCGCGTCGAGCGCCGCCACCCGTGCCTTCAGGCTCAGCCTGTCGTGTTCGAGCGGCGGTACCGTGCGCACCCGGTCGAGCCTCTCGGCGAGCCGGGTCTGCCAGTGGTCTTCGACGTGGTCGCGCAGGCCTGGCACGATCACCACGGTCGGGTCGGCGGTGCTGTTCATCGTTCTCCAAAGCTGTTGTGGTACAGAGTCTGCGAAGCACTGCTGCGGCGCTTCCGAGACGGCGGTACTTCCGACACGGGCGGGGGCCCGGCGCACCGAGCGCCGCACCCCCGCACCGGTCGCCCCTCGAATCAGGCGTGGTGGGTGAAGCCGACCTGGCCGGGCCTGCGGTTGGGCGCGTACCCGAGCCGGGCCAGGGTCTCGTCGGCGTCGGCGTAGGTGGTGCCGATCCGGTAGATGTCGCGGGCTTCCTTGCCGGTCGCGACCTCGCGGCCGAGCTCGTTCGCCACCCGCACCAACTGCTGGACCTGCTGTACCGAGGTGAACTTCTCCCCCTTGCGGCCCCAGATGGTGTCCTCGTTGCCGCACCGGGTGTGCAGGCCCATCGCGATCGCCATCGCGTTGACCGGCAGCACCGACCGCATCAGGGTCTCGAGGGTCAGGCAGGCCCCGTCCGGCACCCGCTGAATGAAGTTCATGATGTTGTACGGGTTCGGGCCGTCGAAGCCACCACCGATGCCCACCCAGGTCAGGTTCAGCGGGCCGGTGTAGACACCGCGGCGAATCAACCGCTCGACCGTCTCGAGCTGCGGAATCGACGAGAGCTGGAAGTGCGGCTGGATCCCAGCCGCCTGCAGCCGCCGCAGGTGCTCTTCGACCCATTCGGGGCCGGCCGGCACCGTCATCTCCCGGTACGCCGCTGCCAGTTCCGGACGCTCCATCGACGTGCCCGCGATGTCGTCCGCGGTCATCAGCTCCATGATGTTCATCTGGCTGGTGTTGATCGCGATCGTCACCTGATCCGGCTTCGGGTCCAGCTCGGCCAGCATGTGCCGCGTGTCGTCCGACAGCCACTTCGCATCCGCGCCCTCACCCTCCGGCGCGAACGAGATCGACCCACCGACCTGCAGGATCATGTCCGGCACCGCCTCCCGCAGCCCGGCGAGCAACTCGTTGAACTTCGACAGCCGCTTCGAGCCCTTGCCGTCCAGCTCCCGCACGTGGATGTGCAGCACCGTCGCGCCCGCCTCGTAGCAGTCCACCGCCTTCTGGACGTGCTCCTCCATCGTCAGCGGCAGATCTTCGCGGAAGTCGTCCGGCTCCCACTCCGGGCCGTACGGCGCACACGTGATGACCAGCTTCTCCTGATTCTCCGGGAACAGCGCATCGTCGTGGAAATGCATTGGGTGACTCCGTTTCTCGACAAGGATGGGGTGAAGGTTGTTGTTCAGAAGGGTCGGTCGCCGACGATGCCTGCGCGTTCCATCTTTCGGACCGCGGGCCAGTAGTCCTGGACGGCGTAGTGCTGCGTGGACCGGTTGTCCCAGATCGCCACGCTGTTCTTCGTCCAGCGCCACCGCACCTGGTATTCCGGGATGGTCGCCTGGCTCTGCAGGTAGCGCAGTAGCTCGCCGGCGCCGGGGGCGTAGTCGATGCCGCAGCGGACGTTCTCCGCGGTGTGGAAGTTCGTCAGGTGGGTGGTGAAACTGTTGACGAACAGGATCTTCTCGCCGGTGTCCGGGTGCGTACGGACCACAGGGTGCTCCGCGTCGGGGAATCGTTCCTTGAGCTCGAGGCGTTTCTCGAGCGGAAGACGCGCACCGAACGACGCCTCGATGCTGTGCCGGGCCCGCAGGCCCGCGATCCGCTCCTTGACGCGTTCGGGAAGCCGCTCATAGGCCAGCGCCATGTTCACCCAGATGGTGTCGCCGCCGACTTCCGGGCCCTCGACGCACCGGAGCACGCACCCCATCGGAGGGTTCTCGCGCCACGTCGCGTCGCAGTGGTAGGCGTTCTCGAACGCCTCGCGCGGACTGTCGAGATCCTTGTAGATCCGGACCAGACCGGGGTACTCGGGGTCGCTGCCGACCACCGGGTGGTCCTCGAGCGCCCCGAAGCGCTCCGCCAACGCGACGTGCTCGGCGCGGCTCATGTCCTGATCCCGGAAAAACAGCACCTTGTGCTCGAGCAGCAACGACTTCAGTTCCCTGAAGAGCGCGTCGTCGCGCGTGACCTCGGCGAGGTCGACGTCGCGGAGCTCGGCGCCGATGCTGCACGTCAGCGGCCGGACATCCATCGGGGCTCGTGCACCCGCACCGATACGGGCGGCCCCGAGGTCGACGGTTGTGGTCATGACTGTCTCCTGTGGTGGGGTGGGTCAGAGCGCGAAGACGGACGATCCGACGCTGATGCCCGATTCCAGGTCTCGATGGGCCTGCTCGGCCTCCTCGAGCGGGTAACGCTGGTTGATCTCGATCGCGATGCGCCCCGCCGCGACGTGGTCGAACAGTTCGCCGGCGAGCTCGGCGCGCTCGGCCGGGTCGGCGATGTAGTCGGCCAGCGCCGGCCGGGTCACGAACAGCGATCCCTTCACCGCGAGCTGCATGGCGTCGATCGGCGGGATCGGGCCGGATGCGGTCCCGAAGGCGACCAGCAGACCCCGGCGGGCGAGCGAGTCCAGCGACGACTGGAACGTCGACGCGCCGATGCTGTCGTAGACCACCGGCACTCCCTTCCCGCCGGTGAGCTCGCGGACCCGCTCCGCCACGTTCTCCCGTGTGTAGACGATGACCTCGCTGCATCCGTGGGCGCGCGCCACGGCGGCCTTCTCGTCGGTCGACACCGTCCCGATCACGTTGACGCCCAGGAGTTTCGCCCACTGGCAGAAGATCAGGCCCACCCCGCCCGCCGCGGCGTGCAGCAGTACCGTGTCCCCGGCCTTCAGCGGGTGGATCCGGCGCAGCAGGTACGACGCGGTCAAACCCCGCATGGTCATGGCTGCCGCGGTCTCGAGCGCAATTCCGGTGGGAAGCGCGATGAGATGCTCGGCCGGCATCACGCGCTCGGTGCTGTACGCGCCCAGCGGGCTGCCGGTGTAGGTGACCCGGTCTCCCTCCCGGAACCCGGTGACACCGGCACCGACCGCCTCGACGACGCCGGCCGCCTCGACGCCCATTCCTGCGGGCAGGGGTGCCGGGTACAGGCCCGTCCGGAAGTAGGTGTCGGCGAAGTTCAGTCCGACCGCCTCGTGCCGGACCCGGACCTCGCCGCGTCCCGGGTCGCCGACCTCCACCGACTCCCATTTCAGGACTTCCGGACCACCGGTTTCGTGGAAGCGGATCGCGTGCGCCATTGGGTTCTCCTGGATTCTCGGTCGTCCGTCGCGGGCCCGCCCACAGACCTGAGCGGGTCTTCCGCTGAGCCACAACACGTTTCGATTTACAGCTGGGTTGGTTGTGACCCCGATGACACGACACTAGCCAAGCGACCCCCATCACACTTATCCTCAGGGGACATATTTGTTGTCGTTTCGGGACAGGTGATGTCATGACCAAACAGGTGTTGTCGTGACCAAACAAGGTGATGTCGTGACCAAACCTCTCGCTCGGTACGCGTCGTTGACCGGGTACATCGAGCTGGCCCGCTCACTGTCGCTCGACCCGGGCCGACTGCTGCGCAGCGTCAACCTCGACCCCGCCGGGCTCGACCTGCAGGATCGGTGGGTGCCGGCGTCGGCGGTGGTGCGACTGCTCGAACTGTCGGCCGCGGAGTCCGGCCGCCAGGACTTCGCCCTCAAACTTGCGGAGCGCCGGCGACTGTCCACCCTCGGACCCCTCAGCGTCAGCCTGCGCGAGGAACCGGATGCCCGCAGCGCGGTCCGCCTGCTGATCAGGTACCAGCACATGTACAACGAGTCACTGCACATCCGTCTCTCGGAACGCGACGGACTGGCAACGATCCAGATCAACGTCGATCCCGGCGAGCCGATCGCGGTGCGGCAGTCCGTCGAACTGGCGGTCACCGCGATGCACCAGTTGCTCGCACACCTGCTGGGTGAGCGATGGCACCCGGTGTCCGTGCGTTTCGAACACCCCCGACCTGCGGACGACACCACTCATCGCCAGGTGTTCGGAGCCCCGCTGGTCTTCGACGCCGCCTACTCCGGAATCGTCACCTACACCGCAGATCTGGACGAACCGAACAGGCTGTCCGATCCACTGCTGCGTTCCTACGCCCGACAGTTCCTCGACACCCTGTCCGTTCCCGAGGAGCCCACGATCACCTCCCGCGTGCGCGAACTCGTCGAGCTCCTGCTCCCGACGGGCCGGTGCTCGATCGACCAGGTGGCGCGCAGCCTCGGCGTCGACCGCCGCACCGTCCATCGGCACCTGGCCAAGTCCGGCCTGACGTTCACCGCGGTCCTCGACTCGACCCGCGCCGAGCTCGCGAACCGCATGGTCACCGGCAGCCGCTACTCGTTCACCGAGATCTCCGAGATGCTCGCCTTCTCGACGCCGAGCAGCTTCTCCCGGTGGTTCCACCAGCAGTTCGGCATGAGCCCGCGCGAGTGGCGCAAACGGGCGGCGGGACAGGGCGTGTCCCGAAATGCACAGAATGACGTCCCGGAGGGGTAACTATCCGGTTCACGGCCGGGATAACGTGATGCACGCCACTTTCGGCGGGGCCGCTGTCAGCGTCGCCCCATTCACCCCCTGCGTGAAACGAGTGCTGCATGACCACGAATCCCGAACCGGCCCGAACGCCGACCATCGACCTGATGCGACGAAACGGTAGCTGGAATCCCCTGTGGGACACCCTGTCCCGCTGGGACCCGGAATGGACCGAGCAGTTCATGGCGATGAACGCCACCCCGGTACGACGCGGGGTCTTCACACCCGAGTTCGTCGAACTCCTCAGCATCGCGATCGATGCCGCCGCCACCCACCTGTATGCCCCCGGCGTCCGGCGGCACATCCGGGCCGCACTCGAACTCGGAGTGTCCCGCGAGGAGATTCTCACGGTTCTGGAAATGGTGAGCGTCCTGGGAATCCACGCCTGCAATCTCGGCGTGCCGATTCTCGAGGAGGAACTCGAGGCGTTCGAGTCGCGCCGCGCGGCGTCCTGACCCGCCTCCGGAGACACCCCACCAGCACCTCCCGTCCAGTCGCCCTCCAAGGAGCATCCATGGGACTGCCGCCCACCACGATCGATCAACCGTCCGGACAGACCACCGGGACCACCACCACAGGGACGGAGGTGACCGCGCGCGGGCCCCGGCGCCGGTCGACGCTCTACCCCTGGCTCGTGTTCGCTCTCGCGTTCGGACTGCTGCTGTCCGACTACATGTCCCGCCAGGTTCTCAGTGCGGTCTTCCCGTTCCTGAAAACGGAATGGGCACTGACCGATTCCCAGCTCGCATCGCTGACCAGTGTGGTCGCGCTGATGGTCGGCCTGCTCACCTTCCCGCTGTCCCTGCTGGCCGACAGGTGGGGGCGAGTGAAGTCCCTCGTCCTGATGGCCACGCTGTGGAGCATCGCGACGCTGCTGTGCGCAATCGCATCCAACTACGAGCAGATGCTCGCCGCCCGCTTCCTGGTGGGTGTCGGCGAGGCCGCCTATGGAAGTGTCGGGATCGCGGTGGTCCTCTCCGTCTTCGCGCCCCGCGTCCACGCCTCACTGAGCGGCGCGTTCATGGCGGGCGGCTCCTTCGGCTCGGTCGTCGGGGTCTCACTCGGTGGTGTCATCGCGGTGCACCTGGGCTGGCGCTGGTCGTTCGCCGCGATGGCGGTCCTCGGACTCATCCTGGTCGCGGCGTTCCGGGCGGTGGTGACCGAAGGGCGACTCGCCGAGCACGCTGCCGACGAGACTCCGGAGGCGACCGCGCCGGGGGGCCCTGCCATCCGGGTTCCGGTGTCGAGCCTGTTCACGAACCCCGCCGTGTGGTGCGCGTACCTGGGCGGCGGGCTACAGATGTTCACCGCCGCGGTCATGCTCGCCTGGGCGCCCAGCTTCTTCAACCGGTACTACGACATGGCCCCCGACAAGGCAGGCGCGATCGCCTCGGTGTTCGTGTTGCTGATCGCCATCGGCATGATCGTGTGCGGGATGATCACCGACCGCGTCGGCCGGAGCGACCCGGCGCGGCGCTGGAGCAGCGCCATCGCCTTCTGCGTGATCTCGCTGGTCGCACTCGGGATCGGGTTCCGTATGGGACCCGGTGCGCCGCAACTGGTTCTGATCGGTATCGGCTGTTTCTTCTCAGCCGGAAGCTCGGGCCCCACCGCCGCGATGGTGGCCGGCCTCACCCACCCGTCGGTTCGGTCGTCCGCGCTCGGCACGCTGACCGTCGCCAACAACGTTCTGGGACTGGCGCTGGGCCCCTTCGTGATCGGCATTCTCGCCGACCGGCTCGGACTGCTCGAGGCGCTGCAGCTCGCGCCGCTCTGCTACCTGGCCGCGATCGTGGCCCTGTTCGCAGGCAGGCGCCTCTACCCGGCGGGACTGCGCAAGCTCACCGCGCTGAGCGCCCGGACAGCCTGAGCGCCCGACCTCCCCGCGGGATCGCAAACCCTCGCCCGTCGAGTCGACGGGCGAGGGGTTTGCGTCGTCGGCACGAACGCCCAACCGCCCCAGGGCGCGGGTGGTGCCGGTGCGCGCGTTCGAATACGACCCGACAGCTGACGGGGTCGTACCGGTCGACATGCCCTAGTCGAGCGTCGCCGAGTAGTCACCCTCCGCGTGCGCCGTCAGCCGCCATCCCCCGTCCACCCGATCGAGGGCGACATCGGACAGGTTCACGGTGCGCAGGTCGGGCCGCTCCACACCCGGGTACCAGGCCTCGAGGCGACCGGACCCCGTGCCGGCGAAGCCGCCCCGCGTCACCTCGGTCAACTCACCGGGAGCCGCACGCGGGTACGAACGCGACAGTGCGGTCGCGACATCCTCGATCGGCCCGAGCGGGGTCCCGGAGGGACAGTCGACACGATTGAGGTTCTCCTGCGGCGTGCCGGTGTTGCCGTCCCGAACGGCATGCGGATCGCCGCACGCCTGCGTCCACGACCACCACGCACCCCCGATCCGGAAGCGGTCCATCGCATCCAGGAAACGGTCGGTGTCGGCCGCCGCGTCGTCGCCCCACCAGCCCCACTCGCCCGTCCACAGCGGCGCGTCGTAGTTGGCGGCCGCGTCCGACGCGATTCTGAATCCCTCTTCGACGGTGGGGAATTCGCTGCTGACGGTGATCGACTGGCTGTACAGGTGCGGCGAGAACACGACGAGCGGATCCGTCAGGTACTGCCGGGGCGGCAGCGCGTCGAGTCCGAATCCGGACCAAACGGCGCTGGGTTCGAAGATGACCAGGTGCGCGAATCCTCCGGCCTCCGCCCGCCGGATGGCGTCGATCGCACGCTGGTAGAAGCGCCCGATCTGGTCGGCAGCGGTGACGGGGTCACGCAGACCGGGATTGGGCTCGTTCAGCAGGTCGTACCCGACGACGGCGGGCTCGCTCCTGAACTCCGCCGCAAGGCGGGCCCAGGTCGCGACGAGGTGGCTCTGCACGCCCTGTTCGTCGTCGTAGAACGCCTGGAACGCCCGGGCGACCGCAGGCGAGACCTCACGGACCCCACCGACCGTGCACGTGGTCCACCCGTCCGTGAGGGTCGCCCACGCGGGCGCGCCGTCCCACCCGATCCCGGGCTTCGTCAGTGGCGGGCACTGTTCGGTTGCCGGTGTGCCGACCGATTTGCCCCACGCATCCTGATGCATGTCGAGCACCGTGTAGAGGCCGTGATCCTTCGCGTCCCGCACCGCCGTGCGGATCCGGTCCACGTACGCCTCGTCGAACGCCCCCGGTGTGGGTTCGAGCGCCGACCACGCAACATTGAGCCGGACCACGTTGAATCCCATCGCGGCCATTCGCGCGAAATCGTTTCGCTCCAGCGGCATCACGGTGGGCAGCCCGGTGCCGTTGTCGGCGTAGTCGTTGAGCTGGTTGACGTTCACCCCGCGGAGCAGCACCGTCCGCCCCTCGACGTCCTTGATCACTCGCCCCTCGACCGTCAGTTGCGGCAGCGTCCAGCCGTTCACCGCCGGCGCCGCGTCGGCGAGCGGGACGCCGCCCAGCGGCGCCGCACCGAGAGTCAATGCCGTGAGTGCAGCGATCAGTAGCGCGCGCACGAAGATCCTTCCTGTACAACCGTCCAGTTCATTGGACTGTACAGGTCGGACTCGTGACCCAGGCCACTGTCCCGAAAAGACGAGAGAGAATCCCGCCGGGTCGTGTCGTTCGGTGCCCTGCGGCGGGTTCGGCCACCTCCCCGGACGCTGCTAGCGCCGAGGGACTGGGCAGGCGTCCGCCGCCTCCGCGACGATCTGCGGCACCGACGGCGGGAGCGGCCGCCGACCCGCCTCCCACTGCTCGCCGGTGATCGGCTCGTCGGTTTCCAGCACGACGACCTCGTCGTCGGCGAATGCTCTACCGCGGCTGAGAAACCGCAGGCCCTCGGGCGATTCGAGACTGAAGCCGGAACCGCGACCGGGAACGGCGTCGATCACCAGCTGGGTGTGCTTCCACAGCTCGAACTGAGGCCCCGAGATCCACACCGGCACCGCGTCGACACCGGAGGGAAGATCGGTGGGGAGCTGCCCGACACCCAGACGCAGGTCCAGCACCCCGACCAGGACGTCACGGTCACCGACGATGAACTCCCCTGCGGGGTAGCACATCGGGGCGGAGCCGTCGCAGCATCCGCCGGACTGGTGCATCATCAGCGCACCGTGGATCGGCGCGAGCCTGCGCAGCAGGTCGGCCGCCGCCACCGTCGCGACGATCCGCGGCACCGCTCCCACCGACAACCCATCGCTCACCGACGGCCCCCTCTCACCCGTTGTTCCCGTTCACCTGAAGTCGAGGACGACGCGGCCGTCGACGGTGCCGGCCCGCAGTTCGTCGAAGACGTCGTTGATCTCGTCGAGCCGTCGAGTGTGCACCGTCGGGCGGATCTTGCCCCGGGAGTAGAAGTCCAGCGCCTCGACCATGTCCTGCCGGGTACCCACGATCGACCCGCGAATCGTCAGTCCCTTGAGCACGGTGTCGAAGATCGGGGCCGGGAAGTCACCCGGCGGCAGGCCGTTGAACGCGATGGTGCCGCCGCGGCGGGCCATGCCGATGGCCTGACCGAACGCCTTCGGGTGCACGGCGGTCACCAGCACACCGTCGGTGCCACCGGTGGCCTCCTGTATCTTCGCGACCGGATCATCCTTCGCCGCGTTGACCAACACCTCCGCGCCGAAGCTGCGCGCGAGGTCGAGTTTGTCGTCGGAGACGTCGACCGCGGCGACGCGGAGTCCCATCGCCGTCGCGTACTGGACGGCGACGTGACCGAGGCCGCCGATGCCGGAGATCGTGATCCACTCCCCCGGCACCACGTCGGCGACCTTGATGCCCTTGTAGACGGTGACCCCGGCGCACAGCACGGGCGCCACCTCGACCAGATCCGCCCCGTCCGGGATGCGGGCCGCGAAGCGAGAGTCGACCAGCATGTACTCGGCGAAGGAGCCGTTCACCGAGTAGCCGCCGTTGACCTGCTTCTCGCACAACGTCTCCCAGCCGGTGCGGCAGTACCGGCACTCCATGCACGCCGACCACAGCCAGGCGTTGCCGACCCGCTGCCCGACCGCAAGTTCGGTGACCCCGTCACCAAGCTCGACGACGGTTCCCACGCCCTCGTGTCCCGGCACGAACGGGGGGCTCGGCTTGACCGGCCAATCCCCTTCTGCCGCGTGCAGATCGGTGTGACACACCCCACTGGTCTCGACTTTGACCAGCGCCTGGTTCGGTCCGGGTCGCGGTATCGGAAGCTCTTCGACGACCAGGGGCTTGCCGAACTCGTGAACAACCGCTGCCTTCATCGTGTCGACCATCGTGGTCTCCGTCCGGAACGTGTGACTGGGTTCGATGACTGGGGATTCAACCGAATTCGTGGAGGTGTGGAAAACGCGGCGCCCGCCGACGAGGGGGTGGATCGGCGGGCGCCGCGCACTCTTCTGACCGAGGGGATCAGAAGAAGCCCTGCGCCTTGGGGGCGTAGCTCACCAGCAGGTTCTTGGTCTGCTGGTAGTGATCGAGCATCATGTGGTGGTTCTCGCGGCCGATGCCGGACTGCTTGTAACCACCGAACGCGGCGTGCGCCGGGTACTGGTGATACGTGTTCGTCCACACCCGGCCCGCCTGGATGTCACGGCCCGCGCGGTAGGCGACTCCGCCGTCCCGGGACCACACACCGGCACCGAGACCGTAGAGGGTGTCGTTGGCGATCGAGATGGCCTCGTCGTAGTCCTTGAAGGAGGTCACCGACACCACCGGTCCGAAGATCTCCTCCTGGAAGATCCGCATCTTGTTGTTGCCGGTGAAGACCGTCGGCTGGATGTAGTAGCCACCGGCCAGGTCGCCGCCGAGGTCGGCACGCTCACCGCCGGTGATCAGCTTCGCACCCTCCGACTTGCCGATCTCGATGTACGACAGGATCTTCTCGAACTGGTCGTTGGACGCCTGCGCGCCGATCATCGTGTCGGTGTCGAGCGGGTCGCCCTGCCGGACCGCCTTGGTACGGATCGCGGCCATCGCCAGGAACTCGTCGAAGATGTCCTCCTGGATCAGCGACCGGGACGGGCAGGTGCACACCTCGCCCTGGTTCAGCGCGAACATCGTGAACCCCTCGAGGGCCTTGTCCTGGTAGTCGTCGTTCGCGGCGAGGACGTCCGAGAAGAAGATGTTCGGGCTCTTGCCGCCGAGTTCGAGGGTGACCGGGATCAGGTTCTGCGACGCGTACTGCATGATCAGCCGGCCGGTGGTCGTCTCACCGGTGAAGGCGATCTTCTTGATCCGCGGGCTGGACGCGAGCGGCTTGCCCGCCTCGGTGCCGAAGCCGTTGACGATGTTGACCACACCCGGCGGCAGCAGGTCGCCGATGATGCTGAACAGGTACAGGATCGACGCCGGGGTCTGCTCGGCCGGCTTGAGGACCACCGCGTTGCCTGCAGCCAGCGCGGGGGCGAGCTTCCACACGGCCATCAGGATCGGGAAGTTCCACGGGATGATCTGTCCGACGACGCCGAGCGGCTCGTGGAAGTGGTAAGCGACGGTGTCGGAGTTGATCTCCGACAGCGAACCCTCCTGCGCGCGAATGGCTCCCGCGAAGTAGCGGAAGTGGTCGACGGCGAGCGGGATGTCCGCGTTGAGGGTCTCGCGGATCGGCTTGCCGTTGTCCCAGGACTCGGCGAGGGCGATCGACTCGAGGTTCTCCTCGATGCGGTCGGCGATCTTGTTGAGGATCACCGCGCGCTCGGCGACGGAGGTCTTGCCCCAGGCCGGGGCGGCGGCGTGGGCGGCGTCGAGCGCGAGCTCGATGTCCTCGGCGGTGCCGCGCGCGATCTCACAGAACGGCTGGCCGGTGACCGGCGTGGTGTTCTCGAAGTACTGCCCCTTGACCGGAGGAACCCACTGCCCGCCGATGTAGTTCTCGTAGCGGGACTGGAAGGACATGAGCGCGTCGGGCGAACCCGGGCGGGCGTACACGGTCATCGAAACTCCTCTGGTATCCGTCACTGCTGCGTGAGGTCGTTGCTGTGATCCAGGACACTACGAGGGCGGGGGTTGCAACTACGTTGCGCACACAGCCGTCATCGGCCCAACTGCTCGTCGAGGATCGCGATACGCGCTCTGACCTGGTCGTACATCGGAGACTTCGGGTCGATGGACGAGAGATACGCCGCCCACGCCGTCGAATCCTCGCGACCGTCGGCCGTGGCGGTCCAGCGTGCGAGGAGGGACTGGTCGCAGGCCCGAAGCAGCGCCGCCTGCATGCGGACCCGCAGCTGTTCGCGAATCTCGTCGACCCCCGGCGCAACCGACCCGGGGAGCACCGGGCCGCGGTAGGCCGCCAGTGCCGCGGCCGCGTCTCCGCGTTCGAGTGCGCGCCGCACGTCACCGACGTCGGTACCCAGGTCCGTCAGCAGCCGGTACGGCCGCGACCCGAGGCCATCCGCGCCGAACACCTTGCGGAGCCGGGACATCTCGGCGCGGATGGTGACGGCGTCGAGTTCGGACTCGTCGAGCAGGATCGCCAGCTGATCGCCCGACAGGCCCTCGGGGCGGTCGGCGAGCAGCAGCAGGATCTCGGCGTGCCGACGCGAGAGCGGGATCCGCTCGCCGTCCCGGACCAGGGTGGGCCGCTCCGACCCGAGTACCGCCAGCCGAGGCACCGCGGTGCCGAGCAGCCGCGGCGAGTTCAGCAGGTGCAACCGCAACTCGGCCTCCGCGGCCGCGACCGTCGCCCGCACCAACGCGAGCACCTGCGGCTCGGCGACCCGGTGACCGCCCGTGATGTCGATGGCCCCGAGGATCTGCCCGCTCATCGGGTCGTGCACGGGGGCCGCCGAACAACTCCAGTCGTGCACGGCGGCGCTGAAATGCTCGGCCCCGAAGATCTGCACGCACTGGTCGACCGCGAGCGCGGTGCCCGGGGCGTTGGTGCCGACGCGGTCCTCACTCCAGTCGGCGCCCTCCACGAAGTGCATCGCGACAGCGCGGTCCTTCGCCGCCGAGTCCCCCTCGACCCACAGCAGCCGGCCGTCGGCGTCGCTGATCGCCACGAGCAGTCCGGTGTCGGCGGCGTCGTCGACCAGCAGCCTGCGCACGACCGGCCGAACCAGTGCCATCGGGTGGGCGGCACGGTAACTCTCGAGTTCGACTCCGTCGAGATCGCCGCCCTCGCCGACGGTCTCGGGGTTCACACCACGATTGCGGCTGCGCAGCCAGGAATCGAACACCACCGGCCGCACCAGCGGTTCGTCCTCGGGATCGTCCGTCTGCGGGGCCGCACCCGCCATGAAGGAGCGGTGCGCGGAGGACACGGTGCGGGCGAGCTGCGCGACGTCGTCGCCCGGTCGAACGGCCACCCAGGGGTTGCTGCGCGCGGTGGTGCTCAAGGAAGTCCCTCCGTCGAGGCTGGTACCCCCACTGTAACGCCAGTCACACGACCCCGGTTGCGTGTCGGCCCCGACCGGCGACGACAGAAGTACTGGTCAGCCGTCCAGGACGGCGGCGACGAACTCCGCGACCCGCTCCCCGATCATGACGGTGGTCGCGTGCGGCCCCCGTGACGGCAGCGACGGCATCACCGAGCCGTCGCCCAGCCACAGCCCCTCCACCCCGATCACCCGGCATCGCTCGTCCACGACCGCGTGGGGATCGTCCGGGGAGCCCATCGCGCAGCTGCCCGACAGGTGCATCGACGTGCCGAGGTCCTCGAGCGTGAGGGCTCCGCGCGCGGGCGGAGCCGTCAGCTCGGCGAAGGGCGGACCGGCCACCAGGTCCCGGGCCAGGTCCAGCCCGGCACGCAGCGCGCGGCGATCGGCGCCGTCGCTCAGGTAGCGGTACCGCACGAGCGGCGGGTCCGCGGGCTCGGCGGACCGCAGCACGATCTCTCCGCGGCTGCGCGGCCGCATCAGCGCCACCCCGATCCGGCCGAGCGGGTCGTCCACGCCGGGAATCGAGCGGCCGAACGGCGCGGTGTAGGGACGCAGCTCGACGTCCTCCGCTTCGAGAACCACCTCCAGGATCGCCTGGTCGGGTCGGTGCGGCAGTGCCGTCACCGGCCGGTAGCCGACCGTCACCTCCGGATGGTCCTCGAACCCCTGACCGACACCCGGCCGGTCGACGGACACCGGCACCCCGATGTCCGAAAGATGCTGCGCGGGGCCGATTCCGGAGTGCATCAGCAGGTGTGGTGTACCGACGGCACCCGCGCACACCACCACGGTGTCGCCCCGCAGCACCTCCAGGCGACCCGCCGCTTCGACCTCGACGCCCGCCGCCCGCACGCCCGACAGCAGCACCCTGCGGGCCGACGCCCCGGTGAGCACCCGCAGGTTCGGCCGGCCCAGGTGCGGCGACAGATAGGCCGTTGCAGTGCTCACCCGCCGGCCGTCGCGCGCGTTCAACGGCACCGGCCCGACGCCTGCGGCGTCCGGTTCGTTGAGGTCCGCGCGGTACCCGAAGCCGGCCCGGGTGGCACCCTCGAGGAACGCCGCGCTGACCGGATGCAGATCGCCGGGAGCGGTGCGGACGACGGGGATCGGGCCGTGGTCACCGTGCCAGCGGCGGTCCCCGAACGGGTCCGACTCGAGCCTGCGAAAGTAGGGCAGCACCCGCTCGTACGACCACGACGACGGCCAGCGATCGAAGTCTGCGGCGGTGCCGCGGAGGAAGTAGCCGCCGTTGACGGCGCCGGACCCGCCCAGCACCCGACCCCGCGCGAGGGTGGTGAGCGGTTCGCCGATCCGGTCGCGCAGCTGCGCCGGGTACCGCCAGACGACATCGCTGTCCGGCCCGACCGGCAGCACCCCGAGCGGCCCGGGCGGGCCTGCGACCGCCCCCGCCTCGACCAGCGTCACGGTCCGGTCGGGATTCTCGCTCAACCGGGCGGCCACGACGCAGCCGGCGGAACCGGCTCCGACCACGATCACATCGGCACCCGGAACCGGCCCCGGTGTCACCGGGTCAGGCGTGGAGTCAGGGCGGCGAGGCTGCGGTGCGTGATCGCTCCCCGCCACAGGCCCGCCCCGTAGGCGAGGTCGTCGAGCCGCTTGTAGACGACGTGCCGCACCGGACCGAGCCCGCCCGGTTCACGGTGGGTCCACCAGTCCGCCACGCCCTCGGCCACCGCGATCGCAACCACCGCCCTGCGCACACGCCGTGAGCAGATCGCGGCGAGCACCGTCACCGGCCAGTAGTGCCGGCACACCGCGGACGCGAGTTGCCAGGCCCCGCCGGCCATGCCCTGAATCGCGAGAACGGTGGCGATCCGAGTCGGCTGGTCGAGTTCACCGAACGTACGGCGCAGCCGACGCACCGTCACCACCTGGGTGGCGAGGGCCCCGACCACCCCGATGCGGGTTCCGGTGGCGGCGAGCAGCCAGGCGGCGAGCGTCCACCACGACATGGCCAGGGGCGGCACCAGCCCGCGATGCCGGGACGCCAGCGGCGCCGCACCCGTTCCGTAGAACATCTTGCGGCCGAACCATTTCCGGAACGACACCCGATGGTCGTGCGCGACGTGCGAGATGGGCTCGTACCGCAACCGCCAGCCCGCCTCGTGCAGCCGCCAGCACAGGTCGACGTCCTCGGCGACATGCATGGCCTCGTCGAAGCCACCGCACTCGTCGAGAGCCCGGCGCCGCACCAGCATCGCCGCACTCGGCACGTACGACACCGCACTGCCCGCCCGCACCGGCGCCTCCTTGCGACCGAGGTCCAGCGAGGACCGGGCGTGCTCGTATCGGGCGAGCGCTCCCCCGTTCGGTTCGAGGGCGACGATCCGTGGCGCGACCATCGCGACGGCGGGGTCGCTGAAGTGCCCGAGCATCGCATCGAGCCAGCCGGTCCGCGGCACGACGTCCGAATCGAGGAACGCGACGAACTCGGTTGTCGCGGCCTCCATCCCGGTGTTGCGAGCGGCGGCAGGTCCACGCGATTCCGGGTGCCGGAGCACCCGGACCTCGCCGCGGCCCCGGACGGGAGGCGGGGTGATCGGCTCGGCCGACCCGTCGTCGACGACGATGACGGTCAGGCCGTGCAGCGCCGGGAGCAGCCGGTTGAGCCCGACCATGTTGTCCTTGACCGGGACGACGACGGTGACGTCGTGACTGGGCGGCGAGCTCATCGGGCGCGGGTTCGCCACACCGGAGTCGAGCAGGTGCCGGGCGACCGCAGCGGACTGCTGGTCGACCACCTTCAGGTAGCCGTCCCCGATCATCGCGGCGGCGGTCGGCGCGAGTTTGAGCATCCGGGTCGGCGATCCCCCGATCAGAACTCGTCCGTCGGAGAAGGCGCGCACCGTCGGATCGAGTCGCACCCCGAATCCGTCGGGCAGTCGAGCTTGACGCATCAGGCGATCGTATTCGGATCTGGCCTCACCGCAACATCCCGCGGACATCCGGCTGCCACCGACTCACCGCCGCGGTCGCGAGCTCGCACATCCGGTCGAACAGTCGGGCCCCCTCCTCCGCGTCGGCGGCGGTCGGGTCGCCGAGCACCCCGTTCGCGCTGACCGCCGCGACACCCCCGGCCCGGAGGTCGGGCATCAGTTCCGCGATGGGCCGCAGATCGCCTGCCTCGATCCTGTCCGTGCGCACCACTTCCGGCGAAAGGTGCAGCAACAGCGCTGTTTCGGTGTGCCCGGCATGGGCGTCGGCGCTCGGTACGGCACACGGCAGCCAGGCCACGTCCCGGCCCTCGTACCGCAGAAGGGCCACTGCGTCCGCGAGGGCGGGCGCGTTCCCTCCGTGCCCGTTGACGAACAGCAGGCGAGGGGTCCAGCGACACGCCGAACGGCCGTACTCGACGACCAGATTCCGCAACGCCTCACTACCGAGGGACACGGTTCCGGCGAATCCCTCGTGCTCTCCGCTGGCGCCGTACGCGATCGCGGGCGCGAGGTCGAATCCCGGCAGCGCCGCGGCCACCGCGGTCGCGATGCGCGTGTCGGTGTCGAGAGGCAGGTGTGGGCCGTGCTGCTCGAGCGACCCGACAGGCACCGCGATGGACGGCGGACGAGCGGCGACATCCTGCCACGTTGCCACGGCGAGGGAGGTGGACGGAGGGACGGCAGTCATGCCCGAAATCGTAGAACCTGCCTCCATCGACACCGGCACGGCAGCGGGCCCGGCAACCAACCCGAATCCGGGCACCCAAAGGTTCCTGTGCATGTGCTGTCAACCCCGCAATCGTTCGAACACCCGGTGCTGTGATCTCGGTACGGGTCGGCGAGGGAGGCGTCGGCCGTCACCGTTTCACGCGTGACTACTCGACGAATCCGAAGTTGATGCGGCGCGGTTCGTTGGAATCAGGCGGCGGGAGAGCCTGGCTTACTTACAGCACGCTGGGACCCGTCGGTTCGAACACGACGCCGCTCCACATGCAGGGAAGCCAGATTCGCGTCGACATGCCGCGGCTCTATCGGTAAGTCGCAGAACAGTTGTGGCGCAACCTCACGACCGTCACCCCGCTTGGCGATCAGCTTGCCCAGGTTGAGTTCCCCGACCGCGTCGCCCCGCATGCCGATAAGACAGAACTGTCCGTCCTTGGCGAGCGCGTCGACGTTGCGGTCCAGGTACTTGGCGCCCATGTCGTCGAGGATCAGGTCGGCGCCGCGCTGCGGGGTTCCTTGAACAGATATGCCGCGGCGAGAGGGACGCCCGCCCAACGATCCCAAGGACGCCCGACGCCCACGAACACCACGTCACCCCCAACCGCCCTCGCTTCACGGAAAGCCTGGTGCGGAGTGCCGCTTTCCACTATCGTTAGAACATCAGTTCGAATCACGGGGGGTGACGAGCAGATGGACGAACACCTGACAGCACTCGCCGCCGCCATCGACGGCCTGCTCACCGACCCGCTGACCGGACTCACCGACAGTGAGGTCATCGACACGCTGCAGCGGATTGAAGTGACGCTGCGGAAGGCCTCCGCGGTCGGACACCGGCTGATCGTCGAGACGGTGGAGCGGTCGATCCCTGGAAACCTGCACTGCCGATCCGTGAGCGAATTCCTCACCCAAACCCTGCGTATCTCCGGCGCCGACGCCGCCCGACGAGTCAAGGGCGCGAACAAGGTCGGCACCTGGCACACAATCGGCGGCGACCCGATGGATGCGGTTCTGCCGGTCACCGCGCACGCCGTGCGGGAGGGTGCCGTCGGCCCGGATCATGTCGCAGCGATCGCGAAAACCATGCGCAAGGTCCCCCACGGCACAGGCGCCGACGAGATCGCCGTGGCGGAAAAGATCCTGGCCGACGCCGCCCGAACCATGCCACCCGAAGACGTCACGAAGGTCGGAATCCACCTGCTCGCGCACCTGAACCCGGACGGCGACGTCCCGACGAGAAGGACCGTAAGCGCCGCCGCGGCCTGCGCATCGGGAAGCAGGGCGCCGATCTCATGACACCGATCTCGGGATTACTGAATCCGGAAACGAAGGCGTTGCTCGATCCGGTCCTCGCGAAACTCGCCCGCCCCGGCATGAACAACCCCGACGACCCCGAATCACCCTGCGGCGACATCGAATCCGACACCCTCGACCGCACCGCGCTGGCGAACGCCGCCGCCCGCGACACCCGCACCGCCGTCCAACGCAACCACGACGCACTGAAAGTCGCGCTACGGCACCTGCTCTCGTCCGGGGTGTTGGGTAGTCATCGCGGACTGCCCGTCACCGCGATCCTCACGATGTCCGTGCGGCAGGTCGAAGAAGCATCCGGGGTGGCCACCACCGCCACCGGCGGCCTGGTCCCGATCCGTGATGCGCTCCGAATGGCCGAGAAGGCACATCCGGTGCTCGCGCTCTTCGATCACAACGGCCGGCCGCTGCACCTCGGTCGGTCGAAGCGTTTGGCATCGGCTGATCAGCGGTTGGCGTTGATCGCCGCCTCGCGCGGCTGCACGAGACCGGACTGCGACGCACCAGCCTCGATGACCGCCGTGCATCACCTGACCGAATGGAACAAGGGCGGACGCACCGACATCGACGCTCTCGATCTCGCGTGCGATCACTGCCACGCCCTCGTCCACGACGGCGCCGGCGGCTGGCAGACCCGCACCGCGGCGGCAACCCGCGACCGCACCGGCGACGCCGGCAGGACCGCCATCACCGGCCACGCGATGACAGAACCCGCCCACCGAACCACAAGTGCAGCCACCAGCAATGCCGGCCGTACCGAGTGGATCCCACCACCGCACATCGACCCCACCCGCACACCGCGGGTCAATCAACGCCACCACCTCGACGACATCCTCGCTGCAGCGCTGGCGCACCACCGCGCCCGCCGCGACGCAGAACTGCGTGAGCATCGACGGCGCTGGGCACATGGGATCGATGAGGCGGGCGACGGCGACGTGCCGTAGCCACAGTGGACGCAACCACCCGCACACCGATACCGGTGAACGCCGAGCCCGACACCCACGAGCCCGACCACATCGGTATCAGTCGTGTCGTCGCCTCGACGGCATCCGCGCCGCGGCGTTGACGCACCACCACGCCCGCCGCGACGCAGAACAGCGCCAGCATCAGCGGCGACGGGAACGAGACGGGGATGGGAAAAGGAGGGACAGGTGCTGGCGATATCCCATGACCACAGCGGACGCGACCACCCCGGACACACTCCCACCGATGCCGGCGGACCCCGGGCGCGACGCCCCACGGGTCGGCCACCTCGGCCTCGGTTATTCCGTGGTCAACCCAGGTGACGAAGGTCCAGCTCATTCCATCCAAAAGTCGGATCTGCCAACCCGGTTCATCGTCTGGCCGACCGGCACCCGCCGCCTGCAGAGGAACTGGCCATTAACGGGGATCACACGTCCGGGATTGCTACTGTCGGTCTCACCCCGGTCGACCCCGAGGAGGACCGATGACTCTGGACCGAATGCCGCTCAAGGGATTTGGCGTGGTCAACCTCGAGCTGATGCTGCTTCGCCGAATGGACGACCACCAACCGTCGCTGGTCGACGCGGCCCTGAAGACCCTCGGCAAGAGCGGGACCGATGCCCGAGCCGCCCACGCCCAGTGGCAGCGCGGCCTCCGCAGCAACTTCCCCGACGGCATCGGCCGATACCGGCTGGCCCTCGGCCGACCCGACACGACCAGCGAGCGCCCCACTTCCCTCGGCACGACCCTGGCCGTCGAATGCTGGGACACGCCGCTGTGGCCGGGCCTGCAGTTCCAGGTCACCTTCGGTCCCGGAGGCGAGGTGATCGACGAGCGACTGGCCCGCGCCGCCGACGCCGAAGCGCCGGCGATCACCGGCCTCGCCGACCTGCGCCCGTGGATGGTGACCATCGACGATGTCGAGCGCGCCGCCGCACCCGTGCGCTTCCGGATGTCCGCCGGTCAGGTGCCCAGCCACGCCACCGCCGAGTTCACCGTGGCGGACGGCACCGCATGCGAGGCGCAGTTCAGTTGGGGTCTGCTGCAGCGAGGCTCGGCCACGCCGCGGTGACCGGTTACGGCACGTCGATGACCAGCAGCGCGAGAATGGGCCCATGGCCGAGAACGCGGAGACCGTCACCACGGTGATCATGCTCATCCGGCACGCCGAACGCCCACCCGAGAGCGGACCTCCGTACGGCGTCGACGACGACGGCTACCGTTGCGACGAGTCACTGACCGAGGCCGGCTGGCGCCGCGCCACCGCGCTGGCCGGGCTGTTCGCGCCGAACCACGGCGAACCGGCGGGCCCGCTCGCCCGGCCGCGCGCGCTGTTCGCCTCCACCCCGAGCCGCAAGGGCGGCAGCAGACGCTCACTACAAACCCTGACGCCACTCGCCGCCCGCCTCGGTCTCGACGTCGACACCGAGCACCGCCGCGCCGACGTCAAGGCACTGGCCAAGAGACTTCGCCGCACCCCGGGACCGGTACTGGTGTCGTGGCAACGCGAGTACCTTCCCGACATCGTCGCCGCACTCGGCGACGTCGACGCCGACATTCCCGACCCGTGGCCGGAGGACCGCTACGACCTGGTGTGGGTGCTCACCCGCACCGACGACGCCTGGACGTTCACGCAGGCGCCGCAGCTCCTGCTGCCCGGCGACCTCGAAACCGGCATCTGACACCTGCCCGCGGTTCCCGAACGGCGCGGCGGTCACAGGGAGGTGGCGACACGATGCCCCTCGGTCACCGCCGAGTTCGCACGCCGGGGCGACAGCGCATCGCCGATTCGGTGTATTTCGAATGCACTGCCGGACAGTTCCTTCCACAATCCGTCCACAGACCGTTGATGCACCGAGCAGACGACGGCATCGAACTCGCGCTCCTGGACTGCCCCCGTGGGATGGTGCAGTAGGTGTACCAGCACAGCGGATCCCGTGTCGGTGACCGCTGTCGGCACCACATCGGTCCATTCGGTGATGCCGGACGCGTGTGCGCGCCGCTGCCAGCCCTCCATGTCGAGGGTGAGCCCCAGGTCCTGTCCGACGACCATCGCGGGGGTCGCGATCGTGACCGCAGCGCCCTTGGCGGCGAGAGTCTCCGCGACGGAGGTGCCCTGATGAAATCCCAACTCGTCGAACACCAGAACCCGCCCCATCGGAAAGGCGTCCCCCTCGAGGACGTCGCGCACGTCGACCACGCGGACGCTGTCGCCCGCCCACGCCGGACGCGACGGCCGCGCCCCGGTCGCGACGATCACCGCGTCGGGCCGCAGCCGGCGTACGAGGTCCGCGTCGACGTCGACACCCGTGTGCACCGAGACGCCGGACCGCCTGCACTCACGCTCGAGATTAGCGGCCAACTCCCCGAACTCACCGCGGCCCGCGGCCAGGGCGGCGGTGCACACCTGACCCCCGAGCTGCTCGGACCGTTCGTACAGGGTCACCGTGTGACCCCGCTGCGCGGCGGTCGCCGCGGCCTGCAGTCCGGCCGGGCCCCCGCCGACGACGACGACATCCCGGCCGCGCCGTCGCGGCATCGGGAGCGGCACCGATTCCCGCCCCGCGGACGGATTTTCGACGCACCCGAGCCACCGGTTCAGTCCGACCCGCCCTATGCACTCCTGGTTGCAGCCCAGGCAGGTGCGGATGTCGTCGGCGTGACCGGCGGCGGCCTTGGCGGCGAAGTCGGGGTCCGCGATCTGCCCGCGGACCACCCCGACCAGATCGCAGTGCCCCTCGGCGAGTGCCTCTTCCGCCTGTCCGGGTCCGGTGAACCGCCCGACGCCGACCACCGGGAGGAACACCGCCTCGCGAATCGCGTTGGGAATGAACAGTGCGTAGCCCCGGGGCACGGCCATCGAGCCCTCGATCAGGTGCAGTGTCTCGGTGGCCATCCCGATCGAGGTGTTGAGGTAGTCGACGTGGCCGGTCGCCTCGATCATGCGGGCGACCGCGACCGCCTCGTCGAGGTGGATCCCGTTGGAGATCGACTCCTCTCCGGTCAGGCGGACCCCCAGCACCAGGTCGGGCCCGAGCGCGGACCGCACGGCGGCGATCACCTCGAGCAGCAGCCTGGCCCGACCGGCGAGGGCCCCGCCGTAGTCGTCGGTGCGCCGGTTCGCCTGTGGGGACAGGAATGCCCGCAGGATCGACGACTGCGACGCCTGGATCTCGACCCCGTCGAATCCCCCCGCCCGGCAGTGCGTTGCCACGCGCGCGAAGCTCGCGACGAGTTCTGCGATGTCGGCGGCGTCCACGGCCCGCGGCACCTCCCGGAACAGCGCATCGGGGATCGGGCTCGGCGCCCACAGCGGCCGACGGGAGTACATGCCGGAACCCTGGCCGCCGTTGTGGTTGAGCTGCGCGAGGATCACCGAGCCGTGCGCATGTACCGCGTCGGTGATTCTCCGGTACCCCGGCACCACCTCGGGCCGGTGGCCGTGGATCACCTTTTCGTACGGCCAGTCCGTCGGGTGGACGCAGTGTTCCTCGGTGATGATCAGCCCCGCACCGCCCTGCGCACGGGCCGCGTAGTAGGCGGCGTGCTGCTCGGTGGGCAGTCCGTCGACGGCGGCGTTCGTCAGGTGCGCGGTGAACACGACACGGTTCCGCACCGTCCGAGGCCCGATCGTGAGCGGCGACAGCAGCGTCGGATACGTCACGGCGCCCACCGAGCGACGAGATCAAGGGCCGCTGCCCGCCCCTCGCGGACGGCCTCGGCGACGGTGCGGGGCGCCACGCAGTCTCCGGCGGCCACCCACCCGGCACCCGGCGTCCCGCCGCCCGCCACGCGCGACTCGGCGCTCCGCACCAGCGCATCGTCCGGGAGTCGGTGACCGCAGTCGACCACGGCGACGGCAGCGATCGTCGTCCGCTCCCCCGTGTGTGCGTGTTCGAGTTCGACCCGGCCACCGTCGATCCCGACGATCCGGGAGCGCAGGTGCCGGTGGACGCCGGCACGGTGGAGACGTCCGTTGGCTTCGGCGAGGTCGCCGGTGCGCCCCAACTCGGTACCCACCACCGGATCCGGAGTCACCACGCCGACCCTCCCGCCCCGTGCCGCCAGCAGTTCGGCCACCGCCACTCCGACCGGTCCGCCGATCGGGTCCCAGACCAGGACTCCGTCCGTGACATCGGGGATCGGCCGCGTCCCCTCCAGCACGTCGGGGGCGGTGCAGATGGGCACGCTCCCGTTCCCGGGGACCGGCCACGGCGCGGCGACACTGCCGGTCGCGAGTACGACCGCACCCGCGGCCGCGATCTCCGGCGCATCCACTTCCCGACCCACGTCGAAACGGACGCCGAGGCGCCTGCACTCGTCGGCGAGCCAGTCCGTCAACGCCGACAGTCGTTCCCGGTCGCCCACCGCGATGCGCGCGACCATGCCACCCAGCCGGGATTCACGCTCGGCGAGCCGGACCCGATGTCCGGCGGCGGCGAGGACCCGCGCCGCCTCGAGGCCCGCCGGACCCCCACCGACCACCAGCACGTCCCGCGGCGCGACGATGGCCGCCACCCCCGGCCGAAGGACACCTTCGTCCGGTCCAGCAGCGTGAAGGTGCACTTCGGCCGGGTTCGGGTTGCCGACACAGGTGACGACCGGATTGCGCGGATCGCACACCAGGCAGGTCTGGTTGCACAGCACACACGGGCGGGGTGTGCGACCGGCGCGCACCGTGGAGACGAGATCCGGGTCGGCGATCTGCGCACGGGTCATCTCGACCAGGTCGGCGACGCCGTCGTCGAGAGCGCGCTGCGCGGCCGGGGCGTCGATCACGCTGCCCTGCAGGACGACCGGCACCGCAGTGACCTCGCGGATGCGGCGCGCCAGTTCCACGTTGAACATCGGCGGGGTGTGCATGTCCGGCCGGTAGCGGGTGGCGGTTGTCGGCCCACCCCGGACCACGGTGATCAGGTCGATCGAATCTGCCAGTGCGTGAACGTGTTCGGCCGCGGCGTCGGGGGTGATGCCGCCCCATGGCGCGAGTTCGTCGCAGCTGAGTCGCAGGGCGAGGATCCGGTCCGGGCCGAGCACCGCGCGGACGGCGGCGAGCGCCTCACGCAGCAGTCGAGCACGGTCGGTGCCGTATGCGTCGGCGCGGAGGTTGGTCAGCGGGGACAGGAACTGGCGCAGCAGTGCGGTCGGTCCCGCATCGAGCTCGACGCCGTCCAGGTCGGCGGCCACCGCGAGCGCGGCGGCGTCGGCGAAACCCGTCACGACCGAGTCGATCTCACGACTGCTCATCTCCGCGGGCAGCTCCCGGGTCACGACGTCCGCGACCGGAGACGGTCCCCACAGCACCGACTGCGAGTACGCGCTCGATCCCTGCATCCCACGGTGCCCGAGGCCGGCGAGCACGAGCGTCCCGTAGGGGCGGCACGCCGCCACGACCTCGCGCCATCCCGGCAGGCACTCGGATGCCAGCGGTGCCCGCTCGTACGGCCAGTCGTCGGGGACCACCGAGGCGCACTCGGTGACGATCACCCCGCAGCCCCCTCGAGCGCGGGCCGCGTAGTAGTCGGTGTGCCGGGCCGAGAACGACCTGCCGACAGCGAGATTCGTCTCGTGAGACCCGAAGACCACCCGGGACGGGGCGGTGCGCCCGGCCAGGGTGGTCTTCGAGGTCAGCAGGTCGTGCAGGATCAGATCCCGAGGTCGCGGCGGAATCCGTCGGGGATGACCAGATCGGCCGGGGACAGGTCCGCGATGTTCGAGTGCCCCAGGCCGAGAACGGCGGAGTCGACGCCGCCGCGCAGGATGTCGAGAACATTCTCGACGCCGGCCTGACCGTTGGCGGCCAGGCCCCACAGGTACGCGCGGCCGATCATGACGGCGCGGGCGCCGAGGGCGAGAGCCTTGACGACGTCGGAGCCGCGGCGGATGCCGCCGTCGAGGACGACCTCGAGCTGCTCGCCGACGGCCTCGGCGATCGCGGGCAGCGCCCGGATCGGGGCGGGGGTGCCGTCGAGGTTGTTGCCGCCGTGGTTGGAGACGGAGATGGCGGTGCAGCCTGCGTCGACGGCGCGCTTGGCGTCGTCGACCCGCATGACGCCCTTGAGCATGAAGGGGCCGTCCCACTGCTCACGCAGCCATGCGACGTCCTCCCAGGTGGGCAGCGGGGTGCCCATCCACTGGCCGTACGCACCGAAGAACGTCGGCGCAGGGCCACCATCGGCGGGGGCGAGGTTCGGGGTGGTCAGGTCGGGGATCGCGCCCGAACGGACGAACTGCGAGAGCCATTTCGGGTGCAGCAGGCCCTGCAGGGCGTTCGCCTTCATGGCGGCGAAGTCCATCTTCTCCGGGATCGCCGGGGAGCCCCAGTCGCGGCCCATCGAGAACGACCAGTCGAGTGTCATGATCAGCCCGGTCGCGCCCGCCTTCTTCGCGCGTTCCATCCGGTGCAGCAGCTCGTCGCGGGTGCCGACCCAGTACATCTGGAAGAAGGTCTGCGGGTTCGCCGCCACTACCTCCTCCACGGACTTGCTCGCGAACGAGCTCAGTCCCATCGCGATGCCGCGGGCGGCGGCCGCGCGGGCGACGGCGACCTCACCGTCGGGGTGCACAGCCTGCACACCGGTCGGGGAGATCATCACCGGGAAGGACAGCGGCTGTCCCATCACGGTGGTGGCGAGCTCACGCTTGTCCGACAGCCCCGCAACGTGCGGCGCGAACCCGAGCTCGGCGAACGCGTCGATGTTGTCGGAGGTGGTCACGCCCTTCTCGGAGCCGGCGACCAGCGCCATGTACACCGGCTTCGGCAGTTGCTTCTTCGCCCGGCGCTGCGCCTCGGCAACGGTCTCGAACCACGCATTCTTTGCCATTGAAATCCTCTATTCACACCCGCTGTGCGGGTAGTCAGTTCAAGCCCGCGAGGGGGTTTTCGTCACAGATCTTGGCCGGCGGCCGCGTCAGCAGGGTCAGCGGCACCGGCGCGGCCGGGGTGCGACGCTCGGCGCGCTTGCCGGTCCGCGAGTGGTCCTGGCTGGACTGGGGGACGCTCCGGTCACCCTCCAGCGCGGACTGCCCATAGCCCTGCACGCATTCGGGATCCGGGCCGTCCATCGGCAGGCCGGTGAAGAACTTCGCGGCCATGCAGCCGCCGCGGCACGAATCGAAGAAGTTGCACGAGGTGCACGCCCCCGCGGTCTGCGGGGAGCGCAGCTCCTCGAACAGGTCCGAGTGCTGCCACACCTGCTGAAAGCCGCCGTCCGCCACGATGTTTCCGGCGAGGAACTGATCGTGGATCGCGAACGGGCACGCGTAGACGTCGCCGATCGGGTCGATCAGGCACACCACCCGTCCCGCACCGCACAGGTTCAGCCCGGGCAGCGCGCCGGCGCCGTCGGCACCGCCGAACGCGGACAGGTGGAAGAACGAATCACCGGTCAGCACGCCCTCACCGTTGGCGACCAACCAGTCGTAGAGCTCGCGCTGCTGCTCGTGCGTCGGGTGCAGGTCGTCCCAGACGTCCACGGCGCGCCCGGACGGGCGCAGCCGGGTGATGCGCAGCGTCGCACCGTACTTGTCGGCGAGGGCCTTGAACTCGTCGAGCTGGCTCACGTTCTGGCGGGTGACGACGACGGAGATCTTCGCGTCCTTGAACCCGGCCTCGGCCAGGTTCTCCAGTGCCCGCACCGCCATCGCGAACGAGCCGGGGCCGCGGACCGCGTCGTTGACCTCCGCGGTCGCGCCGTCGAGGGAGATCTGCACGTCGACGTAGTCGGAGGCGGCCAGGCGCGCGGCGACCTTCTTGTCTATCTTCACGCCGTTGGTGGAGAACTTGACGCCCACCTGGTGCTCGGTGGCGTAGTCGACGAGTTCCCAGAAGTCGGAGCGGACCGTCGGTTCGCCGCCGCCGATGTTGACGTAGAAGACCTGCATCTTCTGCAGCTCGTCGATGATCGCCTTGCACTGCTCGGTCGACAGCTCACGCGGGTCGCGCTTGCCTGACGAGGACAGGCAGTGCACGCACGACAGGTTGCACGCGTACGTCAGCTCCCAGGTCAGGCAGATCGGGGCGTCGAGGCCGAGCTCGAACTGGTCGACGAGACGACCGACAGCGGGAGGCGTCGACGTCGGGGCGAGCGCTGCGGGGGGCGTCACCGTGGTGGGTGGTTCCAGAACCGATGTCATGGGCGGTGTCCTCGTCAGACGAAAGAAGTGTGGGGTGTGCGGGCGTCGCGATGTCGCGCACGGGCCCGCACTGTGGGGAGGGTCAGGCCGCTGAGCTCGCGGCCGCCGGCACGATCATCTTCGACTCGGCCAGGGTGGCCAGGGCGCGTGCGTAGATGTCGATGCGGGAGTCCTCGACACCCGCCGCCCGGATCGCGCTGCGGGCGTCGGGGTGGTCGGTCAACGACTTGACGATGCCGACGATGGTCACGTTCTTCAGGAACGACAGCTTCCTGGTGCCGAAGTGGTAGAGCAACGCCCCGAAAGGTTCGGGGCGAAGCGCCACCTGCGGGTGCAGCATCCACCCGGAGTCGAGATCCACGATCAGTACACGCCGCACATGCCGTCGATCGAGACCTCTTCCACGAGGGACTCCTGAACGAGCTCGGTCTCGTTGACTGCGGACTCGCGAGTATCGGACATCGACTTGCCTCCTGTGTCAGGGTTGTTCCGGTCCAGCACTTGTTCGCTGTGACTCGGCTCACCACAATAATGGCATCGAGTGCAGAATGAAAGACCGGAGGAGAAATTGACGCGCACCCGCAGGTCAGGGACGGGTCGGCTCGGTCGCAAGCCGTCGACCACCCAGGACCGCATCAGCAACATCGCACTCGCACTGTTCGCCGAGCACGGCTACGAAGAGACCAGCGTCGACCAGATCGCGGAGGCCGCGGGCATCGCACGGCGCACGTTCTTCCGCTACTTCCCGTCCAAGAACGCGGTGCCGTGGGGCAACTTCGACACCCACCTGTCGGACATGCGCGACCACCTCGCGACGCTCCCCGGCGACATCCCACTCGCCGAGGGCCTGACGCGAGCGCTGCTCGAGTTCAACAACTTCCCGGCCGACGTGGCGCCGATGCACCGCAAGCGGATGGAGGTCATCCTCAACGCGCCCGCCCTGCAGGCGTACTCGATGGTCATGTACACAGGCTGGCGGGAGGTGATCGCCGAGTACGTGGCCGCCCGCACCGGACTTCGGACGACCGACCACCTGCCCCGCACCGTCGGCTGGATGGTCCTCGGGGTCGCGCTTGCCGCCTACGAGCAGTGGCTCACCGACGAGAGCCTCGAACTGACCGACCTGCTGCGATCGGGCACCGCCACCCTCGCCGACGGCCTCGCCGCACTGCCGATCCACACCCAATTCACCCGACCTGGTCCTATCCCTGCCGAATCGACCTAGACTTGGGTTCGGGATCGACACCATTCGCCCGCCGAGCGTCATGAGGCACACGATGACGGACAAGTCCGTGATCTTGGGTCGGCCGTCCGGCCGCAATGCCGGCACCGATTCGCGGACATCAGGCTCGACACACGGCAACCTGTCCGAGCAGGAGATCGTGGAGGCGGCCCTGCGCGTGATCCACCAGGACGGGCTCGAAAAGCTCTCCATGCGCCGGCTGTCCCGCGAGCTCGGGGTCTCGGCGATGGCGCCCTACTACTACGTGTCCGACAAGGACGAGCTGCTCGACCTGGTTGCCTCGGCCGCGCTCGACGGCATCGCAGCTCCCGACCCGGGTCCGGACTGGACCGAGCGACTGCGGGCACTGATCGACCAGATCGACGAGCGCCTGTCCACGTACCCCGGCCTGGGCGAGGTGCTGCTCGAGCAGATGCTGCGGTCGCAGCGTCACCTGGTCGCGCTGGTGATGGAGATCCTGTACGACGCAGGCTTCACCGACCGCAACGTCTTCTGCGCGTACGCGACCATCCACACGTACCTCTACGGCCGCAGCGGGGTGTCGACGCAGGACCCCAAGATCCCGGATCGGGCAGGCCTGCCCGAGGTCGTCGCCCGCGCGACCACGAACCTCGATCAGCTCCACGGCCGGGACATCTACCGGTTCGGCGTCTCCACCCTGATCTCCGGACTTCAGGTTCAGCTCGAACGCCAACACCGGACATCGGCCTGATCCGAGGCATCCCGTCCAGCGGGATCACCAGGGTGTCCCGGTTATCGGGAACCGAGGGGCGCGATTTACGATCCAGCTGCTTCGATGGTGTCTGCTAGCCTTAAAACTAGAACACGTTCCAGAATGTGTCCCCGCCGAAGTACCCTGTACATGCACCCTGCACCCCGCAGAGCCCCGAGAGGATCGACCACGATGACCACAGTTGACATGCCGCACAGCTCCAGGTCGGTTGTGCTCACCGTGTCGGGCGTCGTGGAAGAGACGTCGGACGCGCGCTCGCTGGTGTTCGCGGTCCCGGAGGAGCTGCGCAGCCGGTTCGAGTACAAGCCCGGCCAGTTCCTCACGCTGCGCATCCCCAGCGACCGGACCGGCTCCGTCGCGCGCTGCTACTCGCTGGCGAGCTCGCCCTTCGTCGACGGGGACCCGAAGGTCACCGTGAAGCGGACGGTCGACGGCTACGGCTCCAACTGGCTGTGCGACAACGTCAAGGTCGGCGACACCATCGAGGTGCTGCCCCCGACAGGCGTCTTCACCCCGAAGTCGCTCGACCACGACTTCCTGCTCTGGGGCGCGGGCAGCGGCATCACCCCGGTGATCTCGATCCTCAAGTCGGCGCTGAGCCAGGGCAGCGGCAAGGTCGTCCTGATCTACGCCAACCGGGACGAGTCCTCGGTCATCTTCCGCGACGAACTGCGCGACCTCGCCGCCCAGTACCCGACCCGGCTGACCGTGGTGCACTGGCTCGAGTCGCTGCAGGGGCTGCCGACGCCGGACCAGTTCGCCACCCTCGCCGCACCGTTCGGCGGGTTCGAATCGTTCATGTGCGGGCCCGGCCCGTTCATGGACACCGTGCACAAGGCCCTCGCCGAGGCCGGGGTGCCGCGCAACCAGGTCCACGCCGAGGTGTTCAACTCGCTGGCCGGCGACCCGTTCCAGGACGTCGAACTCGAGGAGATCACCGAGGAGGAGGCCGCCGACGCGGCGACCGTCTCCGTCACCCTCGACGGCGAGACCCACGAGATGAGCTGGCCTCGCAAGCAGACCCTCGTCGACATCATGCTGGCCAAGGGACTGGACGTGCCCTACTCCTGCCAGGAGGGCGAGTGCGGCTCCTGCGCCTGCACCGTGCTCAAGGGCGAGGTCGAGATGGAGCACAGCGACATCCTCGACCCCGAGGACATCGCCGCCGGCTACATCCTCGGCTGCCAGGCCCGCCCGGTCACCGACCGGCTCGAGATCGAGTTCTGATCGCCCGGTAACGGGCCCGGTCGGCGCCGTCGAGGTGCTCGGTGGCGTACGCCAGCGCGGTGGCGCCCATCTCGGCGGCATTGGCGTCCAGAAAGTCCGTCAGCAGTCCCCGGCCGACCCGCTTGCCGACCTCACGCAGCATCCAGCCCAGCGCCTTCTGCGTGAGGTCGCGGCGGTCGCCGAGCAGCCGCGGCGCCAGCTCGAGCGTCGTGGACGCGTCGCCCCGCCGGATGAACCCGAACGTGGTCAGCAGCGCCACCCGCCGCCGCCACAGGTCCTCGTCCGCGCCGAGCTCGAACACCAGGTCGCGCGGGCGGTCGTACAACCATCCGCCGAGGATCCGCTCCGCGGAGGCGTCGACGAGATCCCAGTTGTTCACGCGGCCCCTGAGTACCGCATCCAGGTAGAAGTCCGCGATCCGCTCACGCTGTCCGTCGTCGCGGGCGCGCACCGCACTCGCCCGTTCGAACCGGCCGGTGGCGATCAGCAGGCCGGCCAACCGGTGCTCGTGTACCGGACTGTCGAGCAGCGCGTTCACCTCTGACAGCGGGAGGTCTGCGAACCTCTTCACCACCGCCCTGGTCGCGGGCACGCGCACCCCGAGAAACACGTCGCCCTCGCCGTACTCCCCCGGCCCGGTCTTGAAGAACCGCCGCGACTGTGCGGCCTGGTCTGCATCGGCGACCTCGGCCAGAGCTCGCATCACGTCCTCGTGCATGTCCGAAGACCCTACGGTGTTCACCTGCGCAGACACTCTTGATCGGCCGGTCAATCAGGTCTATACCTACAGATGTGCGGTAACTCCGACATACGCGACAACTCCGGCAGAGGAGGCTGGAAATGAACGCAGCTATGACTCGATGGCAGGACTGGGCCGCCGTGGTGATCGGCGCCGTGGTCGCGCTCTCACCGATCTGGGTCGACACGAACAGCGCCGCCCGGTGGTCGATGATCGTCCTCGGTGTCCTCGTCGCCGTCGCCGGCCTCGTCAACATGATGGCCCCCACCAACGAGATGGTCGTCTGGGCGATGGGCGTGCTCGGCGTCCTGATGTTCATCGCACCGTGGGTCACCGGGTACGCCGACATGACGGGCGCCGCGTGGACCTCCTGGGTCGGCGGGGTCCTCACCGTGCTGACCGCCGTCGCAGCACTCCCCGAAGGGTCCCGCATGCACATCGGTCACGGCGGCGGCTTGGCGCCGCATCACTGACCACGACAGCCGAACCGGGGAGGTCCACGAGCCTCCCCGGCGGAGGAGGTGTTCGAATTGTCCGGCCCGCGCCGAACGGCGCGCGTGGACGGTGACACCCGGAAGCGGATCCTCGATGCCGCCGAAGAACTCATCGCCGCACGGGGCTTCGACGCCACCCCGACCGCCGCGATCGCGGTCCGGGCCGGCGTCCCGAAAGGCCTGATCTTCTACTACTTCCCCACCAAGGAATCGATTCTCACCACACTGATCTCCGAGCGCCTGCCCACGGACCCGATCGACGACGTGACCGGCCTGGCGGTGACAGGTGAACCGGCGGCCGCACTCGTCAACCTCGACACCGCGCTCAACCTGCGCGACCGGCGCACGATCCGCGAGATCGTCTGGAGGGAGGCGGGCACCCACCCCGCCGTACGCGACCATCTCCGGGCGCTGCGCGCCTACCTGCAGGACATCACCGTCGAGGTGCTTCGGTTGAGTGCACCGCTCACCGCACCCGCCCGCGTCCTGGATTCCTGCGCGACGGCGTGGGTGGCCGCGATGTTCTCGTCCAACCACATCGACCGGTTCCGCGGACAGGGCGAGCGCGCCGAGGACCTGCGCGCCGTGGCCCGGGTCCTCACCGCCGGCTTAGGTGCGCTGTCGACTCCGTGACCGGTTCCGGTCCAGGTCGGTGCCACGAGGACTCACCGGCGCCGGAGGCGCGAGCAGCTCCCGACCGGCCAGGTACGAGTGCGCACTCACGGGCAATTGGCCGGGCCGCCCGCTGAGCAGCACCGACACGGCGCCGCCGCCGCCGATGTCGCGTCCGAGGCCGTCGATACGGCGCAACGTCTGCGCGGCGACCGCCGGGGCGCTGTCGAACAGCGTGACCCCGTCCGGCAGCCGGGCGGTGATCTCGTCGGCGACCAGCGGATAGTGCGTGCACCCGAGGACCACCGCGTCACAGGCGGCCGGGGTGTTCGCCACGGCCGCGTCGATGGCGGCGGAGATCCGGTCGGGGTCTCCCGCGTCGATCGCGTCGGCCAGACCGTGGCAGGCGACCCCGACGACGTCGCTGCCGTTCGCGAACCGGGCGATCAGGCCGGCCTGGTAGCTGCTCGCCGTCGTCGCGGCGGTCGCCCAGATTGCCACCGACCGCGAGGCCGCCGCTGCGGGCTTGATCGCCGGAACGGTCCCGATCACCGGGACAGACGCCCCCAAGTGGGCGCGCACCTCGTCCAGTGCGGTGACGCTCGCGGTATTGCAGGGCAGCACCACGACCTGGGCACCCAGATCGATCGCACGGTCCGCGGCGGCGAGCACCCGGTCGATCACCCACTGCGACGGCTTCGGACCCCACGGCGCCCCGTCGGGATCCAACGAGAGCAGCAGGTCCAGCTCGGGCCGAAGCCGACGCAGCCACGCAGACGTGGGGAGCAGCCCCAGCCCGGAATCGATCAGCGCGACGGTCACCGAACCAACGTAGTCCCGATCTCGGCGAGGGTGTCATCCAGACCCTCCTCGCCGCGCCCGCGTCACCGCCGGAGCAGGAGACATCCCGCCGCGGTGAGCCCCCCGAGCCCGACCACCGCGACAGTCGGAGTCCCGGGGACCTGGGCGGCCCCCGCGTCGCCGCGCAACTGGGTGACGGCCTCGACGACGAGATCGAGGTCGGGACGCCGTCCCACCCCGAGATGGCCACCGTGCGGATTCACCGGAAACACCCCGTCCCGGGCGATCGCGGCACCGGTGGCGACGAAACCTCCCGCCGCGCCCTGGTCACAGCAGCCGAGCGCTTCGAGCCACGACAGCACCGGGAACGAGAATTCGTCCCCGAGCAGGAGAAGGTCCACGTCAGCGAGGGTGGCACGGGTCCCCGACCACAGCTCCTCACCGGCGCGGGCCGCCACCCCGGCCGAGCGGGTGGCGGTCTGCTCCGGAAGTGGGCTGGCCGCGTAGGCGGCGCCGACCCCGCCCACCGCGATCGGCGCCGACGCCCACTCCTCCGCCGACCCGGCTTGATCGGACCCGGTCAGCACCACTGCCGCCGCGCCCCCGACCGAGCGGGCCCGGTCGTGCACGCACAGCGGGTCCGCGAGCATCGGAGCGGTCAGGTAGTCACGCAGCCGCAGTCCGCCGCCGGAGTTGGCGGACGCGACGAGCGCGACCTGCGCCAGCTCGGTGCGGGTCAGCCCGTACCGCTCGATGTAGGCGCGGGCCGCGAGCGCGACCCCGACCAGGGCGCCGTCCGCACCGTACGGCGCGTGCCAGCTCGCCCACCCCGCGACGGGCGCCCCGGGTCCGAACCATTCCGCCCTCGCCAGCCGGGTGGGCTCGGCGGCGGACGCCTCGACGCAGACGAGGTTCCGGATGCGCCCCGCGGTCACCGCCTCGACCGCCTGCACCAGCGAGGCCCCGACCGAGAATCGATCGGATTCCTGTGCACGCCAAGACAGTTCGATGTCCAGCACGTCGGCGACCTCGGCCGCGTCAGGGCCGGACGTGAACAGCCCCGCGATGTCGGATCCGGGCATCCCGGCGTCGGAGAGAGCGGAGCGGACCGCCGTGACAGCCGCGGCGAGCACCCCGGGCCGTCCCACCCGCGCACGCCCGACGCCGGTCACGGCGACCCCGGTCACCACGTTCCCCGCCTCGACGCATCCCTCACGACGGTGCACCTCACGACGACGCACCTCATGACACGGCCTCGATGCGGTCCTCGAACAGGTCCGCTTCCTCGATCTCGGCGAGCGGCAACCAGATCCGGTCGTCGAGCTGCTCGAAAACCAGGTGCACCGGGGCGTCGACCCGCAGCGCATCGGGGCCCGCACCGATCACGCCGAGGACCAGCCGCACCCCCTCCACCAGATCGACGACACCGACCAGGTAGGGCGGGGTGGGCGCGGGCCGGACCGGCTCGACGACCCGCGCCCACGAGACCAGCACGCCCTTTCCCGCAACCGGCTCGAACAGCAGGTCGGTGCCCCAGCAGTGCCGGCAACTGGGCGCGGGCGGGAAGGACCAACGGCGGCAGCGCAGGCAGCGTTGCACCGACAGGCGTCCGGACGCACCCGAGGTCCAGTGCGTCGCGGTCAGCTCCGTCAGCTCCGGCAGGGCACGCCGACCGTGCACCATGGATTCACGGTAGCCGTCCGAGCCCCTCCGGTCGGGTGAATGCCGGATCAGACGGCGGCGGCCTCGAGCACCTCCGCGATCGGCACCCGGCCCGAGATCTTGGCCCGCATCTTCATCACCGCACCGGGCAGTCCACCGCCGACGACCGCGACCAGTTGGCCATCCCGCTCGTAGTACGCGAGGAACTTGCGGCCGTCATCGCGGACGATGTGCACGGTGTCGGTTCCCGACGGCTCGCCGAGGGCCTGGATCTTGATGTTGTACTGGTCGCTCCAGAAGTACGGCACCTGCGGCGCAGCCTCCGGCGCGGCACCGGTCACCAGCGTGTGGGCCAGCACTTTCGCCTGCTCACCGACGTTGTTCCAGTGCTCGACCCGACGCTGATCTCCTTCCGGCTGCCGCCACGAGGCGACGTCACCGACGACCCACACGTTCGGGTCGCTGGTACGTCCGGTCTCATCGGCGAGAACACCGCCCCCGGCAGCGCGGTCGGCGAGCTCGACCCCGGAGTCGTCGAGCCAACCGGTGACCGGGTTCGAGCCGATCCCGACCACCACCACGTCCGCGGCCACCTCGGTACCGTCCCCCAGCACCGCGCCGGTCACCCGTGAGTCCCCGTGCAGCGACTCCAGTCCGACCCCGGTGCGCACGTCCACACCCTCATCGGTGTGCAGCCGGGCCACCAGGGCACCGACCTGCTCCCCGAGCACCGACGCCAGCGGGGTCGGCTGCGGTTCGACCAGCACGACGTCGAGTCCCCGGGCGCGCATGCTGGCGGCGACCTCACAACCGATGAAGCCGGCGCCGACGACGAGACCGGTGCGACCGGCGACCAGATCGGCCCGCAGGGCCCGCGAGTCGTCCAGCGTCCGCAGCACATGGACGCCGTCCAGCTCCGGGAGGCCGGGAATGCGACGCGGCGTCAGCCCCGTCGCGATCACCAGGTGGTCGTAGTCGAGCGATGTGCCATCCTCGAACGACACCGACCGCGCGGCAGGATTCACCGACCGCGCGCGTGCGCCGAGCCGCAGTTCGACGTTCAGCTCGTCGTAGTACTCGGCGGGCTTGAGGGTGACGTCGTCGTTCTCCCCCCGAACCACGTCCTTGGACAGCGGCGGGCGGTCGTACGGCAGGTGCGCCTCCTCCCCGACCAGGGTGATGTCACCGGTGTGACCGGCCCTGCGCAGCTCTTCCGCAGTCCGCAGACCTGCCAGTCCGGCCCCGACGATCACGATTCGTCCGACACCCATGTGCGACCTCACCCTTCAACACGTTGTCCGTGGCCGTCTCCGGCCGTCCACCAGTCATACCAAACAGACACAGGTTCCAGAAGTGTCACGATCTCAGGAGACCTCCATGTCCGAGATCAGCCATACCCCGTCGACCTTGGTCAATTCGACCCGGGCACCGACCGTCGCGCTCACCGGATCCGGTGCGGCCGCGGTCGTGGTGACCTGTTTCAGGAACACCAGCGCGTCCGCGTGATCGTCGGTGAGCGTCCCGACCCCGGTTCCCGTGACCGTCGCGCTGGTGCTGATTCCCTGCTCGCGCGCGGCGGGGGCGATCACGGCGTCCGTCATCTGCCCGAACCGGTCCCGGAACTCACCGGTCAGCCTCTGCGCCGCCGCATACAGGTTCGCCGCGACGGTGTCTGGGGTGTAGGTCAGCAGGGCCGCGGCTCCCTCGGCGGCGGTCTGCGCGACGTCGGCGCGGGCACCGTCGGCGCCGCGTTCGTCCGCACGGTACAGCCGAATGCCGAGCAGGACCGCGACCGTCGCGAGCACCACCGCCAGCACCGCGAGCAGCCACACGATCCGATACCCGGGCCCCCTCACGCGACGTACTCCAGCGTCGCCGTCCGGTACCCGTCACCGACGCGATCCATCGTCATCCGCAGCCGCCACACCCGCGACTGCGGCTGCGCAGCAGACAGGTTGGTCACCGTCGAGGAGACCTGAACGAGGACGGTGCCGTGGTCGCCGTCCCACGACTCGACCGCCGCGTCGGCGCGCTCGCCCACCGTCGTGACCCGGGTGTCCTCCACCACCGACACCAACGAGTCCGCGCTGTCGGCAAACTGGTCCCGGAAGTCACCGGTCGCGCCGGCGAGCACCCGGTCAACGTCCTGCCGGGCATGCTCGTGATCGATGGTCGCGAGGTTCATCGCGGTCTGCCTCGCCGCCTCCAGCGCCTGCTGCCGGGAGGTCTCCTCGGCCGCCCCGGCTCGGTACTGCCACAGCAGGACGGCGCACCCGCCGGCCAGCACCAGGCACACCGCCGCGAGCACCGCGACGATCCCGCGCCGCGGCCGCGGTGGCTCCGGGCGCTCGGCCGCCTCGCCTGTGTCCCCCATGTGCACCCGTCCTCCGTCCGATCCGCGGTGCGCTCCACCGTAGGTGATCACTCTCACAGCCGCGGCCGCGGCCTCCCTCCGTCACTTCCGTCCGGCGGGCGAGGTGGATTCGCCGGGCGCATCCACGCGGACAGGGGACGCACGACCTAGTGTTGACGGTGTGACCACCGAATCCGGGCGGGGCGAGCCCCCGGCGCAGCAACCCACCCACGGCACCGTGCAATTCGGAAGCGCGGCGGGACCGCACTTCGCAACCTCCGCGTCGACCGAACTGGTCGGATCCCAGGGCCGCACGATCATCGCCGACGCGGTGGTGGCGAAGATCGCAGGCATCGCCACCCGGGAGATCAGCGGCGTGTTCGACGTCGGCGGCGGCACCGCCCGCGTGGTCGGGGCGCTACGGGACCGGATCCCCGGGGCCCGCGTCAACCACGGCCAGGGCGTCGCCGTCGAGGTCGGCGAGAAGCAGGCCGCCATCGACATCGGCATCGTCGCCGAGTACGGCGTCGCCCTGCACGAGCTCGCGGCGGGAATCCGCCGCAATGTGATCGCCGCCGTCGAACAGATGACCGGACTCGAGGTCACCGAGGTCAACATCACCGTGTACGACGTCGTGCTGTTCGAGGAGAACCCGACGTCCGCCGACCCGGACACCAGGCCGAGGGTGCAGTGAACGAGACCACCGATGCCGAAGTCGTTGCCGCGCAGGCACTGACGGTACCGGGAGTGTGCGAACTGCACGGCGGCATGTTCGGTGAGGTCGCCACCTACCTGCCTGGACGCCGACTCCTCGGAGTTCGCGTCACCGACACCGAGTGCGCGGTCCACGTGGTGGTCGCGTACCCGCACAACGTCGTCGAGGTCGCGCAGGCCGTGCATCGTGTGGTCGAACCGCTCGTCGCCGTACCTGTCACCGTCACCGTCGAGGACGTCGCACTGCCGCCCGTGAGCACCGGGACCGCGCGTACCCGTTCGGCCATCACCCCACCCGAAAGGACCCCGCGATGAACAACACGGTCGTCGGCCTGATCGCGGGACTGTTGCTCGCGCTGGCCGCAATCCTGGGCGGCTTCGCCGGTTTCGTGTTCGCGGTCATGCTCGGTGCCCTCGGAATGGCCATCGGCGCCCACCGGGACGGTCACTTCGACCTCGGTGCGCTGCTGCGGAGCCGGGGCCGTGGCTGAACACCTCTCGACAGAGACCCCCGACACCGAACACACCGACCTCGAACTCGAACGGGGCGCCCGCGGACGTCTGACCGTCAAGGACCGTGCGGTCTCGAAGATCGCGGTCGCGGCCGCGCTGTCGGTACCCGGTGTGGTCCGGCAGTCCGGCGGTCTGCTCAAGCTGCCCGGCCGGGACCTGCCTCGCGCCGAGGTCACGGCCGGACCGGATTCGGTCGCGGTGACGTTGTACGTGGCGGTGACATGGCCGTGTCCGGTGGCGGTGCTGTCCCGGGAGGTGCACCTCGCAGTCGCCGAGCGCGTCGAAACCCTGACCGGACTGCCGGTCGACCACCTGCACGTCGTCGTGGCCGCGGCTGTCCTGCGCGGTGACGGCGCCGACAGCGAGGTCGACACCCGTCAGCTGACCGACGCCTCCCCGGTGGCCGTTGCCGTGCCAGCCCGGCCGCCGCTGGCGCGCCCGGACGCCGCGGTGATCGCGGTGATCGCCGCGGTGGCGCTACTCGCGGTCGCGTTCGTCGCCGGCCGCGAGTTCCTGATCGCCAAGGAAGCGATCGCCCCGGCGGCGTGGGTGCGCAATTCCGTCCGCTGGGTCGCGGACCTGCACTGGCAGACGTGGATGGCGCCTGTGGCGGCTGCCGCGGCGGTCGTGGGCGCTCTGCTCGTCTTCCTGTCGCTGACACCGCGCACCCGGACCCACCTGCCGGTCGGCACGGGAGGAACGGTGTGGCTGCGGCCCACCGACGTCGCGAGGATGTGCAGCGCCCGCGCCGGCGCGGTGGGCGGTGTCGCGACCGTTCGCACGATGGTGGACCGTCGCCGCGCCACCCTGCATGTCACCCCGAACGGGGAAGTACCCGACGCCGACCTGGAGCGGACCGTGCGTGAGGCGGTGGCGCCGTCGCTGGACACCCTCGCCTCGCCCCGCGAACTCCGGGTCCGGATCGGCCGGGTGAAGCCGTGAGACGCAGGACATCGGTCGTCGACCGTCTGGTGGCGCTCGCCGCCGGTTGCGCGCTCCTCGCGGTCGGCGGCATCACCCTGGCATGGTGTCTGGGCGTCGACTGGGCACGGACATTGGTGCAGCGCTTCGACCGGGCACGGCTCACAGCCGTCCCCGACGAGTCGTGGTGGCCGACCATGCTCGGTGTCACGGCCGTGGTCGCCTTCCTCGCCGGCCTCGTCCTGCTGGTGATCAACGTTCGTCGCGGACGCCCGGAGACCATGCCGGTGTTCCCCGGCGCCACGGTCGGGGCCGACCTGTCCGTGGATCTCGGCCCGCTGGCGATGGGATTGGCCGACGAGTTGTCCGCTCTCGACGGAGTGCGCACCGTCCGCTCGGCCGCCGTCGACGACCGCGGACTCGCCACGCTCCGGGTGACCGTCGTCGCCGAACCCGGCATCGACGTCGTCGATTTCACCCGCAGCGCCGAGGCGCTGGCCCGGTCGATGGCGGCGGCCCTGCCCGGCGCTCCTGTCGCCACCCAGGTGCTGCTGCACCTCGACCCCGCCGATTCCTAGGCCGCTTCCGCCGCTCGTGCGTGGTTCGCGAGTGCCCTGACCACGCACGAGCGCCGCAGGCGCCTGCGGAAACGCCGAACGGCGCCCACCCCGAGGGGTGGACGCCGTCCTGCTTGGTACTGCTAGATCAACTGGTGATCAATGATCACTTGATGATCTTGGTGACGCGACCGGCGCCGACGGTGCGGCCACCCTCACGGATGGCGAACCGCAGGCCCTCGTCCATGGCGACCGGCTGGATCAGCACGACGGACATCTCGGTGTTGTCACCGGGCATGACCATCTCGGTGCCCTCGGGCAGGGTCACGACGCCCGTAACGTCCGTGGTACGGAAGTAGAACTGCGGGCGGTAGTTGTTGAAGAACGGGGTGTGGCGGCCGCCCTCGTCCTTCGACAGGATGTACGCCTGGCCCTCGAACTCCGTGTGCGGGGTGGTGGTGCCCGGCTTGATGACGACCTGGCCGCGCTCGACGTCCTCGCGCTTGATGCCACGGACGAGCAGGCCGACGTTGTCGCCCGCCTGGCCCTGGTCGAGCAGCTTGCGGAACATCTCGATGCCGGTGACCGTGGTCTTGGTGGTCTCCGGGCGGATGCCGACGATCTCGACTTCCTCGTTCACGTTGACGACGCCACGCTCGATACGACCGGTGACGACGGTGCCACGACCGGTGATCGTGAAGACGTCCTCGACCGGCATCAGGAACGGCTTGTCGGTCTCACGAACCGGGTCCGGGATGGACTCGTCGACGGCAGCCATCAGGTCCTCGATGGACTTGACCCACTTGGCGTCGCCCTCGAGCGCCTTGAGCGCCGAGATCGGGATGACCGGGGCGTTCTCGTCGAACTCCTGGCCGGCCAGCAGCTCGCGGACCTCCATCTCGACGAGCTCGAGGATTTCCTCGTCGTCGACCATGTCGGCCTTGTTCAGGGCGACGAGGATGTAGGGCACGCCGACCTGGCGGGCGAGCAGCACGTGCTCACGGGTCTGCGGCATCGGGCCGTCGGTGGCGGCCACGACCAGGATCGCGCCGTCCATCTGGGCGGCACCGGTGATCATGTTCTTGATGTAGTCCGCGTGACCCGGAGCGTCGACGTGCGCGTAGTGGCGCTTCTCCGTCTGGTACTCGACGTGGGAGATGTTGATCGTGATACCACGAGCCTTCTCCTCCGGCGCCTTGTCGATCTGATCGAAAGCGAAGCTCTCGTTCAGATCCGGGTACTTGTCGGCCAGCACCTTGGTGATCGCAGCCGTGGTGGTGGTCTTGCCGTGGTCGACGTGACCGATGGTGCCGATGTTCACGTGCGGCTTGGTCCGCTCGAACTTCGCCTTCGCCACTGGATGTCCTCCTGGACTGATTGTGCTTGCGGTATGCAGCAGTGCGGTTGTTATTACTTTGGTCGTACTGCGGTCGACGAGACCGAGGTTACTCGCCGGTCGCCTTGGCGATGATTTCCTTCGAGACGTTCGCGGGAACCTCTGCGTAGGAATCGAACACCATGGAGAAGTTCGCGCGACCCTGGGTCTTCGACCGCAGGTCACCGATGTAACCGAACATCTCCGAGAGCGGAACCAGCGCCTTGACGACACGGGCACCACTGCGTTCCTCCATGGCCTGGATCTGGCCACGGCGGGAGTTGAGGTCGCCGATCACGTCGCCCATGTAGTCCTCGGGCGTGGTGACCTCGACAGCCATGATGGGCTCGAGAATGACCGGGCCGGCCTTGCGGGCGGCTTCCTTCAGCGCCTGCGAACCGGCAACCTTGAAGGCCATTTCCGAGGAGTCGACGTCGTGGTACGCACCGTCGAGCAGCGTCAGCTTCAGGTTCACCAGCGGGTAGCCGGCGAGCACGCCGTACTGCATCGCGTCCTGCGCACCGTGATCGACGGAGGGGATGTACTCGCGCGGAACGCGGCCACCGGTGACCTTGTTCTCGAACGCGTAGGACTCGCCGTCCTCGCCGACGTACGGCTCGAGCGCGATGATCACCTTCGCGAACTGGCCGGAACCACCGGTCTGCTTCTTGTGGGTGAACTCGTGCTTGTCGACCACCTTGGTGATGGTCTCGCGGTACGCGACCTGCGGCTTGCCGACGTTGGCCTCGACCTTGAACTCGCGACGCATACGGTCGACGAGGATGTCGAGGTGCAGCTCGCCCATGCCGCCGATGACGGTCTGGCCGGTCTCCTCGTCCAGCTCGACCGAGAAGGTCGGGTCCTCTTCGGCGAGCTTCTGGATCGCGGTGCCCAGCTTCTCCTGGTCGGACTTGGTCTTCGGCTCGATCGAGACCTGGATGACCGGGTCCGGGAACGTCATCGACTCGAGGACGATCGGGTTCGCCTGGTCGCACAGGGTGTCACCGGTCGTGGTGTCCTTCAGGCCGATCATCGCGTAGATGTGGCCCGCGACGGCCTCGTCGACCGGGTTCTCCTTGTTGGCATGCATCTGGAAGAGCTTGCCGATGCGCTCCTTCTTGCCCTTGGTCGCGTTGAGGACCTGGGCACCCGGCTCGATACGACCCGAGTAGACGCGCACGAAGGTGAGCTTGCCGAAGAACGGGTGCGCCGCAATCTTGAAGGCCAGAGCCGAGAACGGCTCGTCCTTGCTGGGCTTGCGGACCAGTTCCTCTTCCTCGTTGTTCACGGCATGGCCGTGAACCTCGCCGATGTCGAGGGGGTTCGGCAGGTAGTCGATGACCGCGTCGAGCATGGGCTGAACGCCCTTGTTCTTGAACGCGGAGCCACAGAGCACCGGGTACAGCTCGGAGGCGACCGTCATCTTGCGGATGGCGCCCTTGATCTCCTCGACCGTGAGCTCCTCGCCGCCGAAGTACTTCTCCATGAGAGCTTCGTCGGACTCGGCGACGGTCTCGAGCAGCTTCTCGCGGTACTCGGCGGCCTTGTCGGCCAGATCCGCGGGGATCTCCTCGATGGTCGGCTCGGCGCCGGTCGGCACCACGCCGCGCCAGGTGATGGCGCGCATCTCGACGAGGTCGACGACGCCGTCGAAGTCGTCCTCGGCGCCGATCGGCAGCTGCAGGACCAGCGGCTTCGCGCCGAGGCGGTCGATGATGGTCTGCACGGTGAAGTAGAAGTCCGCGCCCATCTTGTCCATCTTGTTGACGAAGCAGATGCGCGGAACGTCGTACTTGGCAGCCTGGCGCCAGACCTGCTCGGACTGGGGCTCGACGCCTTCCTTGCCGTCGAACACCGCGACCGCGCCGTCGAGGACGCGCAGCGAACGCTCGACCTCGACCGTGAAGTCGACGTGGCCGGGGGTGTCGATGATGTTGATCTGGTTCTTGTTCCAGAAACAGGTGACAGCAGCGGAGGTGATGGTGATACCACGCTCCTTCTCCTGCTCCATCCAGTCCGTCGTCGACGCACCGTCGTGGGTCTCACCGATCTTGTAGTTCACACCGGTGTAGAAGAGGATGCGCTCGGTGGTGGTGGTCTTGCCGGCGTCGATGTGCGCCATGATGCCGATGTTGCGGACCTTGTTCAGGTCGGTCAGCACTTCCTGTGCCACAGGATTCTTCCCCGCTCGTAGCTCGTGTCGGCCCTACCCGGACCACATTCTTCTTGTGTTGGCAGCCGGTCCGTTGAAGGACCCGACACTGCAGTGACGACGTCCGGGCGACACCTCGATTGCAAGGTGCCGCCCGGCGTCGAATCACCAGCGGTAGTGCGCGAACGCCTTGTTGGCCTCGGCCATCTTGTGCGTGTCCTCGCGACGCTTGACCGACGCGCCCAGGCCGTTGCTGGCGTCCAGCAACTCGTTGGCCAGACGCTCGACCATGGTCTTCTCACGACGCTGCCGCGAGAAGGTCACCAGCCAGCGCAGCGCCAGCGTGGTGGAGCGACCCGGACGAACCTCGACCGGAACCTGGTAGGTGGCGCCACCGACGCGACGGCTGCGGACCTCGAGGGCGGGCTTGACGTTGTCAAGCGCGCGCTTGAGGGTGACGACCGGATCGGTGCCGGTCTTCTCCCGCGCCTGCTCGAGGGCACCGTAGACGATGCGCTCGGCCGTGGACTTCTTGCCGTCCAGCAGGATCTTGTTGACGAGCTGGGTGACCAGCGGCGAACCGTAGACCGGATCCGCGACGAGCGGCCGCTTGGGAGCGGGACCCTTACGAGGCATCAGCCCTTCTCCTTCTTCGCGCCGTAGCGGCTACGCGCCTGCTTGCGGTTCTTGACACCCTGGGTGTCGAGCGAGCCGCGGATGATCTTGTAGCGAACACCCGGGAGGTCCTTCACACGACCGCCACGGACGAGCACCATCGAGTGCTCCTGGAGGTTGTGGCCCTCACCGGGGATGTACGCCGTGACCTCGACAGAGCTGGTCAGGCGCACACGGGCGACCTTACGCAGCGCGGAGTTCGGCTTCTTCGGGGTCGTGGTGTAGACGCGGGTGCACACGCCACGACGCTGCGGGCTGCCCTTCAGTGCAGCGGTCTTCTGCTTCGACGGCTTGTCGCGCCGCCCCTTGCGGACCAGCTGGTTGATGGTTGGCATATACCGGCTTTCTTCTTCTTCGCCGCTTGCCCGGAGGCAAACCTGGCGTTGTGTATTCAGGGATCTAGCAGTTGGAGCAAGAAAACGCTGCTCCTCACCCATTCCTCGACCACGAGGTCGGGCGTGTCGCATACCCCCACACAGGCAGCCGAATGCTCACACATTCACATCCGAGACGACGTGATTGCGCGCGCGACTACCTCGCTAGGCACACAAATCGGCCCGGGAAGTCCGGACACGACCGTCAACGATACCCGTCGGCGAGCGTGGAGGTCAAAGCGGCGGGTCTGCCGGACGGGTCTGCGGGACCGGCCCGAGGCAGGCTCGAGCCAGATCATCGAACGCCTCCCGCAACAGGGTCACGTACCGGCCGGTGTCGGGCATTCGCGCCTGGTCGACGCCGAAGGTCACGGTCACCCGCGTGCCGACGGTCACAATGTAGTGGTTCAGGCACGATCCGTCGCCGATCCCGAGAACACCGAAGCCGCCGATCACCCGACTCCCGAGGAATCGCATGTCGTCGGACTGCCGCGGCACGTTCGAGATCATGGTGTTTCCGAGCGCCACCGTCTCGCCCTCACCGATCGGGAGCTGCGAGCGCCTCCACACCAGCCAGTTGACGTACGGCGCGGGCGCGCACTCGAGCGCCGAGGACAACTCGGCGACCGCCGGATGCCGGAATCTGCGTTTCTCCGAATCCATCGAGTCGTGGATCGCGTGCAGTTGTTCGATCGGATCCGCGATGTCCGTGTGCAGGTCGACCGAGAGGACGACGAAGTTGTTGCGAGATTTCGACTCGGCCGTCCCCCGGGTCGAGTAGGACACCTTCCCGCCCAGCGACTCCGGTGGTTCCTCACCGTGCTCCCGCAGATAGGACACCATGGCGTTCGCGATCACCTCGATGACCACGTCGGTGACCGTGATCCCGGGAAACCGCGACCGCGCCGCGCCGATCTCGGCGAGGTCGAAGGTGACCGCATCGAAGGTGAAGCCCGGGCCCTGTCGGCGGTTGAACCTGGTCGAGGGCCATCGCCATCGCGGGGCGAGCACCTCCCCCCGCGCGCTCGCCTTGGCTGCGGCACGGGTGAGCACCTGCGCCCGGGCGGACCCCCACGCCAGCCGGGCGGCGCCCACCGGCGCGCGCGCGATCGCGCGCAGCAGCGCGGCGGCAGGGGTGACCGCAGGCGTGGGCCGGCCCGGCGGTAGCGGCTGCTGCGCGAACAGTCCCCGGGCAAGCTCGACGGTCTCCATCCCGTCGCCCACCGCGTGATGGACCTTCAGCACCACCACACACGAACCGTCGGGAACGTCGTCGACCTCCGTCATGCCGGTGATGACGAGCAACTCCCAGGGCGGCCGGCCCGGTGGCAGCCGTTCCCCGCAGAGGACGGCGATCCGATCGCGGACCGCGGGCCATCCCGGGCCGCGCGCGGCCTCGACGGTGACGTGGTTGCGCAGGTCGAAGTCCGGGTCCGGCACCCAGTACGGGAAGTCCACATCGCGGGGATAACGCTGAATCCGGCTGCGGAAGACCGCGGAATGTTCGATCCGCGGCCTCACCCACTCGAGTACGTCCTCGAGATCGATGCTCCCGGGGAGTCCATCGGCATCGAAGATGTAGCCGTCGACGATCCGGGGGATGTGGGTCCCGGATTCCATGAGGACATGAGTCGAATCGGTTGGTGTCAATTGGTCCATCAAGTTCCGCCTCGCCGGAGTCGATGCCGCACGTACCGGACAGTCCCCTCGAAGTCGTCATCGTAGTTCGACTCCACCGAAGAGGAGTGCCCGACACCACGTGCCGGGAAAGTTGTGACGCTCCGGGAGATCCAACGACCGGACGCACTCACGAGCGGACGACCACGGGCGCCGAGCGACCCACGATCACGGGCGCCGGGCGCCCCCACGACCACGGGCGCCGAGCGCCCCCACGACCACGGGCGCCGAGCACCCCACGGCATCGGCGCAGAGGCACCGCCGGCCGCCCTGTTCGATATGCACCCCGAATTCTCGACACGCCGAAAGGCGCGCTGCCGATTTGAAAGACCGTCCATATCGTACGGTCTGCTCAGAAATGTCCAGTTATTCCCTAGGTAAGGAGTATTCAATGGAATGGCTTCTCGGCCTCCTCGGCGGGGCTATTGGCGGCGGAATCGGCGGCGCCAAGAATCCGCTCGGCCCACTGGGCAACGGCGCCGCAGGCGCTGTCGGCGGCGGCATCACCGGCGCCATCATCCAGGCCGTGACCAGCAGTGGGCTCGACTTTTCCCAGATTCTCGGCCAGGTCGGCATCGGCGGCGTCGTGGGCGCGGCGATCTCCGCCATCCTCAACGTCACCACCAAGTCCAAGGCCGCCACCCGCTGATCCGCGCCGAGTGGCGAAATTCCTCGGCGCGCCGCGGCACTAAATTCACGGCATATCGGTTCACCGATCCGACCGGCTCGCAACTGTATGGCAAATCACTGTTCGCGAGCGAGAAGATTCGCGCCCGACGCTCCAGTGACAAACATCCCCTGCCGGCCATCACCACCGGCGCACCCGCCCCCTGCCACGTCTCAAGGAGCCCAATGAACACATCCCCCACGAACTCGTCGCCGAACAGGAAGGCACCCGTTGTGCGCCTCGCCGGCCTCGGCTTCGCCGCCGCGATCGGTGGCGCGGTGCTGCTCAGTGGTCCCGCGTTCGCCCAGTCCGGAAACACCGCCGCCGACGCGGCCATTGCCGCGCACCACCAGGAGGTGGGCGGTGCGTCCAACCCCCTGGGCCAGCCGGTCGGCGAGCCGTACAAGTTCGGAACGGACGGCGTCGCGCAGGACTTCCAGGGCGGCAAGATCGTCTGGTCGCCCGAGACGGGCGCGCAGGTGATGTACGGCGTGATTCTCGACAAGTACCTGGTCCTCGGTGGTGGCGCCGGCGACATCGGCTTTCCCACCAATGACGAGTCCGACTCCGACGAGCCGGGTGCGGCCCGCTTCAGCGAGTTCTCGGCGCCCGACGGCGCGACCATCTACTGGAGCCCGGAGAAGGGCGCCTGGCTGGTGCGCGGCCCGATCCGTACCGCCTGGTCCCACCTGGGTGCCACCAACGGTGTGCTCGGCAGCCCGCTCAGCGACACCACCGTGGTCGGCGACGTCTACACCCAGACCTTCAGTGGTCGTGACGGCAACCCGGTCGAGGTCCGCTGGAGCAAGGCGAACGGATTCGTCACCGTGCCGCCCGCGATCGGTGCCGAACTCGCCGGTCTCGACGTCTCGGTTCCCGGCCTCGCTCCCGGCGCCGTGGTGAACCCGCCGACCGGTGTCGCCGCGCCCACCGGTGTGAACGTTCCGGACGTCGACCTCGAAGCCACCGACGTGGAAGTTGCCGACGTCGATTCCGACTCCGACTCGAACTCCAAGTGGTGGGCGCTGATTCCGGGTCTGGCCATCGCGGGCGCTGCGGGCGGCCTGGCCGGCCTGGTCGGCCGCCGCCGGGGCGGTTCGGTCAACGCACCGCGCGTCGCCGCCCCGAATCTGAAGACGCCGGGCGCCGACATCGACGCCACCCGGCTGAAGACCCCGGACGTCGACGTCAACGCCACCCGGCTGAAGACCCCGGACGTCGACGTCAACGCCACCCGGCTGAAGACGCCTGACGTCGACGTGAAGTCGCCGAACCTCGGCGGCGCGCGCCATCTCGCCACCCCGGGCGCCGACGTCAAGGCGCCGAACCTGGGCTCGGTGACGGGCAACGGCGGCGGAATCGGCTCGGTCGCGGGCAAGGCCGCCGGGCTCGGCGCGGCCGGTGCCGCGGGCCTGGCCGGGTTGGCCTGGCTGAATGCCAGGTCGACCGGACCGGACACCCAGCTCGACACCGCCCTGGGACGGTTCGGCGGCGTCGACAGCCAGAACGTCGCCTACGCCGACGCCATCACCTCCGCCTCCACCGGCGCGGTCGACGGCCTGCGGTTCCTGATCGACGAGAACCTCAGCCCCCAGGTCGCCGAGGGTCTGCGTGCCGAAGGGTACGACGCCGTGCATCTGCGCGACGTCGGTGCCGATGCCGGTCACAACGGTCAGGCGCTCGACGCGGCCAACCGTGAGAACCGCATCCTGGTGACCAACGAGCTGAGCTACCTCGACGACCTGGCCGACTCCGGTGCCGTCGCTCCGAGCCTGCTCGTGCTGCGCCGACCGGGTGCGAAGATCGCGGAGCAGACCTCTGTGATCGCGACCTGCGCGCCGGTGATCCTGAACGCACTGCGCACCGGTTCGCTGGTCACGCTCGACAGCGAGCGGATCCGGGCTCGGGAACTGCCGCTGCGGCGGGCCTGACCCATCCCGTCGACGCCCCGGTGAACCCCGTGTTCACCGGGGCGTCGGCGTGTTCGCCTCGCTCGTCCGGCCGGAATCCGTCAGGTCCCATCGGCCCGAGGCTTCGCCCGAGAGTGCGGCGTCGAGTTGCTGCGACCAGCTCCGGACGATCTCTCGGCGGCGCCGCGAGTCGTCGGCGAGTACGTCGGCGAGACCCAGACCACGCGCAAGGTCGAGGGTCGCCTGGACGAGCGAGCGAATCCGGGGGTCGGTGCCGTCCACGCCGAGCTGGTCGACCGCGACCCGGTGCGCGGTGCGACCGAAGCGCTCTTCGAGCGGCAGCACGCGCTCGCGCAGCGCTGGATCCGACGCTGCGGCCGTCCACACCTGGAGTGCCGCCTTGAACAGGGTGCCGGTGTAGTAGTCGACGAGGCGTTCGACGACCGCGGTCGTCCGGTCCAGGCCGACCGGGAGGTCGACCACCTCCTCGCGGGCCTGCTGCATTCTCGAATCGAACATGAACTCGAGCGCGCCGGTGATCAGGTCCTCACGCGTCGGGAAGTGGTGCTGTGCGGCGCCGCGCGAGACGCCCGCGCGGCGCGCCACCACTCCGACCGTGGTCGCGGCCCAGCCTTGTTCTGCGAGGCAGTCGATGGTTGCCTCGAGCAGCCGCTGCCTGGTCATCCTGCTGCGGTCCTGCTGCGGTTCACGCATCGGTTACCTCGGTCCTCCTCACGCGCCCCATGTAACACACGGGGAAACTCCACGTTTCAGGTTGCAGATCACATTGAAATCACAAATCGGGCACGGTACGAATGAGGTGGCTCCTAGAGGGGGGCCACTCGTTGTACGACCGTTACACAGACACTAGGAGCACCTCATGGGTTCTGCTGAGATCATCCCCTTCCTCGACTTCGCCGCCGACTTCACCGGCGCGATCAGCGACTTCGCCGGCGCCCTGAGCTTCTTCGCCGGCTCCTCCGAGGCTGCCGCGGGCCTGTTCCCGGAGGCGTAATCCCCCCGCTGGACCGCGAAGGAACCCGCGCACGAAGTTCGTGCGCGGGTTCCTTCGTCTCCTGGTCACGATCGTTTCCCGGTCAGGACCGGTCGGGTGCCCACGCAGGCGGCCGACGTTGCAGGAAAGCGGTCATCCCCTCGATCGCCTCGGGGGTGCCGAACAGCCGGGCGGACTGCGCCGCCAGGCCATCGCCGTACCTGTCGAAGTCCGTGAGCAACCGGGCAGTGGTCAGCTGCTTCGACTCCGCCAGCCCCTGCGGCGACGCGAGCGCCAACTCCCGCAGCCACGCCGTCACGGTGGCATCGACGTCGTCGGCCGCGGCCGTGATCAACCCGATCGCCTCGGCCTCGACGGGCCCGAACTTCTCCCCGGTCAGGAAGTAGCGGCCCGCCGCGCGCGACGAGATCCGCGGCAGCACGGTCAGCGAGATGATCGACGCCGCCAGCCCGAGTCGCGACTCCGTCAGTGCGAAGGTGCTCGACGGCCCCGCCGCCACCAGGTCGCACGCTCCGACCAGACCCATCCCGCCGGCCCGGACGTGCCCGTCGATGCGGGCGACGATCGGCTTGGGCAGTTCCAGGAAGGCCCGCAGCAACTCGGTCATCTGCCTCGTGCGCTGCGCCGCCAGCTCCGCCGGATCGGCGTCCGGAACCGCCGCGGCCTCCGACAGGTCGGCCCCCGCGCAGAACGTGCCGCCGGTGTGCGTCAGGACCACGGCGCGGACTCCCTCGTCTGCCGCCGCATCCGTCAGGCCCTGCCGAAGCTCACCCACCAACCGCGTCGAGATCGCGTTGCGGTTGTGCGGGGAGTCCAGGGTCAGCGTCGCGAAACCTCCCGCCACCTCGTAGCGGACGAAGGGGCCGGGGCTCTGCTCGGTCCCCATCGTCAGTACGACCTCGGCAGTCCGAGCGAGTGCTGGGAGACGAAGTTCAGGATCATCTCCCGGCTCACCGGCGCGATGCGGGCGATCCGGGCGGCGCCGAGCATCGCGGCCAGTCCGTACTCCTTGGTCAGTCCGCCGCCGCCGTGCGTCTGGATTGCCTGATCGAGCGCCTTGATGGCGGCCTCGGCGGCAGCGTACTTGGCCATGTTCGCCGCCTCCGCGGCACCGAAGTCGTCGCCACCGTCGTAGAGGGTCGCGGCCTTCTGCATCATCAGCTTCGCGAGCTCGAGCTCGATCTTGCACTGGGCAAGCGGATGCGCAATGCCCTGGTGTGCGCCGATCGGGGTCTTCCAGACGGTGCGCTCGCGCGCGTACTTCACGGCGGCGTCGATCGCGTACCGGGCCATACCGACCGCCATGGCCGCGCCGAGGATGCGTTCCGGATTCAGGCCCGCGAACAGCTGCATCAGCGCAGCGTCCTCGGAGCCCACCAGGGCGTCGGACGGCAGCCGGACGTCATCGAGGAACAGGGTGAACTGATGGTCGGGCTCGACGATGTCCATCTCCATCGGGGTCCGCACGAAGTTCTCGGCGTCGGTGGGGACGATGAACAGCGCGGGCTTGAGCCGGCCCGACCGGTGATCCTCGGTGCGAGCGACGATCAGGACGGCGTCGGCCTGGTCCACACCGGAGATGAAGATCTTGTTCCCGCGCAGGATCCAGTCCTCCCCGTCCCTGTGGGCGGTGGTGGTGATCTGGTGCGAGTTCGATCCCGCGTCCGGTTCGGTGATGCCGAACGCCATGATCTTGCTGCCGTCGGCGAGCGCAGGGAGCCAGGTCCGCTTCTGCTCGTCGGTGCCGTACTTGCCGATGATGGTCCCGCAGATCGCCGGGGACACCACCACGAGCAGCAGTCCGGCACCCTGCGCGGCCAGCTCCTCCTGCACCAGTGCCAGCTCGTAGATCCCCGCGCCTCCTCCCCCGTACTCCTCGGGCAGGTTCACTCCGAGGAAGCCGAGCTTGCCCGCCTCGTTCCACAGTTCGGTCAACGGTTCGCCCTTGCGCGCACGCGGCAGCACGTAGTCGACGTAGTTGTAGCGTTCGCCGAGCTTGGCAACCGCGGCCCGCAGTTCCTTCTGCTCGTCGGTCTCGATGAAACTCATCGACTCACTCCCCTTTTCCGGTGCTGTCGGGTGTCACTGTGCTGTCGGGTGTCGCGGTGCTGTCGGGTGTCGCGGTGCTTTCAGGTGTCGCGGTGCCCTCGGGCGCGGTGTCGTCGACGATCGCGAGGACCGCGCCGACGTCGACCTGCTGGCCGACGGCGACATTCAGTTCGGTGAGCACACCGTCGGATGGCGCGGCGATGGTGTGCTCCATCTTCATGGCTTCGAGCCACAGGATCGGGGTACCCGCCGTGACCCGGTCACCGACCACGGCAGCGACCCGAACGACCGCGCCCGGCATCGGGGCCAGCAGCGAGCCGGCCGCCACCACAGTCGACGGATCGACGAACCTCGGCAGCGCCCGGAATGCGCACGCGCCCAGAGACGAATCGACGCACACCAGGTCGCCGTAGCGGGCCACCGCGAAGCGACGGGTGAGTCCTCCGACTGCGAGCACAACCGTCTCGGCGGTGGCGGACACGAGCTGTACGCCCGCGACGAAGTCGGTGTCCAGTTCGCCACGGCGCCCGATGCGGTAGTCGACCTCGTGGGTGCCGGTGCCCCCGAGGACCTTGCGCTGACGTTGCGACGGCACGTTGCGCCATCCGCTCGGCAGCCCGCCGTTCACCCGCGCCGCGTCGCGGTTGCCTGCGGCCAGGGCCAGCGCCGCGGCCAGGGCCGAGACCCGCTCGGCCTCCGGTGACGCGACCGGCGTGGAGAGCACGTCCAGACCGTGCCGGTCGAAGAAGGCGGTGTCGGTGTCCCCGCCCAGGAAGGCCGGGTGGCGCAGCACGTTCACCAGCAGGTCCCGGTTGGTGACCAGTCCGTGGATCTTCGCCTTCGCCAGTGCGGCGGCTAGCAGGCCGGCCGCATCCTGCCGGCCCGGCGCCCAGGCGATCACCTTCGCCAGCATCGGGTCGTAGTGGACGCCGACCGTCGAACCGTCCACGATGCCGGAGTCCAGTCGCAACCCGCGCCGGGAACCCGGAACCCCGAATTCGACATCCACACCGGGGATCTCGAAGGTGTGGACGACGCCCGACTGGGGTTGCCATTCCTGCGCGGGATCCTCCGCGTACAGCCTGACCTCGATCGCGTGGCCGGACGCGGCAGGCGGCCGTTCACCGAGCGCGTCGCCCCGGGCGACCTGCATCTGCAGGTCCACCAGGTCGAGTCCGGTGGTGAGCTCGGTGACCGGGTGCTCGACCTGGAGGCGGGTGTTCATCTCCAGGAAGTAGAAGCCACCGTCTTCGTCGGCGAGGAACTCGACGGTGCCCGCACCCTCGTAGCCGATCGCAGCGGCCGCATCGACGGCGGCCTGGAACAGCTTGGCGCGCATGCCTGTACCGGCGTTCTCGAGCCGGTCGACGAGGGGAGACGGCGCCTCCTCCACAACCTTCTGGTGGCGACGCTGGATCGAGCACTCCCGCTCCCCCACCGCCCAGACCGTGCCGTGCGCATCGGCCATGACCTGTACCTCGATGTGCCTGCCGGTCTCGAGGTACCGCTCGCAGAAGACGGTGGGGTCACCGAACGCGGACTGCGCCTCCGCGCGGGCGCCCTCGATCTGCCCCGCCAGGTCGCCGAGCGCGCGTACGACCCGCATCCCCCGGCCGCCACCACCGGCGGACGCCTTGATCAGCACCGGAAGATCGGACTCGGTGACGTGTGCCGGGTCGAGTTCGGCCAGCACCGGAACGCCGGCGGCGGCCATCATCTTCTTCGACTCGACCTTCGAGCCCATCAGCTCGATCGCCTTGACGGGCGGTCCGATCCACGTCAGGCCGGCGTCCAGTACGGCCTTGGCGAATTCGGCGTTCTCGGAAAGGAATCCGTAGCCCGGATGGACGGCATCGGCACCGGCGGCCAGGGCGGCCTCGACGATTCTCTCGCCCCGCAGGTACGTCTCGGAGGGAGTGTTTCCGGGCAGGCGCACCGCGACGTCGGCCTCCCGGACATGGGGAGATTCCGCGTCCGCGTCGGAGTACACCGCGACAGTGGCGACGCCGGCCGAACGCGCGCTCGCGAAGACCCGGCGGGCGATCTCGCCGCGGTTCGCGACGAGTACGGAGGTGATCGCGTTCCGGGAAGTGGGGACAGTCACGAAGGGCTCACATTCTGAAGACACCGAAGTTCGCGGTGCCTTCGATCGGGGCGGTGGCGATGGCGGACAGGCACATTCCCAGCACGGTGCGGGTGTCGCGCGGGTCGATGATGCCGTCGTCGTAGACCCGGCCGGACAGGAACAACGGCAGCGACTCGGCCTCGATCTGGGCCTCGATCATCGCGCGCATGCCCTTGTCGGCCTCCTCGTCGAACGGCACCCCCTTCGCCTCGGCGCTGCCGCGCATCACCATGGACACGACACCGGCGAGCTGGGCCGGCCCCATCACCGCGGACTTCGCACTGGGCCAGGCGAACAGGAAGCGCGGATCGTAGGCCCGGCCGCACATGCCGTAGTGCCCGGCACCGTAAGAGGCGCCCATCAGGATCGACAGGTGCGGCACCGTCGAATTGGACACCGCATTGATCATCATCGCGCCGTGCTTGATGATGCCGCCCTGCTCGTACTCCTTACCGACCATGTAGCCGGTGGTGTTGTGCAGGAAGATCAGCGGGGTGTTCGCGCGGTTGGCCAGCTGGATGAACTGGGTGGCCTTCTGCGCTTCCTCCGAGAACAGCACGCCGCGCGCGTTGGCGAGGATGCCGACCGGATACCCGTGCAGCTCCGCCCATCCCGTGACCAGAGAGCTGCCGTACATCGGTTTGAACTCGTCAAAATCGGAGCCGTCGACGATCCGGGCGATGACCTCGCGGGGATCGAAAGGGATCTTCAGGTCGGTGGGCACGATGCCGAGCAGGTCCTCGGCGTCGTGCAACGGCTCGATCACCTCCGCTCGGGGCGCGGGCCCCTGCTTGCGCCAGTTCAACCGCTTGACGATGTTCCGGCCGATCCGGATCGCGTCGTACTCGTCCTGGGCGTAGTAGTCGGCGAGCCCGGACTTGCGGGCGTGCATCTCGGCACCGCCGAGGGACTCGTCGTCGGACACCTCGCCGGTCGCCATCTTCACCAGCGGCGGTCCGCCGAGGAAGACCTTCGACTGTTCCTTGATCATCACCACGTGGTCGGACATGCCGGGAATGTAGGCACCGCCGGCGGTCGAGTTGCCGAACACCAGTGACACGGTGGGGATTCCGGCCGCCGAGGCCCGGGTCAGGTCCCGGAACATCCGACCGCCCGGGATGAAGACCTCCTTCTGGGTGGGCAGGTCCGCACCACCGGACTCGACCAGGGAGATCACGGGCAGCCGATTCTGCTCGATGATCTCGTTGATCCGGAAGCTCTTCTTGATCGTCCACGGGTTGCTGGCACCGCCGCGCGAGGTCGGATCGTTGGCGACGATCATGCACTCGACGCCCTCGATCACCCCGATACCGGTGACCACGTTGGCGCCCACCGGGAACTCGCTGCCCCACGCAGCCAGCGTGCAGAGTTCGAGGAACGGTGAGTCCTCGTCGATCAGCAGCTCGATCCGTTCCCGGGCGAGCAGCTTCCCCCGCTTGTGGTGCCGGGCAACGGCCTTCTCGCCACCTCCGGCGAGCGCCTTGTCGAACTCGCCCTGGACCTCGGCGAGTTTGGCTTGCATCGACTCCGCGGCGGCGACGAATCCCTCACCCGCGGTGTCCAATGTCGATCCGATCAGTGTCATCGTCTGCTACCCCACTTGTCAGGCTGGAAGCCGGTCACGCTTGGAAACCCAGAAGTTTTGCGGCCAGGGAGGTCAGGATCTCGTTGGTGCCGCCACCGATGCCGAGGATCCGCATGTCGCGGTACTGCCGCTCGACCTCCGACTCGCGCATGTAACCGAGCCCACCGAACAGTTGCACCGCCTGGTGCGCCACCCACTCGCCCGCCTCGACCGCCGTGTTCTTTGCGAAACACACCTCGGCGAGGACGTTCTCGTCACCCGCGGTGTACCGGTCGACGACGGTGCGGGTGTAGACCCTGGCCACGTCGACCTTGCGCGCCATCTCCGAGAGGGTGTTCTGCACGGATTGCCTGCTGATCAGCGGCCGGCCGAACGTCTCGCGGTCGCGGCACCACTCGAGTGTGAGGTCCAGGCAACGCTGCGCACTCGAGTACGCCTGCGCGGCGAGCGCGACCCGTTCGGTGACGAACGCCTGGGCGATCTGGGCGAAGCCCGTGTTCTCGGCACCGACCAGGTTCGCGGCCGGAACCCGGCAGTCGGCGAACGACAGTTCCGCGGTGTCCGAGGCGAGCCAGCCCATCTTCTCCAGTTTGCGCGAGACGGTGAATCGCGGTGTGCCCTTCTCGATCACGAGCAGCGACACCCCACCCGCGCCCTCGCCACCGGTGCGGACCGCTGTGACCACGAAGTCGGCGCGGCAGCCGGACGTGATGAACGTCTTGGCGCCGTTGACGATGAAGTCCTCGCCGTCCCGCACCGCACGGGTGGTCAGGTGCCCGACGTCGGAGCCGCCACCGGGTTCGGTGATGGCGAGCGAGCCGATCAGATCCCCGGCGAGGGTCGGTCGCACCCACTTCTCGATCTGCTCGGGATCACCGGCCGCGATCAGGTGCGGCAGCGCGATCCCGCAGGTGAACAGGGAGGCGAAGAGGCCGCCCGAGCACCCCGCGTAGTGCATCTCCTCGCAGACCACGATCGCGTCGATCGGATCGCCGCCACCGCCGCCGACGGATTCCGGGAAGGCGACACCGAGCAGTCCCAGTTCGCCTGCGCGGCGGTGCAGGTCGCGCGGCAGTTCGCCACCCCGCTCCCAGTCGTCCTGATGCGGCAGGACGTCCTTGTCCATGAAGCGGCGCACGGTTTCCCGTAGTTCGCGGCGCTCCGGGGTGTTCCAGTCGTCGGTCACGAGGTGGCCTCCTGCAGTGGATCTCGAGCCCGGCCCGGGCGTGCCGGGTCGGATGTCGTGGTCTGGTCGAGCAACGCGGTCGGGATGGGCAGGTGCCGCGAGCGCAGCCACTCCGCCAGTCCCTTGGCCTGCGGGTCGAATCGGGCCTGGTAGGCGACGCCCTTGCCGAGGATCCCCTCGATCACGAAGTTCACCGCCCGCAGCTCCGGCAGCAGTGTGCGGGTGATCGGCAGCTCCGCCGTCTCGGGCAGCAGCCGGCGCACCTCGTCGACGGTTAGCGCGTGCGCGAGCCAGCGCCACTGCTCGTCGGTGCGGACCCAGACGCCGATGTTCGCGTTGCCACCCTTGTCGCCGCTGCGCGCGGCGGCCACGGTGCCCAACGGCAGGTCCCGGGTCTCACCGTCCGGCAGCGGCTGCGGCAGCACGGGAGCGGCCACCGCGGCGAGGGGCCGGGTCTCGGAGGCGGGTGCGACGTCGACCCGGGAACCGTCCGGCAACACCGCCACGTGCGGAACCTGCCCCGCGTCGACATATCCCGGCGTGTACACGCCGTATGCCGAGCCGTTGCCCGGCATCGACAGGAAGGTGCAGCCTGGGTAGCTGGCCAGGGCTAGCTCGACGGCCACATTGGAGAACGCGCGGCCGACCTTGTTCGGGTCGGGGTCGCGGACGACGCAGCGCAGGATCGCGCTGGCCTGTTCCTCCGTCTCGGCGTCGGGCCGGTCCAGACGCGCCAGGTCCCAGGTCAGCTCCGCCGGGCGCACCGTCAGCCACGACTCGAGCTGGGTGCGGGCGAGGTCGGCCTTGGCCTCGATGTCGAGTCCGGTGAGCACGAACGCCATCTCGTTGCGGAATCCGCCGAGGGTGTTGAGCGAGACCTTCAGCTGTGGCGGTGGTGCCTCGCCGCGCACCCCCGAGATCTCGACGCGGTCCGGGGCCTCCTGCGTCAGTGCGACGGTGTCGATCCGCGCGGTCACGTCCGGTCCGGCATATCGCGCGTCCTGGATCTCGTACATCAACTGCGCGGTGACGGTGTCCACGGTGACGGCGCCACCGGTGCCTGCGTGCTTGGTGATGACCGACGATCCGTCCTCGCGGATCTCGGCGATCGGGAACCCGGGGCGGGTGAGGTCGGCGATCTCGGTGAAGAACGCGAAGTTGCCGCCGGTCGCCTGGGTACCGCACTCGATGACGTGCCCGGCCACCACCGCACCGGCCAGCCTGTCGTAATCGGTTCGCTGCCAGCCGAAGTGGTGCGCCGCCGGACCCACCACGACCGACGCGTCGGTGACGCGGCCGGTGACGACCACGTCGGCACCGCCCGCGAGGCACTCGGCGATACCCCAGGCGCCGAGGTACGCGTTGGCGGTCAGCGGCTGCCCCAGCCCGAGTTCGCCGGCGCGGGACGTCAGGTCGTCGCCCTCGACGTGCCCGATCCGTGCCGGCACGCCGAGCCGGTCGGCCAGCTCGCGCAGCTTCGCGGTCAGACCGGCGGGGTTGAGCCCACCCGCGTTGACGACGATCTTGACGCCCCTGTCCATCGCCAGGCCGAGGCCGTCCTCCATCTGCCGAAGGAAGGTCTTGGCGTAGCCGAGGCCCGGGTCCTTCATCCGGTCCTTGCCGAGGATCAGCATGGTCAGCTCGGCCAGGTAGTCGCCGGTGAGGTAGTCCAGCTCACCGCCGGTGAGCATCTCCGTCATCGCGGAGATCCGGTCGCCGTAGAAGCCGGAGCAGTTTCCGATCCGGATCGTCCTGCTCACTCGCCCGCCTTTCGTTCGCGCCCGGCGCCGGGCAGCCCCGCGAACGCCTGGGCGATGCCCAACCAGGTGTCGGCGTCGTCGCCGGTCGCCGTCAACGCGAGATCGTCGCGGTGCGCCCGCTGCGTCACCAGCAGGCAGAAGTCGTGGGCAGGTCCGGTCACCCGCTGGGAAGCGTCCTCCGGCCCCCACACCCACAGCTCACCGCTCGGCGCAACGAGCTCGACCCGGAACTCCGTGTCCGGCGGCGGCAGTTCGTGCACGGCGTACGCGAAGTCGCGGGTACGCACCCCCAGGTGCGCGATCGACCGCAGCCGGTCGGTGCGCTCGGGCACGACTCCCAGCGCGGCGGCGACATCCTGTCCGTGCGCCCAGGTCTCCATCAGCCGCGCGGTCGCCATGGACATCGCGCTCATCGGCGGGCCGTACCACGGCAGTTTGCTTCCGGCGGGCACCTCGGCCAATGCCTTCGCCAGGGCGTCACGGCCGGCCCTCCAGTCCGCGAGCAGTTCGGCCGGCGGCCGCCGGGCCTCCGCCTCGGCGCCCTCGTCGACGAATCCCGTGGGGTTCGCCCATGCCGCTGTCAACGACTCTGCGAAGGCGTCCGGGTCGGTCACCGACAGCAGGGCGGCGCGATCGGTCCAGGCGAGATGCCCGATCTGGTGCGCGATCGTCCACCCCGGAGCAGGCGTGGCTGTGCGCCACCCGCCCACCTCGAGGTCGGCGACCAGTGCGTCCAGCCCGGCGCCCTCGGCAAGCAGGTCCGCGACCACCGTTTCCAGCTCGGCCATGCATCTCCCTCCACGATGATGTGTCCAGGATCACCCCGCGTCGACAAAAAAGCAAGCACGCATGCTTGTTATCTGAACGGACGGACCCCCACCTCCCTTGCCGGAAGCACGAACACCGTTGCGCCGCATTAGCGTTCAACGCAACTGTCGTGACAACAAAACGACTCCGAGTGCCGCAGATTTGCTGTACAACAGACCGGCGCCACCCCGGGCGCAGACACACACCACCGAACCCCAGGAGTGAGCCATGCTCGATCCGATCACCGCACTCTCCAGCCTGCTCACCGACGGCGACATCGCCGCCGCCGCCGACACCGGAAGCAGCGTGGGTCTTCCGTTCTTCACCCTCGACTTCGGCAGCTGACGGTACTATCCGCGCCGACACGAATACTTCCCGCCGACACACAGAGGAGACGGTGTGATTGTCATCCCAGCCCTGCCGGGCCTGACCTCGCTCATTGCGTCATTACTGGAGTCCGACGCCAACACCGAGGTCGACGTCGACACCACCCCCAGCTACGTCCTGAATCTCGGTTCGGCCAGCTTCTTCAGCTGACCCACCGCAGCGCCGCGACGAAAACCGCAGCGAATGTCGGCCGAACGGCGGACATCAGCCAGGATTCCGCCGGAAAGCATGGTCACGATGAGGTCTCGTCGTGTACAAATAGCCGAACGCTTGTCCAGGCGTCCACCAAGTAGGCACCAGCAAACCAGGAGTAACTATGCTCTCGTCTGATCTCGCGGACCTGTTCGGCGGTCTGGCCATCGTGTTCGACGCGCTCGACAGCATCTCCAGCGGCTCCGGCGACGGCGGCTCGACCAGCGGCCTGTCGTCCGAGTAACGCAAGCGAAGCACTCCGAAAGGCCACCGGCTGACGCCGGTGGCCTTTCGCATTCCCCGAGTCGATCAAATCGAATAGCGTTGAACACCAAGAACTTTCATCGAGCCGAACCAGAACACCCCCTACCGGAAATCCGATCCGCCGGGCTTCAGGGTGCGGTAGAACTGGTGCGCCCCTCACCCGGGGCGTCACATCGGACCTCGACCTCAGGAGCAAACATGGGATCGCTCGAGAACATCGTCCACGACCTGATGGGCGTGCAGCCCATCAACTCCCAGGCAATCGGAAGCAGCTTCAGCCCGACCGGATTCGAGCTCAACTTCGGCAGCCTCGGCAGCTTCGGCGTCAGCCTGAGCTAGGGCTCCCGCAATCATTTCGTGATCGAGTGGCGGAATCCGATCCCGGTAGGTGAACCTGTTCGGGATCGGATCTGCCGCCCACGCCGCGCCCCTCCGAGCCCTCGCCGTCCGGCGTCGCCCCGACCGGGTTCAGCCGGCCAGGCGCGGGCCGGAAACGGCATCGCCGGACCCGGTGGAATCCAGCACGAGCAGCACGTCGTTCGACCACTGGAGCAGTCCACGCACGTCGAGTCCGTGGGGCGGATCGGCCGCGAACGGCCTGAGTCGATTGCTCCCGCGCGCGAGCAGGGTCCGCGCCCCCTTCTGATTGCCCCGACGCAAGTGGGTGAGCGCGACCGCGAGCTGCGCGAGCCCCTGCCACAACGAACGCTCGGCCTCCGGCGCCGACCGCCAGGCATCCTCGAGGACCTCGTGCGCGTGAAACGGCATCCCTGCGTCGAACAGTCGCTGCGCCTCGGCCACCGTGTCGGACGGAGTCCGGATCAGACCCTCGGGCGCGCGTGGGACGCCGATCGCCCCACGGGGCAGCGGGCGACCCAGTCCGTCCCGGGGCCTTTCGTTACGGGGCCTGCCCTTCTCGTCCCGTTCGCGCTGCTCCACCGTTCCACCCTATGCGCACATCGCCCGGTCCAACCTGCACCCAACTCGAGTATGTATCCGTTACTGTCGGTAACAGGTCCCTGGGGACCTGGCCACTCGAGGAGAATCATGGGTCACATTCACCGCACCGCCGTCGCCAAGGCCCCCGTCGGCACCGGATTCGCGTACGTCGACGACTACCGCAACGTCCCCCGCTGGATGTTCGGGGTAACGCGCTTCGCGCCCGTCGGCGTGGAGAACCAGGGCCTCGGCGCCACCTTCGACGCGACGATGCAACTCGGCCCGAAGGCACTGCACTCACGGGTCCGGATCACCGAGTGGGAGCAGGACCGGCTGATCCGCCTCGAATCCGTGGACGGCATCAGCAACGGGTCGACGTGGCGCTTCTCCCCCACCGACGACGGTCACACCGAACTGGCCGTCGACTTCGACTACACGCTGCCCGGCGGCCTGCTCGGCAGGGCCCTTGCGAAGATCGTCGAGCCGATAGTCGGCACCGCCGTCGCCCACACCGAGTCCACGCTCCGGGCCCTGGTGGAGGAACTCGACAGGGGCGCACGCCGGTCCTGAGGCGGTGACACCGCCGTTGCGGGGGACCACGATGGAGACACCGATCCCGCTCCCGTGATCGAAGGAGGGCCACCCGTGTCCACCACCGTGTCTCCCACCGACCTACTCGCGCAGCGCCTGCTGGACGCGTCTCTCGGGACCATCGATCTGCTCGCGATCTACCTCGGCGACCGGCTCGGCTGGTACCGCAACCTGGCCTCGGACGGCCCGGCAACGGCGGACGACCTCGCCGCCCGGACCGGCACCGACCCCCGTTACACCCGCGAGTGGCTCGAACAACAGGCCGTGACCGGGCTTCTCGAGGCCGAGGTGAGCGAAGTCGGCCCGCGCCGGTTCACGCTGCCTGCCGCCGCCGCGGAAGTGCTGACCGACACCACCAGCCTCACCTACCTGGCTCCACTCGCCCGGATGTTCGCCGGCGCGGCCGGCCAGCTTCCCGCCCTGCTCGACGCGTACCGCAACGGGGGCGGCGTGGGCTGGGCGCAGTTCGGCGGCGATGCCCGCGAATCCCAGGCCGACATGAACCGGCCCTGGTACGAGCGGGAGCTGCCGGGCGCGCTCGAATCCGTCCCCGACCTCGACTCACAGCTGCGCCGGGCCGGAACCCGGATCGCCGACATCGGCTGCGGCGGCGGCTGGTCCACGATCACGCTGGCCCGCACCTACCCCGACGCGCGCGTCGACGGATACGACGTCGACGAACCCTCGGTGCGGATGGCGACCGGCAACGTCCCGGCTGAGGTCGCCGACCGGATCGCCTTCCACACCGGGGACGCCGCGCAGCTGCCGGGCGCGGCCTTCGACACGGTGTTCGCGTTCGAGTGCGTCCACGACATGCCGGACCCGGTCGCCGTCCTCACCGCTGCGCGGCGGTCACTGCGGCCCGGCGGGTGCGTGGTCGTCATGGACGAGGCCGTCGCGGAGGAGTTCACCGCTCCCGGTGACGAGACCGAACGCCTGATGTACGGCTTCAGCCTGTTCGTCTGCCTTCCCGACGGCATGAGTCATCCGCCGAGCGCGGGCACCGGAACCGTGATGCGGCCGAACACGCTGCGCGACTACGCTTCCGCGGCCGGGTTCACCGGCTTCGAGGTCCTCCCGATCGAGAACTTCGGGTTCTGGCGCTTCTACCGGCTGACCGACTGAAGGCGGCCGGCCGGAGGCACCCTCAGGCCAGAAGCCCCTTGGCGATGTGGGTCACCTGGATCTCGTTGCTGCCCGCATAGATCATCAGCGACTTGGCGTCCCGCGCGAGCTGCTCCACCTTGTACTCGGCCATGTAACCGTTGCCGCCGAACAGCTGCACCGCCTCCATCGCGACCTCGGTGGCCGCGCGCGAGGAATACAGCTTCATCGCCGACGCCTCCGCGAGCGTCACCTTGTTGCCTGCCGCGGTGCGTTCGATCGCGTTGAACACCATGTTCTGCACGTTGAGGCGCGCAACCTCCATCTCGGCCAGCTTGAGCTGGATGAGCTGGAACTGTGCGATCTCCCTGCCCCACAGCTTGCGGTTCTTGGCGTAGTCGATGCACAGGCGCTGGCACTCGTTGATGATGCCCAGTGCGAGTGACGCGATGCCGATGCGCTCGGCCGCGAACGACTCCTTCGCGCTCTCCTTGCCGTCACCCTTCGCAGGGTTCTCGGTCTCGCCGAGCAGCCTGTCCTTGGTGATCCGGACGTTGTCGAAGAACAGCTCGCCGGTGGGCGAAGAGTTCATGCCCATCTTCTTGAACGGAGCGCTCTGAGTGAAGCCCTCCATGCCCTTGTCCAGCACGAAGCCGAGGACCTTGCGGTCCCGGCGATCGACCGAGGCGTCCCCCTCGTCCAGCTTCGCGTACACGATGGTCACGTCCGCGTACGGCCCGTTCGTGATGAAGGTCTTCTGGCCGTTGAGGATGTAGTCCTCGCCGTCGCGGCGGACGTAGGATTTCATGCCGCCGAACGCATCCGAGCCGGAGTCGGGCTCGGTGATCGCCCACGCGCCCACCTTCTCCATGGTGACGAGCTCGGGCAGCCAGCGCTTCTTCTGCGCCAGGGTGCCGCGGCTGCGCAGCGTGCCGACGGTGAGGCCGAGACTCACACCCATCGACGCGACGAGGCCGAGACTCACACCCGCGAGTTCGCTGTTGAGGATCACGCCCATGCTGCCGGCGCCGCTGAACCCGCCGCCCTTCTCCCCCGACTCGGCAACGGTCTCGCCGCGCTCGCGCGCCTCCTCCTTCGCGAAGGCCTTGTCGAGCGCCTCCCGCGCCATCTCGTCCATGCCGAAGGTGGCGTACATCTTCCGGATGATCCCGAACGGAGGCAGTTCACCGCTCTCGAGCTTGTCGACGTGTGGCTTGATCTCCTTGTCGATGAAGCCACGCAGCGCGTCGCGGAACATCAGGTCGGTGTCGGACCACTCGTACATGTCGTGAACTCCAAGTGTTTTCGGGTAAAGAACGCAGACGATGCAAATATAGAACACGTTCTTATTCCGTGTCGCCGAGATCGCCCTGGACAGCGGCGCAGCCGCCGGCGCACACTGCACTCGGGCGACGGCCACATCGGCGCCCATGCGGTCGGGAGCCACAATGAACCATCTGGGATACACGCTCGCATACCTACTCCGGATCACACCGTGGGAACACCCGCGAGCCGGATTTCGCCGCGAACTCGGCGACCACCTGGACCACGAGGAACGGTCGGGCAAGCCCGGTCGGGCCCTCGACGTCGGATGCGGCACCGGCGACCACTCGATCGAACTCGCCGGCCGCGGCTGGCACGTGACCGGCGTGGACGCGGTATATGCGGCCGTCGAACGGGCCCGCCGCAAGGCCGCCGCCGAAAAGGTGGACGTCACGTTCCTCGTCGGCGATGCCACCCGACTGGGCCCCTTCGCCGGTAGCGCATTCGACCTCGTGCTCGACGTCGGATGCTTCCACGGGCTGACCCACTCGCAGCGCCTCGACTACGCGCGGGAGGTCACCGCCGTCACCGACCCCGGCGCGCACCTGCTGATGTTCGCGTTCAGTCCGGGCCGGCGCGGTCCGGTCCCCGCGGGCGTCAGTCACGCGGAAGTGGCGCGGACCTTCACCCACTGGACACTCGACAAGGACGAGGCGTCGGACCCGACCGAGCTTCCCCGCCCACTGCGCAGCGCCGCACCCCGGTGGTACCACCTGACCCGCACCGAGTGACAGGCCGGGATCCCGGGTCGGATTCGGAAAGCGGTCGCGTGTTGCGCTCGGCGACCGCACCGGCGAACGACGATACTGAGGCCATGAGCCGCAAGCCCCTCGATCCCCGCCTCCGCGTCCCGATCGCGGTCGCCGCCGCCATCCAGATCGCACTGACCGGTGCCGCCCTGCTCGACATCCGCCGTCGCGACCCGAACACGATCCGCGGGTCGAAGAAGGCGTGGACGGCTGCGTCGTTCGTCAACTTCCTCGGCCCGATCGCATACTTCGTCTACGGGCGTCGCCGCGCCTGACGGCCCGCGAACTCAGGCGGCCCGACGCCGTCGCTGGTGCCGACCGCCCGTCAGCCCCCACGTCATGTCGGGTTCGGCACTGCCGGGACGACGCCGCTCGATGCTGAAGTCGGTGACGGGCAGCCGTTCCAGCAGGCGCGGGTCGGCACAGGGGTCGCCGGGAACGCCCTGTTCGAGCATCGAGTAGGCGGTGTGGTTGACCGACTGCACCGCCAACCGCAGCGCGCCGAGAGCAGTCCGTTCCGGGCCGAAGCGCGCCAGGGTGTGACCACCCTGGACCGAGGTGCCGACGACGGCGTAAAAGGCCCAGTCACTGCCCTCCGTCGCGGATGCAGTCGAGGTGCCGGCAGCGAGTCGGGCTTCGGTCGGCGTGGGTACGGTCGCCATGGTGCGCCTTCTTCCGTGTGTGCTTCCCACATCGGTTCCGCTGCGTTAGACGTTAACGCCGGGCACCGACAGGATTGCGGCGCCACGCCCAACCTCGACCGCGCCGTGGTGGCATCATCGCGGCCGTGAACAGTCGCAACGACGTCCCGCCCCCTGTTCTCACCGACGCGGCCGCGGTCCTGGCGGCGCAACCGTTCAGTGTCCTCCTCGGTACCCGGGTCACCGAGTACTCCGAGGGCATCGCCACCCTCGAGATCCCGATCCGGCCCGAGCTGCTGCAGCAGCACGGTTTCGTGCACGGCGGGGTGCTGTCGTACGCCGCGGACAACGCGCTGACCTTCGCGGCGGGCACGGTGCTCGGACCGAGCATCGTCACCTCCGGGTTCACGATCAGCTACCTGCGTCCCGCCGTCGGCACGCTGCTGCGAGCCGAGGCGAGCGTCGTCACCGGCACCGGCAGGCAGGCGCTGTGCAGATGCGAGGTGTACGTCGAGGGCCCGAACGGCACCACGCTGTGCGCCGCCGCGCAGGGATCCGCCGCGTTGATCGACCGGAGCCGGACGGCGAAGTGACCCCCGAACGCACAGTTCCCCGCTGTCACATCGGGCCACTCGAGGTGACCGAATGCGACAGCGGGGAACGGGCGCGGCGCGGGTTACGTCAGTGCATCATCATCGGCGCCGACTCGCCCTCGACGGGCGCGGCCGGCTTGCGGCGCGGCAGGAAGAACGCCGGAATCAGCGTCAGCAGCAGTAGCACCAGCGCGACCATGAAGGTGTTGCCGAACGCGTCCGCGGCCTGACCGAGAATCTGCTCCGCCATGCCCGGAGGCTGCGCGGCGGCAACTTCCGGCACATGCTGCATGGCAACGGTCTTGGTGTCGAGACCCCGATCGAGCATCTGGTTGGTCAGCACCACCGACATCGTCGCGGTGCCGATCGAACCGGCCACCTGCTGGACGATGTTCATCAAGGTCGAACCGCGGGCCACCGTCTGATCGGTGAGCGTCTGCATCGCAGCGGTCATGATCGGCATCATCGTGCAGCCCATGCCGAGACCCATCACGAAGAGCGCCCCGAGCAGCAGCGGATACGGGGTGTCGGCACCGAGCTGGGTGAAGACACCCATGCCGACCGACATCAACGCGACACCGAACATGACGATCTTGCCGGGGCCGATCTTGTCGACCAGGTTGCCCGCGATCGGCATCGTGACCATCGCTCCGATACCCTGCGGGGCCAGCAGCAGGCCCGCCGCGAGGGTGGTCTCACCGCGCACCTGCAGGAAGTAGCTCGGGAACAGCAGGCCGGCGCCCATGAACGCGATCGCGAACAGGCTCGAGGTGCACACTGCGATGGTCAGGTTGCGGTTCTTGAACAGGTGCAGGTCGATCAGCGGGTGATCGGCGCGATGCAGCGAATGGAACACGAACGCGATCACCAGCACCAGGCCGACGACTGCCGAGACGAGAACGCGAGCGGACGCGACGGTCCCGGTCTCGGGGATCGAGGACACACCGAAAAGGAACAGCGCCAGACCGGGCGAGAGCAGCAGCATGCCGAGGAAGTCGAACGACTCCGACGGCTGCGGGTTGTCGGAGGGCAGCAGCACGAACGCCGCGATCAGCGCGATGATGCCGATCGGCAGGTTGATCAGGAAGATCCAGTGCCAGGTCGCGGCCTCGATCAGCCAGCCGCCGAGGATCGGTCCACAGATGGGACCGAGGAGCATCGGGATGCCGAGCACGGCCATCACCCGGCCGACCCGCTGCGGGCCGGCGGCTCGCGTCATGATCGTCATGCCGAGCGGCATCAGCATGCCGCCGCCGAGACCCTGAACCACGCGGAACGCGATCAGGGACTCGATGTTCCACGCCATGGAGCACAGCACCGAACCCGCCACGAACAGCACCAGCGCCGTCATGTAGAGCCGTTTGGTGCCGAACCGGTCGGCCGCCCACCCGGTGACCGGGATGACGGTCGCCAGCGCCAGCGTGTACGCGGTCATCGTCCAGGCGACGGTCGCGTAGGTGGCGTCGAATTCCTGCATGAAGGTCGGCAGCGCGACCGACACGACGGTGACGTCGAGGATGGACATGATGGCACCGAGCACCACCACGCTGGCGATCTTGAGAACTGCGCCGTCGATCTTGTCCGAGGCCGCCGGGGCTCCCGGAGGTGTCGGCGTCGTCATGAGGTCTCCTGACAATTGCGATTGGCTCGGCGGACTTCGCCCGCGAGTGATACTGGCAGAACTGGCGTGCCGGAACGGGTGGGTGATGATCGACCGAGACCCGGTGAATCCACGCACCTCGTGACACAAGGCAAGTGTCAACGATGACGCACACCGCCACCCAAACGCGAACACTTGTGAGGGCAATCACCCAGCCCGTCGATCCGATCACGATGCCGGCCCGTCGGGCAACCGAATATTCCCGTACACCCGGGCGTTCCCCTGCGCGGCTACGCTGCAGTTCATGGCCGACGCCGTCCGCACCCTGATCCTCATGCGCCACGGCAAGTCCGCGTATCCCGACGGCATCGGGGACCAGGATCGGCCACTCGCTCGGCGGGGTCGACGCGAGGCCGCCCTCGCCGGCGACTGGATCCGGCGCACCCAACCGCCGGTCGACGCGGTGCTGTGCTCGACCGCCACCCGCACCCGTCTCACCCTCGCCGCGACCGGTATCGACGCACCGACCCGGTACAGCGACCTGCTCTACGGCGCGACACCGGCGCAGGTGCTGCACGAGATCGCCTGCGCCGACACCGATGTCCGCACCCTGCTTGTCGTCGGTCACGACCCCGGCATTCCTGGCGCGGCGATGGCACTCGACCCGAGGTCGCGATACGCCGACCGGATCTCGGACAAGTTCCCCACCTCGGCGCTTGCGACCCTCTCCGTCACCGACGCCTGGTCTGGGATCCACGCCGCCGGGGCGACCCTGACGGCGTTTCACGTCCCCCGCTGAGGCGGCGCCTCACAAAGGTCACGAGGCAGTGCCTCACCACTCCAACGGGGTGGGCGATGGTTCGGCGATACTGGGGCGCACCCGGCGCCCACCCCAGGAGAGGACCCGCCTTGCCGTTCGATCAGCCGCTCGCCCCTCCGCCCGCCCGCGGCGAGCTGTTCGCCACGTCCCGTCCGGTTCGGACCGGCGACGTCGCCCCGGACAACCGGCTCCGCTTCGACGGGATCGCCCGGTACCTGCAGGACATCGCCTCCGACAATGTCGACGCCGGCGAATTCGGAGACTCCGATCCCGTCTGGATCCTGCGCCGCACGGTGATCGACGTGCTCACCCCCGCGTTGTGGCCGGACCGGATGCACCTGCGCCGGTGGTGCTCGGCCTACTCCACGCGCTGGTCGAACATGCGTGTGCAGTTCCGCAGCGAGGGCGGTGCCCGGATCGAGACCGAGGGATTCTGGATCAACATCAACCCGGACACGGGGATGCCGACCCGGATCAGTGACGGCACCCTCGCCCTGCTCGGCAGCCACACGGACGAGAACCGGCTCAAGTGGAAGTCCTGGCTCGACGAGCCGATGCCGGACGACGACGGCACCGACACCCCGTTCCCGCTGCGGTCGACGGACCTCGACCCCCTCGAGCACGTCAACAACGCCGCGTACCTGCATGCCGTCGAGGACCACGCGATCACGCGCCCCGATCTGCTGGCCGGGCCGCACCGGTTGGTGATCGAGTACCGATCCCCGATCACCTCCGGCGAGCACCTGGTCGTCAGGCGGCGCGAGGACGCGGACTCGGTGACGCTGTGGTTCCTTGTCGATGGCGTCGGCCGGGCCACCGCGCGGATGGCCCGGCTCGACGTCTCCGTCACATGCCCGTGAGGGTCACCCCTTTGCGATCGACACCATCTCGCCGACGTCGAGCAGCTTGACTCGGGGCCGGCCCGCAGCCTTGCCGAGCTCGCGTTCGCGGGCGTCGATCAGCTTCCAGCCCGCCCAGTCGACCTCGTCGGGCTGCCGGTCCGCGAGCAGCGCCACCAGCGCGTCGCGGTCCCCCTTCGGCGGGTTCAACCGGTCTGCCGCAAGGTCTTCGAGGATCAGCGCGACGGTGTCGTGCGAGCACTGCCGGTTGGTGCCGATGACACCCGAAGGCCCCCGCTTGATCCAGCCCGCCGTGTAGGTACCGGCGACCGGCACGTCGGTGCCGACCTCGGTGACGCGGCCGCCGACGTTCGAGATGGTGCCCCGCGCCTCGTCGAACGGCATGTCCGGGACGGGGACCCCGCGGTAGCCGACGGACCTGAGCACCAGGCCGGTCTCGAGGAGCTCGGTGTCGCCGGTGCTGCGGGCGCGCATCGTGCCGGACTCGTCCGCGACCATTTCGTTGCGGGCGACGAGCAGCCCGGTCACGTGGTCGGCGCCCTGCACCTCGACCGGGGAAGCCAGGAACCGCAACACGATTCGCTTGGGGTGACCGGCCAGGGGGCGGGCTGCGTACTCGCGCAGGATGTCGAGCTTGAGCTTCTTCGCCGGGTTGCCCTCGACCTCGGCGGCGCTGACGTCGTCGAGTTCGAGTTCCGCTGGATCGACCACGATGTCGACTCCCGGCAGGTACCCGAGCGCGAGCAGTTCCGGGTTCGTGAACGCCGCCTGCGCGGGCCCGCGGCGGCCGAGCAACACGACCTCCTCGATCGAGCTCGCCCGCAGTGCCTCGACGGCGTGCTGCGCCATGTCGGTCTTGGCGAGGGTGTCGGGATCGACGACCAGCAACCGCGCCACGTCGAGCGCGACGTTGCCGTTGCCGACGATGACGGCTCGCGTACCGGTCAGATCGAATTCCCGTCCGGCATAGTCGGGATGGCCGTTGTACCAGGCCACGAACTCGGTCGCGGCGAGGCTGCCGGGCAGGTCCTCCCCCGGGATGCCGAGGTGCCGGTCGCTGGGCGCGCCAACCGCATAGAGCACCGCATGGTGGTGTTCGAGCAGTTCGGCGTGGGTGATGTGCTTGCCGACCTCGACGTTGAGGTGCATGCGGAACCCCGGCCTGCGGGACACCTCGGCGAAGAGGTCGGTGACGGCCTTCGTCTCCGGATGGTCGGGCGCGACACCGGCGCGCACGAGCCCCCACGGGGTCGGCAGTCGGTCGAACATGTCGACCTCGATCCCGGACCGCTTGAGCGCCAGCAACTCCCGCGCCGCGTAGAAGCCGGAAGGACCGGAGCCGACGATCGCGACCCGGAACGGGTCCTGGTCGGTCTTGGGGAACTTCAGCGACGGTCCGGGGGCCGCGTCCTCGACGTCAACGGCAGCGAAGTAGTCGGCGTTGATCGACGCGTACCGCTCCATCCCCGGGGGCAGGTCGTCGTCGCGGAAGATGGCGTTCACCGGGCAGGCGTCCACACAGAGACCGCAGTCGATGCAGGTCTCGGGGTCGATGTATAGCATTTCGGTGGTCTTGAACGCCCGCTCGTCCGGCGTCGGATGGATGCAGTCCACCGGGCACACCTCGGTGCAACTGGCATCGTTGCAGCAAGGCTGAGTGATCACGAACGCCACTGTCGATCTCCTCCAAACTAGAACCTGTTCTCGCAACAATACCCGGGCAACGCAAGCAGAGTCACCGAGAATCCACGGTTGACCGGCCGAGTTTTTCGACAACGCCACCGACGATCCGCGACGGCCTGCGACACCGGACGACTCACCATGGGTACCACCGGGCGCGCGTGCACCAAAGCGCCCGAAAGGTGAAATTGCGACACATTTGCCGGTTCGCCGGGCGGCGGACCGCTCCGCGCCATACGATGTCCCCGTTTTCTGGCCCATCTGCCATGGACGCACGACCGAGGCTGCCCAGGTGGGTCGAACGAGACCGGGGGAGTTCGACGGTGACCAGGAACGAAAGTTCGCAGCACGAACTATATAAGCACTCGACACCCACATCGGGGAACCCTCGGGCGCGATTCGCCACTCCCGAAGAGATCGAACTCTGGGACGAGTTCGTCGTCCGCAATCCCGACGAGGGCTCCGTCTTCCGCAGTCACGCGTTTGCCGAGTCATTGCGGCTTCAAGGCCACACACCGGTCTACCTGTTCGTGGACGACCTCGCGGTGACCGCGGCCCAGGTGCGGGTTCCACGCCTCGGCTCCTTCTGGCAGATTCCCGGGCCGGGCGTGAGCGACGTCGACGACCTGCTGCTTGTCACCGACGCCCTGGTCGCACTCGCAGCGGAGAACGGGATCTTCACCGTTCGCGTCGACCCGCAGATCAGGGAGGACGACACGGTCCGGCGCCACCTCGAGAGCCGGGGACTCCGGCGCACGATCTCCTGGACCACCGATCACACGGTGCTGGTCGACATCAGCGGCACCGACGAGGAGGTGCTCGGGAGGTTCAGCACGCGCGCGCGGCGGTGGATCAAGCGTGCGGCCCGCGACGGCGTTGTCGTCGAACGGGTCGAGGCCACCGACGAGAACTGCCGACTCAAATACGAACTCCTGCAGGCCACCGCGGATCAGCGGTTCTCGATCATGAATCTCGCTGCGACCACCGGCTCCTACCAGCAGCTCCAGGCGGCGGGTAACGGGCAATTGTTCTTCGCCCGTCACGAGGGAAGGATCGTCGCCGGCGCCTACGCGATGAGGCTCGGAGAAAGCGCGCTGTACCTGACCGGCGCGTCCGTCCGGAAGGATCCGGGAAGCTCGGAGGGTAACGGGCTGGGCGCCCACGGTGTAGGGCACGCGGTGCAGTGGGAAATCATGCGCTGGGCCCGGGAGGGCGGGTGCACCCGCTACGACATGTACGGCTCGCCGTCGTCGGCGACGATCGACGACACGGAGCACCCGCTGTACGGCGTGGGACAGTTCAAGCTGAGTTTCAACAAGGAGGTCACGGACTACATCGGGTGCTACGACGTGCCGGTCCGCCGAATTCCGGCGTGGCTCATGTACCGATCGGAGCGCCTGGCAGTCAGACTCCACCGGTCGAAGCTGTTCGCGCGGATCACCGGGCGGACCGTACGGACCAACCCCGACCTCGCCTGGTTCCGCTGACGGAACCACCGATCACCCGAGGAACTTGCGAAGCCCCACGACCACGGCCGCGACCACGATCACCGCGAGGAGCGCGGGCCAGAATCCGATCGCCCACCACAGCACACCGAAACCGATCACCACCGGCGCGGCGACGATCGCGGCGATTGCCGGGCTTTCCTTGACCGTCTCCAGTGCCGCCTGTGTCTTGTTCCGGTCGATTCCCTTGCCCGCCATCACACCGCTCCCTCAGGTTCGCTCTCGCTGCGCCGGAGCCGAATGTCCGGTTCGTCCCCAACGATAGACGTGAAACGCCCCCACTCCCCCATGCGCAACCTTCACCGCATCGGCGTGGAACTCACTCACGGGCCGCCCGATGGACCTGGTTGTGGACCGGGTTGAGGCCGAGCACGCGCAGGCCGGGCGGTTCGGGCGTCGGAGCTTCCCACCGAGTGCAGTAGTGATCCAGGAAGATCCGGCCGACCAGTTCACCTCGGCTGTGGACGCCGGTCTTCGCGAAGATCGACTTGAGGTGATCCTGAACGGTGAACGGCGACAGGGCGAGCGTGTGGGCGATACCTCGGGTGTCTCGGCCCTGAACGCAGTGCATCGCCACCTGGCTCTCACGATCGGTCAGGCCGTAGGACAGCGCGATCACCGGAGCGACATCTTGCGGAGTGGCGGGGTGGATGATCACCGCCGTTCGTGCCGACCCACGGTTGCCGGTCAGCCGGGTGCCGTAGACCAGCAGCCACACCCCGCTGCGGGTACGGACGCGGACGCGGGCCGCGCGCTCGACCGGGTCGGCGCCCACCGGGATCGCGCGTGCTCGGGCGGCGATCGCCTATACCACCTTGGCTTCGGACGGTTGCACGGGCGTGGGCTCCTCGACGAATTCGGCGATCCAGCGCTCGGCCGCCGGCGAGATCGACTCCATTCGGCCGTGCTCGTCGAGCACGACGACTCCCGGCCCATGGTCGAGGTCCGTCGTCGCGAACGATGCAGGCTCGCCCAGAACCGCCCGCCGCATTCCGGCGGCGAGGGAAGGCGCCAGCGCCTTCAGCTTCCCGACGTCGGCCTCGGTGAACGCGGGCCGGTCCGAGTGGCGCAGGAATGCTGCGGCACCCCAGTAGATTCCGTCGGCGACCAGCGCCACGCGGAGCTCGTCGCCGAACCCGTACGCCTCGAGCGTGCGGTACCGAGTCGCCCGGGACAGGTCACCGCCGGTGTCGATACTCGTCGAGCCGGCGATCTTTCCGCTGCGGGCCAGGTATCTCCACTGGTTGACGTCGTCGATGGCGTACTCGTGGTGCGCGAGCCAGGATCCCGAGCACTGGACGCCACGGTTGATGCTGCTGGTGAACAAGATCGTTCCCGGGTCGACGGTGTGGACGCAGAACGCGTCGAATCGGAGACCTCCGGAGAGCGTTTCAGCGGCGGCCGCACCGAAATCCACCCAGGTCAGGCGACGATGACGCAGCCGTTCGATGCCGTCGCTGACGTGCGACCACGCATCTCCGGTCACCTCTGAAGCGTACGCCCGTCCCTTCCGGTCACAATCCCAGATTCGCGGGATGGTCTCGTGGCCGCTGCGCCGACCACGCTTGTTCTTGTGACGGCGACACAGTGACCCTCGAACGGGACTGCGGCGCCGACGAGGATTGGACCTATCGTGAGCAACGAAAAGCACCTCGCGTACATCGGCGAGTTGGCGGTCACGCTGGGCATCGGACTTGCCGTGGCCGCACCGGTCGGCGTAGCGGCTGCCGCCCCCGCCGACAACGACTCGGGCACGTCGTCGAGCGTCGGCTCCTCGGACGGCACGTCGGCGCACAGCGGGTCGGCCGATCGTACGTCGCACCGCGACTCGCAGAGCAGCACGTCGAACCGCAACTCGAACGACCGCACGTCGGACAACAGCCACTCGAACAGCAGCACCTCGGACAACAGCACCTCGGACAGCCCGTCGAACCGCAACTCGAACGACCGCACGTCGGACAGCAGCGACTCGAACTCGACACGAGACGGTTCGCATTCGTCGGGAATCGGCCCCGCAACCGGGCAATCCACCGACGATACGACGAACGAATCCGCCCCGAACATCGACACCAGCAGGACTGCACCGGACGCCTCGACAGCGCCCGCCGGGTCATCCGGCCAGACCGTGGACGGCGGCACACCGGCCCCCGACGCGGTCGCCGACGGAGCTGGATCTGCGGGACCGGATGCGGCCATCGCGGGCCAGGCCGCCATCGACAACACCGCCGTCGACAACACCGGCACCGGGAACGCGCAGAGCGCCGGACCCGCTGAACGTGCCGACTCCTCGGGCCTCAACTCACTCGCACCGTCGGCACCGGCACCGGCACCGACCTCGGACTCGCGCGCGGACACGGACGGCACGAACACGGCCGGAGCCGGCGGGCCGGAGTCGATGACCGCCGTGGGTGCGGACCAGGCGAGCACGGAATCCGACACCCGGGCCGGCACGGAACCCAGCCCGGCCGCGGTGGCAACGAACCCGGCCATGCGGGGGCCCGCGCCGAACGCGCAGGCGGCCCTTGCGGGGCTGCCGGGACCGGCAGGCATCCGCGTGCCGCCGGGGGCGGCAGGGCTGTTCGGGCTGCCGGGGGCATCCCCGGCCGCCGGCGCCACGCTCGACGCGCCGACGGCCCTGAGTTCGACAGCCCTGTCGCGGCAGGCACACGGGAGCGAGGCCGTGCAGACAATCGCCGCGGCCGTCCCGACCCCCTCGGAGGCGGCGGAAACCGCCTCCCGCGTCGTGTCCAGCATCCTGGGAGCCGTAGGGCTGAGCCCGCACCTGTCCAACGACCCGCTCGCGCCGATCGAGTCACCGACATTCGTGGCGCTGGCCGCGGCATGGTGCCGGCGACAGGAAACGGCCGTCACCACCGACGCGAACCGGGGCCTGGCCGCCGCTCAGGTGACCACGAGCCAACCGGTCGAGTCGTTCGGCGACCCAGCCGCGGATGCGACGGCCTTCGGCAGCGACCTGTCCGCCGGTAGGACGATGGCGACGGCCTTCGGCAGCGACCTGTCCGCCGGTACGACACTGGCTGTCACCGCCGCAACCGGGCCGGTCGTCGGGGCTCCGGACCGCACAACCGGGAAGGTCAGCGGAACGATCGACCCGGCAGGAAGCCAGCTCGGCTACGCGATCACCGGTCAGCCGAGCCGTGGCTCGGCCGCTGTCGATGCGACCGGCACCTTCACCTACACCCCGACCTCCGCCGCGCGGCAGGCCGCGGCGCTGGACCCGAGTGCGGACTACGACTCGTTCATCGTCACCGTCACCTCCGGGCAGACCAGTACACCGGTGACCGTGCAGGTACCGGTATCGGCGGCCCGGATGCAGCTCACGCAGTCGCCAGCCGCGGTGGGCTCCGGCCCGGCCGGAGCCGCGTTCGCGAAGACCAACGCGTACGTGGCCAACCCGGGTTCCAGGAGCGTGTCCGTACTGGACTCCAACAACACCGTCATCCGTACGGTGACCGTCGGAATCGGAACCTCACCGACCGCCGTCGCCGCGAAGACGGACGGCTCACAGGTCTACGTGACCAACAGTGGCAGTGGAAATTTGTCGGTGATCGACACCGGCACCAACACCGTCGTCAAGACCGTCACCTTCGGCACCGGCACCACTCCGAACGCCGTCGCCGTCAACCCGAAGAGCTCGCGCGCGTACGTCACCCTCGGCGGCACCGGCAAGGTCGCCGTCATCGACACCGCCAACAACACCGTCGTCAAGACCGTCACCATCGGCACCGGCACCGCCCCGAACGCCGTCGCCGTCAACCCGGCCGGGACACGCGCGTACGTCACCCTCGGCGGCACCGGCAAGGTCGCCGTCATCGACACCACCAACAACACCGTCCTGACGACCGTCAACATCGGCACCGGCACCTCACCCAACGCCGTCGCCGTCAACCCGACCGGGACACGCGCGTACGTCACCCTCGGCGGCACCGGCAAGGTCGCCGTCATCGACACCGTCAGCAACACCGTCGCCAAGACCGTCGCCGTCGGAGCCCGTCCGACCGCCGTGAGCTTCTCCTCCGACGGCAGCGCGGCGTACGTGGTGACGGACTCCGATCGGTTGTGGGTCATCGATACCGCGACCGGCGCCGTGGTGTCCGATATCGGCATCGACACGTCTCCGGAGGCCGGCGCGCACAGCATCGTCAAGAACGCCGACGGCACTCGGTGGCTGGTCACCGACGCGGCCGATGGCCGGGCGCTGGCACTGTCCCTCACCCAGGTGAACTCCGCGCCGTCCGCGGCATCCACGGTCGGCACTCCCCGCGCCTCCGACGGCGCGGTCACGATCACGATCCCGCCCGACCCGGACGGCGACCCGGTCACCGTCACCTATGCCTCACCGGCATCCGGCTCCGTCGTCACCGCCGGTGTCGGAGCGTTCGTCTACACCCCGACTCAGGCCACCCGAGACCTCGCCCGGCAGACGCCGGGAGCGCACACCGACACAGTCACCCTCACCGTCGGTGACGGCCAGTACGTGACCAACGTCGCCGTCACCGTCCCGATCTCACCGGCCGCGGCCACAGGCACGTTCACCGTAGATTCGAGGGAAACAGCAGTGGGAAGCGGTCCGAGCGAAGCGGTGCTCGCCGGAGACCGGCTGTACGTCGTGAGCGACGAAGGCTCGGTGAGCGTGATCGATCGCAACAGCGGCCAGGTCGTCGGGTCGTCGATCGCGGTCGACTGGGCGTCGTCGAACATCGCGGCCTCCCCGCTGGTCAACCGGGTGTACGTCAACAGTCCCTACACCGGCACCGTCTCGGTGATCGACACGACCACAGGCACGGTCGTCGACACGCTCCTGCTTCCCACCGACCCCGAATTCCAGGGGATGAGCCTGGCGCAGGAGATGGCCGTGAACGCCGCGGGCACTCGCCTGTACACCAGCGGCGAGGACGGCACCGTGTCCGTGATCGACACAGCCACCAACACCGTCGTGATCTCGCGACCCCTCGGCACCTTCACCGACCTGGCCGTCAGCAAGGACGGCAGTCGCCTGTACGGCACGAACGGCGCGGCCGTCACCGTGATCGACACCCAATCCATGACAGCGATCCGCACCGTGAGCGTCGGGCCCGCGTGGGACCTCACCCGCTCGAGCAGCGAGTTCACGGATGTCACGAGCAGCGTCGCTGTCAACGCGACCGGCACGCGAGCCTATGCCACCTACCACGTCAGCACTGTGGAGCTCGCCAGCGGCGGCTACTCCAACGGATCGTTCATTCAGGACAGCACCGGACGGCTCTGGCGTGTGACGGGCGGATACGAGGTCGTCGCGGTGATCGACGTCGACCGGTCCAGTGCCAACTACGGGACCCAACTTGCGGCGGTCCGGCTGCCCGAGGGAGCACAGAACGTGGCGATCAGCGCGGACGGCCGACTGCTCTACGTCTCCGGCGCGGACGGGCGGACCGTCTCGGTGGTCGACGCCTCGAACTACGCCGTCCTCGGGACGTTCGTGACCGACCCGGACAGTTCGACTTCCGAGTTCTACGGACCCTACCGATCCCTGATCGTCGATCCGGGCACCGGCACGCTGTACGTCACCGACTACGCCGACGCCGCCGTGTACGCAGTCACCGGCGCACCGGGCGGCCAGCCGGCCGTGGTGTCGGTCTGACCGCTGCAGCCCACCACCACGCATGTGACGCACCCGAACCCCAGAAGGGGTGATTCGAATGTCGGTTCTCTTCGTCGCCGCTGCCGTGCTGTGCGTCGTCCTCGTACTCGGCCTGAACGGCGACGGTTCGATGGACTTCTACGCGGCGGCGGTGTCCGGGACCGCCCGCGAACGCGACCGGGACGCGGCCCGTGTCACCCGGGCGAGAGTGAAGGCGGCTCGGCGCCGGCAGGCCCGCCCGGCGTACGGGACGGCTCCCGGCCCGTACCCCACATAGCGCCGGAACGCCGAACGGCCCCGCACTCGCGATCGAGTGCGGGGCCGTTCGGCTGTTGCGCGAAACGCTTACCGGTAGTCGCTACCGAAGCCGTAGTCGTCCAGCGGAACCGCAGCGCCGGTCGCCTGGCCGAAGCCTTCCGGGCTGTAGTACTGGTCGTCGTACGACGGCACGGCGTAGGCCGCGGCGCGCGCCTCCTCGGTCGGCTGAACCTGGATGTTCCGGTACCGGTTGATGCCGGTGCCGGCCGGGATCAGCTTGCCGATGATGACGTTCTCCTTGAGACCGATCAGCTTGTCCGAGCGGCAGTTGATCGCCGCGTCGGTCAGCACGCGAGTGGTCTCCTGGAAGGACGCCGCCGACAGCCACGAGTCGGTCGCCAGCGAGGCCTTCGTGATGCCCATGAGCACCGGACGACCCGACGCCGGCTCGCCGCCCTCGGCGACGACGCGACGGTTGCTGTTCTCGAACTCGGCACGCTCGACCAGCGAACCGGGCAGGAACTCCGTCGCACCCGAATCGATGATCGTCACGCGGCGCAGCATCTGGCGCACGATGACCTCGATGTGCTTGTCGTGGATCGACACACCCTGGCTCCGGTACACCTCCTGCACCTCGTTGACCAGGTGGATCTGCACCTGGCGCGGGCCCATCACGCGCAGCACCTCGTGCGGATCGGCAGCACCCTCCATGAGCTGCTGGCCGACCTCGACGTGGTCACCGTCCGCCAGCAGGCGCTCGGAACCGTCGTCGTGCTTGAACACGCGCAGACGCTGACGCTTGGACAGCTTGTCGTACACGACCTCTTCGCCACCGTCGTCCGGGACGATGGTGATCTTGTAGAAGCGGTCGCCGTCCTCGAGCTGCACCCGGCCGGTGACGTCGGCGATCGGGGCCTTGCCCTTCGGGACGCGGGCCTCGAACAGCTCCTGGACACGCGGCAGACCACCGGTGATGTCGGCCGCGCCGGCCGCGCCACCCTGGTGGAACGTACGCATGGTCAGCTGGGTACCGGGCTCACCGATCGACTGGGCGGCGACGATACCGACGGCCTCGCCGATGTCGACGAGCTTGCCGGTCGCCATCGAGCGGCCGTAGCAGGTCGCACAGACGCCGGTGCCGGTGGTGCAGGTGAGCACGGAGCGCACCTTCACCTCGGTGACGCCGGCGGCGAGCAGCGCGTCGATCGCCGGGTCGCCCAGGTCGTGGCCACGCTCGACGATCACGTTGCCGTTCTCGTCGACCGCGTCGGCGGCCAGGGTGCGGGCGTACGTCGAGGTCTCGACGTGCGCGTCGCGGATGACCGAGCCGTCCGGCTGCTTCTCCGAGATCGTGGTGATGATGCCGCGCTCGGTGCCACAGTCGACCTCGCGGACGATGACGTCCTGCGAGACGTCCACCAGACGACGGGTCAGGTAACCCGAGTCGGCGGTGCGGAGAGCGGTATCGGCCAGACCCTTACGAGCACCGTGCGTGTTGATGAAGTACTCGAGAACCGTCAGGCCCTCCTTGAAGGAGGACTTGATCGGACGCGGGATGAACTCACCCTTCGGGTTCGTCACCAGGCCCTTCATACCGGCCAGCGACCGAACCTGCGTCATGTTGCCGGCCGCGCCGGACTTCACGATCATCGGGATCGGGTTGTTGTCCGGGAAGTGGGCCTCCATGGCCTTGCCGACCTCGTCGGTGGCCTCGGACCAGATCTTGACGAGTGCACTGTTGCGCTCGGCGTGGTTGAGCGCGCCGCGCTGGTACTTCTTCTCGATCTGATCGGCCTGCGCCTCGAAGGACTCCATGATCTGGGCCTTCTCCGGCGGCACCAGAACGTCCGAGATGGACACGGTGACGCCCGAGCGGGTGGCCCAGTAGAAGCCGGTGTCCTTCATCTTGTCGACGGTCTGCGCGACCACGATCATCGGGTACCGCTCGGCGAGATCGTTGATGATCGTCGCCTGCCGCTTCTTCGGCATCTGCTCGTTGACGAACGGGTAGTCCGCCGGGAGCAGCTCGTTGAACAGCACGCGGCCGAGGGTGGTCTCGGCGACCCAGGCGTCACCGTAGTTCCAGCCCTCGTCGCCGAACAGCGCGTCCTCGATCTCCTTGGACGGACGCTGCGTGGTCAGGCGCACCTTGATCTTGGACTGCACCTTCAGCGCACCCCGGTCGACGGCCATCTGCGCCTCGGCGGGCGAGGAGTAGACGCCCTGCTCGGGACCTTCCGAGGTGGCGGAGGTCAGCTCGCCGGTCGCACCCTCGTCCAGACGGGTCAGGTGGAACAGACCGGTGACCATGTCCAGACGCGGCATGGCCAGCGGGCGACCCGACGCCGGCGACAGGATGTTGTTCGACGACAGCATCAGGATGCGGGCCTCGGCCTGCGCCTCCGCAGACAGCGGCAGGTGCACGGCCATCTGGTCACCGTCGAAGTCGGCGTTGAACGCCTCACACACGAGCGGGTGCAGCTGGATGGCCTTGCCCTCGACGAGCTGCGGCTCGAAGGCCTGGATGCCGAGGCGGTGCAGCGTGGGTGCACGGTTGAGCAGCACGGGATGCTCGGCGATGACCTCTTCGAGGACGTCCCACACCTGGGCGCGCTGACGCTCGACCATGCGCTTGGCGGACTTGATGTTCTGCGCGTGGTTCAGGTCGACCAGACGCTTCATCACGAACGGCTTGAACAGCTCGAGCGCCATCAGCTTCGGCAGACCGCACTGGTGCAGCTTGAGCTGCGGGCCGACGACGATGACCGAACGGCCCGAGTAGTCGACGCGCTTGCCGAGGAGGTTCTGACGGAACCGGCCCTGCTTGCCCTTGAGCAGATCGGACAGCGACTTGAGCGGACGGTTGCCCGGACCGGTGACCGGCCGGCCACGACGACCGTTGTCGAACAGCGCGTCCACGGACTCCTGCAGCATCCGCTTCTCGTTGTTGACGATGATCTCGGGGGCGCCGAGGTCGATCAGTCGCTTGAGGCGGTTGTTGCGGTTGATGACGCGGCGGTACAGGTCGTTGAGGTCGGAGGTCGCGAAGCGGCCACCGTCGAGCTGCACCATCGGACGCAGCTCCGGCGGGATCACCGGGACGGCGTCGAGAACCATGCCCATGGGCGAGTTGCCGGACTGCTGGAACGCAGCGACGACCTTGAGCCGCTTGAGCGCGCGCAGCTTCTTCTGACCCTTGCCGCTGCGGATCGTCTCGCGAAGGTTCTCGGCCTCCGCATCGATGTCGAAGTTCTCCATCAGCTTCTGGATGGACTCCGCGCCCATCGCGCCGGTGAAGTACTCGCCGTAGCGGTCGACGAGCTCGCGGTAGATGCTCTCGTCGATGATCAGCTGCTTGACGGCCAGCTTGGTGAAGGTGGTCCAGATCTCCTCGAGCCGGTCCAGCTCACGCTGGGCGCGATCGCGGAGCTGACGCATCTCACGCTCGCCGCCGTCCTTGACCTTGCGGCGGACGTCGGACTTTGCGCCCTCGGCCTCGAGCTCGGCGATGTCGGCCTCGAGCTTCTGGGCGCGGGCCTCGAGATCGGCGTCGCGCTGGTCGGCGATGGTCTTCTTCTCGACCTCCATCTCCGCCTCGAGCGTGGACAGCTCGTTGTGGCGGAGCTCGTCGTCGACACCGACGATCACGTACGCGGCGAAGTAGATGATCTTCTCGAGATCCTTCGGCGCCAGGTCCAGCAGGTAGCCGAGGCGGCTCGGCACACCCTTGAAGTACCAGATGTGGGTGACGGGGGCGGCGAGCTCGATGTGGCCCATCCGCTCACGACGCACCTTCGCACGGGTCACCTCGACGCCGCAGCGCTCACAGATGATGCCCTTGAAGCGGACGCGCTTGTACTTGCCGCAGTAGCACTCCCAGTCCCGGGTGGGGCCGAAGATCTTCTCGCAGAAGAGGCCGTCCTTCTCGGGCTTGAGCGTGCGGTAGTTGATGGTCTCCGGCTTCTTGACCTCGCCGTAGGACCACTGCCGGATGTCCTCCGCGGTGGCGAGACCGATACGGAGTTCATCGAAGAAGTTGACGTCGAGCACGTAACTTCCTTTCCCCTGTTCGGGTTGAAATTGCTGCTAGTTCGCTATTGCTGCCGGGCCCCGGCGGGGAGCTCACGCTCCCCACCGGGTCGGCTCCTAGTTGGCGAGGTCGTCGACCGTCGCAGCCTCGTTCCGGGACAGGTTGATGCCCAGGTTCGCGGCCGCGCGCTCCAGATCCTCGTCATCGCCGTCACGCATCTCGATGGCGGCACCGTCGCTGGAGAGCACCTCCACGTTCAGGCACAGCGACTGGAGCTCCTTGAGGAGAACCTTGAACGACTCGGGGATGCCGGGCTCGGGGATGTTCTCGCCCTTGACGATCGCCTCGTACACCTTCACGCGACCCACCACGTCGTCCGACTTGATGGTCAGCAGCTCCTGCAGTGTGTACGCCGCGCCGTAGGCCTGCATGGCCCAGCACTCCATCTCACCGAAGCGCTGGCCACCGAACTGGGCCTTACCGCCGAGCGGCTGCTGCGTGATCATCGAGTACGGACCGGTCGAACGGGCGTGGATCTTGTCGTCGACCAGGTGGTGCAGCTTGATGATGTACATGTAGCCGACCGAGACCGGGTACGGGAACGGCTCGCCGGAGCGGCCGTCGAACAGCGTCGCCTTGCCGTCGGACCCGACCATCTGCTCACCGTCACGGTTCGGCAGCGTCGCGCCGAGCAGACCCGTCAGCTCGTCCTCCTTGGCACCGTCGAACACCGGGGTGGCGATGTTCGAGTCGGCGGGAGCCGAGAGCATCTCCTCGGGCAGGCTCGCCGCCCAGTCCGGGCGGGTGCCGTCGCCGGCGACCTGCACGTTCCAGCCGGTCTTGCCGATCCAGCCGAGGTGGGTCTCGAGGACCTGACCGATGTTCATACGACGCGGGACGCCGTGGGTGTTCAGGATGATGTCGACCGGGGTGCCGTCGGGCAGGAACGGCATGTCCTCCTGCGGGAGGATCTTGCCGATGACGCCCTTGTTACCGTGCCGGCCGGCGAGCTTGTCGCCGTCCTGGATCTTGCGCTTCTGCGCCACGTACACCCGGACCAGCTCGTTGACACCCGGGGGCAGGTCGTCGTCGTCCTCGCGCGAGAACACGCGGACGCCGATCACCTTGCCGGTCTCACCGTGCGGCACCTTCAGCGAGGTGTCGCGGACCTCGCGGGCCTTCTCACCGAAGATCGCGCGCAGCAGGCGCTCCTCCGGGGTCAGCTCGGTCTCGCCCTTCGGGGTGACCTTGCCGACGAGGATGTCACCGTCGCGGACCTCGGCACCGATCCGGACGATGCCGCGCTCGTCGAGGTCGGCGAGGACCTCGTCGGAGACGTTCGGGATGTCCCGGGTGATCTCCTCGGCACCGAGCTTGGTGTCGCGGGCGTCGATCTCGTGCTCCTCGATGTGGATCGAGGTGAGCACGTCCTCCTCCACGAGGCGCTGCGACAGGATGATCGCGTCCTCGTAGTTGTGGCCCTCCCACGGCATGATCGCCACGAGCAGGTTCTTGCCGAGCGCCATCTCGCCGTTCTCGGTGCAGGGACCGTCGGCCAGCACCTGGCCGGACTCGACCCGCTGGCCCTCGTCCACGATCGGACGCTGGTTGCTGCAGGTGCCCTGGTTGGAGCGGGCGAACTTGTTGAGGCGGTAGGTCTTGCGGCTGCCGTCGTCGGCCATCACCGTGACGTAGTCCGCGGACACCTCCTCGATGACACCGGTCTTCTCGGTGACGATGACGTCGCCGGCGTCGACCGCGGCACGCAGCTCCATACCGGTGCCGACGAGCGGCGACTCGGAGCGGACCAGCGGCACGGCCTGACGCTGCATGTTCGCGCCCATCAGCGCGCGGTTGGCGTCGTCGTGCTCGAGGAACGGAATCATCGCGGTCGCGACCGAGACCATCTGCCGCGGCGAGACGTCCATGTAGTCGACGTCCGAGGACGCGACGTACTCGACCTCGCCACCCTTACGGCGGACCAGGACACGGTCCTCGCTGAAGCGACCGGACGAGTCGACCGGCGAGTTCGCCTGGGCGACGACGTGGCGGTCCTCCTCGTCGGCGGTCAGGTAGTGCACCTCGTCGGTGACCTGGCCGTCCTCGACCTTGCGGTACGGGGTCTCGATGAAACCGAACGGGTTGACCCGCGCGTACACCGACAGCGAACCGATCAGACCGATGTTCGGACCCTCAGGGGTCTCGATCGGGCACATGCGGCCGTAGTGCGAGTGGTGGACGTCGCGGACCTCGAGGCCGGCGCGCTCACGGGACAGACCGCCGGGGCCCAGCGCCGACAGGCGGCGCTTGTGGGTCAGGCCCGACAGCGGGTTGTTCTGGTCCATGAACTGCGACAGCTGGGACGTTCCGAAGAACTCCTTGATCGCGGCGACGACCGGGCGGATGTTGATCAGGGTCTGCGGCGTGATCGCCTCGACGTCCTGGGTCGTCATCCGCTCACGCACGACGCGCTCCATGCGGGACAGGCCCACGCGGATCTGGTTCTGGATCAGCTCGCCGACGGTACGCAGGCGACGGTTGCCGAAGTGGTCGATGTCGTCGACCTCGACGGGCACCTCGACGCCACCGGGCACGGTCATCGACTGGTCGCCGGCGTGCAGACGCACCAGGTACTCGATGGTCGCGACGATGTCTTCCTCGGTGAGGGTCGACGCGGTGATCGGCTGGCCGGTGTTGACGCCCAGCTTCTTGTTGATCTTGTAGCGACCCACGCGCGCCAGGTCGTAGCGCTTCTCCTTGAAGAACAGGTTCTCCAGCAGGGTCTGCGCGGACTCCTTGGTCGGCGGCTCGCCCGGACGCAGCTTCCGGTAGATGTCGAGCAGCGCCTCGTCGGTACCGGCGGTGTTGTCCTTCTCCAGCGTGGACATCATGATCTCGGAGAAACCGAAGCGCTCGGCGATCTGCTCGGTGGTCCAGCCGAGGGCCTTGAGCAGCACGGTGACCGGCTGACGCCGCTTGCGGTCGATACGCACGCCGACGGTGTCGCGCTTGTCCACGTCGAACTCGAGCCAGGCGCCGCGACCCGGGATCACCTTGACGCTGTGCAGCGTCTTCTCGGTGCCCTTGTCGATGGACTCGTCGAAGTACACGCCCGGGGACCGGACGAGCTGCGAAACCACGACACGCTCGGTGCCGTTGATGATGAAGGTGCCCTTGTCGGTCATCATCGGGAAGTCACCCATGAAGACCGTCTGGCTCTTGATCTCACCGGTGTTGTTGTTGATGAACTCGGCAGTGACGAACAGCGGCGCCGCGTACGTCATGTCCTTGTCCTTGCACTCCTCGACGGAGGCCTTGACCTCGTCGAAGCGCGGGTCGGAGAAGGAGAGGGACATCGAACCCGAGAAGTCCTCGATCGGGGACAGTTCGGCCAGGATGTCCTCCAGGCCGCCGGTCGCACCCTCGTCGCCGCGAGCCTTGGCCCGCTCTCGGGATGCCGGCGAGCCGATCAACCATTCGAAGGAATCGGTCTGAAGATCAAGTAGACCCGGAACTTCGAGGGGTTCGCGAATTTTCGCGAACGAGACCCTCTTCGGGGCTCCGGGGATTCCGGCCTTGGTCTGGCTAGAGACTGCCAAGATGCGTCCTTCCAGCACCTCACGCGGGCCGCTCGCTGGAGTGCGACCGCCGCTGTATCTGCTTCTTCTGTGGGGCGAATTCGCTGGTCACAACCCGAACGAAACTCGTCGACACCACGCAGGAAGCAAAAACTTCGATGCGGCAAGGGCGAGAGATGGACAGGAGGCAGCCAGCGCAACGTCCAAAGGTACCGGAAACCGGCGCAGAATACAACCGGGCAGTGCCGAGCACCCGATTTCGTCTCGTCGACAACAGTCAATCAACGGCAGCGGGCGCCACCGGAGCGGCGCCGCGTGAGGGATCAGTTCGAAGTTCACGAAACCCGGCGGTCTATGACTATCCGCGCCCGATGCCTCCATTTGCGCCGGCGCGTGACCACCCGGACCCGCGATCTCTCGCATGTCTCGACCAATAGAGTGACGCCTCAGGCGCCTTCCGTCAAGACCGACCCGGGGTTTTGTGGACGAACCGGCGGTCAGCGGTCGCGGATGTCGGACAGCAGCCAGATGTCGCCGACCTTCGACATCGTCACCGACAGCGGCCCCGCGGCGCTCCCCTGCGCCACGCCGTCGTTGCTCGCGCTGACGTTCATGCTCGCCACCAGCTCCGCGCGATCGTCGCTCAACAGCTTCACGCCGATGTCGGTGACCTGCGCTTCCGTCGCCGTCTTCGTCTGGATCACCGCATCGCGCGTGACCTGGGCGGTCTGGTCGAATTCCGTCCGCATGCTGTCCGTGAGCACTGCGCGCGCGTTGTCGAAGTCCTGGTCGACCGTGTCGAACTTGTACGTGTACAGGGTCTGGATCGCTCCGCGGGCGGCAGCGGCCACCTGCGTCGTCGCGCTCGTGTCCACCCACGCGCGGTTGGACACGTCGGCCCCGGACCGGAAGGCTGCGAGCAGCGCGAAAGCCGCCAATGCCAGCGCGGCGACGCCGATCACAGCCACCCGCCGCCACCCCCGGCGCTCGGCCGCGGGATCGCCGGCGTCCTCCACCTCGACGTCCTCCGCCGAACGCTGCCGCGGGCGCAACGCGCTGGTCCGGTTGACCGGCCGGCCCGGGGCCGCCGTCTCCGGAACCGACGCGGCGACCGCGGTCCCGCCCGTCGTCGAGTCGACCGACCCCGCCTCGTCGACCGGCACCGTGCCGGCGTCCGGCGTGCCGGGCGACGACTCCCCCGTTCCCGTCCTGTCGACGGCGGACGTCACCTCGTCGACCGCCCCGGCGGCGGCATTCGGGGCCTCGCCCACCACGTCGGTCTCCGTCGGTTCGATCACCGGGGGCTCGGTCGCCGCCCGGCCCGCCGACCCCGCGTCCTCCGACGGGACGCGGCGGGATGGTTGCTGACCTGCAATCTTGGGACGTCGGCCCTTCGGTTGCGGGGTGCTGTTGCTGCGACGAGTGGGGGGCACCGTTGATACTCCTGTCAAGCGCGGGAAAGCTCGTGGCGCGAGGGACTACTGTCCGTCGCCGCTCGCGTCGTCGGGGGCGGGGGCAGGCGCCTCGGGGGCGGGCGTCACCGGGGCGGGCTCGGCGGTGCCCGCATCCATGGCCAGCGGGGCTCCGACGTTCTCGACTCGAGACGCCTTCCACACCCCGTCCACCTCGGTCAACCCGATGCGCATCGTCACCTTCACCTTCTTCGGCGGCTGGTCCGGCCACGTTGTGGTGGTCGTCAGCACCACCAGCGATGTCGCCGTCCCCTCGTCACGACCGAAGTCGGTGAGTGCGGCGTCGACGACCTGGGCCTCGCTCTTCGCGCCGGTCTGCCGGACCTGCTCGGCCATCTGGTCCTTCGTCTCGTTCAGCGCGCCCACCATCTCGTCACCGGTGATCGAGGACTCCATGTTCGCGAACGTCTGATCCAGGTTCGCCGAGTCGACGGTGTTGAGATTGATCGCGGCCTGCCGCGCACCGGTGAGCGCGTCGTCCCGGGCCTCGGCCGCGGGCTTGTCGCTCAGCAGGGCGTGCGCCCAGCCGTAGCCGAACCAGGCGGCGAACCCCAACGCCACCAGGGCGAGGACGCTCACCACCACGAGGGCGGGTTTGAGCAGTGTCGTGCTACGCATCACATTTCCACCCTACTTGAAAGTAACTTCTGCGCTGCGGCCGCTCGGCCGACCGCGGCGCCCCGCCCCGGCCCTACTTCGGCGTGATCCCCATCAGGGTCGCGAGCTGCGTCGCGATCGGGTTGAGATTCAGCGCGTCCGGCGCCACCTTCGGCTTGTCGTCCCACGGCTGCGGCGTGTTCGGATCGGCGTACACGATCCGGTTCGCCGACCTCACACCGGTGACACTGCCGAGCGGTGTCGTGCAGTTGGCCTGCGTGTTCAGCGGGAAGTCGTCGCGGGTCGGGTCGAAGTCGGGGTTCTCCCGCTTCATCCGATCGATGATCTCGTGCGTGCCCTCGTAACCCTGGGTGCACGGCGGCGGATTGTTCGTCTCCAGCAGCAGACCCTGATGCAGGGTGCCGTCCCCCGGTGCCGCCGTGCTCGCGCCCGCCGCCAGCGCGGGCAGGAACGTGAGCAGGATGTTCAGCGCGATCGATCGCGGCCCGAGCGCCGCCGACACCAACGCGAGGTTGTGCAGGTCGCTCGACAACGCCGGCCCCGCGGTGTCGACCAGCGACCCGACCGCCGTGCTGGCCGCGGTCCCGGTGTCGATCAGCCGGCGCAGGTCCGGATCGCTGTCGCGCAGCTGCGCGGAGATCCGGTTCAGATCCGCACTGAACTGGCGGATCGCCGACGACTGCACCGACTGCGTGTCGAGCACCGTCCTGCTGTCCCGGATCAGCGTCAACGTCTGCGGCAGATTCTCGATCCCCGCCTGGGACAACGAGTTCAGCGAGTCCACCAGCACCTGGAGATCGTCGCCGCGACCGTCGAAGGCCCTACCCAACTCGGTGACCGTGGTGTTCAGCGCGTCCAACGGAACCGACCGAACCAGCGAGTTCACGCTCGACAGGACCTGCTCGACCGGAACCGGAATCGACGTGTCCTGCCGGGTGATGGTCGAACCGTCCACGAGGTACGGCGCGCCCTCGCTGGTCGGCTGCAGGTCCACGTACTGCTCACCGATCGCCGACCGGTTCGCGACCACCGCCCGCGCCGAGGCGGGCACGTCGGGCGCCCCCGCGTCGAGCTCGAGGTCCACCCGCACACCGTCCTCGGTCAGGTGCAGGTCACCGACCCGTCCCACCGGCACGCCGCGGTACGTGACCTCGGCGTTGGTGAAGATGCCGCCGGAGTCGGCGAAGTCGGCCGTGACCGTGTACTGCCCGAAGCCGAGCAGGTTGTCCAGCCGCACGTACTTGGCACCCACATACAGCAGACCCACCGCCGCGACCAGGATGAACGCGATCAACTGGAACCGAACCAATCGGGACCTCATCGGCCACCCACCCCCAGCTTCTCGAGAATTCCGCTGAGCGGGTTCTGCGGCGCCGCAGCCGCGTTCCCGGACACCGGCTCGGTCCCCGGAGCGACCGGCTGACCCGGCGGCGGCGCGGGAGCAGGAACGATCGGCGGCAACGGCAGCAGCGACACCGTCGGCCACCCCGGCCGCGGTCCGTTGCCGTTGTAGTAGGGATTCGACGGATCGACCGTCGGCACGTGCCCGTTGTAGCCCGGCGGCGGCGGGACGTACACCGGATCCGGCATACCGACGCCGAGAGCCTCCAACTGCTGCCCCAGGCGCATGTCGACCGTCAGGATCAGGTTCATCGAGTTGCCGTGGATGACCTTCTCCGCGCCGTCCGGGAACGGGAACGTCGGGACCAGCGGCAGAACCGTGACCAGGTCGTCCCCGGAGTCCGCGAGCGCCTGCAACGTCGGCCGCAGCGCCCGCAGATCGGCGATCAGGTTGTCCCGCGACCTGACCAGCACGTCACTGCCCACCTGTCCGAGGCGGTCCAGCTGCCCGAGCAGCTGCACGAACTGCGGCCGCTGCTCGTTCAGGACCTGCACCGCGGGCGGGATCTCGGCGAGGATCTTGTCGATCTGCCCCGTCTGCTCCACCACCCGACCGTTGAGAGCATCGAGACCGTCCAGCGCGCGGACGATGTCGTCACGCTGCCGGTTCAGCCCGCCGATCAGGGTGTTGGCCTGATCCAGCAACGACCGCACCCGGTCCTCACGACCGTCGAAGGCGGCCGACAGCTCTTGGATGATCGGCTGCAGCTGCGCCACACCACCACCGTTGAGCAGCAACGACAACGCACCGAGCACCTGCTCGATGTCGGTGGCGTGCCGGGTCCGGTCCACCGGGATCGTCGCACCGTCGGACAGGCGGGCGGTCGCCGGATCCACCTCGGGCGCGGTCAGTTCGATGAACTTCTCACCCAGCAGACTGGTCTGCTGCACACTCGCCACCGCGTTCGCCGGGAGATCGACCGCAGAATCCATCACGACACCCACCGCGGCGATCCAGCCGTCGTCCGGTACCTCGATCGTCTCCACCCGACCGACGGGAACGCCGTCGACCTTCACCGTCGACTGCGGAACCAGGTCGAGCACGTCGTCGAACTGCACCGTCAGGTGCATCGGGTTCGCACCGATGTCGGCGCCACCCGGAAGCGGGATGCCGTAGATGCCACCCGAACCACAGGCCGACACCGTCACGGCCACCGCGCAGACACCCGCACCGATCGTCACCGCCCGGCCGACCGCCATCCCCCTCCTCACAGCCCACCTCGACGCCTGCTCCGGCGTCCTTCCCGCCCGCTTCACTGCCCACGGCAGCGTCATTCCCACCCGCTTCACTGCCCACGGCAGCGTCATTCCCACCCGCTTCACTGCCCACCCCGCGGAATGTTCTGGTCACTGAGTCCGGGTGCCTGCGAGTTGCCCAGCCGCGGGGAGATCGTCCCCGGCACGGTGCCCGGCTGCGAGGGGCGCTGCAGGTTGTCGCCGCTGAGGATGCCGAAGGGCAGGTTCAGCGTCGGCGTCTTCACCCCGGCCGTGACCTGGTCCATGATCACCCCGCAGTTGTCGATGACCGGCCGCATCTGACGGCTGAGCGCGTCGAACCTCGGGTCGCCGGGCATGAGCTTGCCCAGATCCATCAGCTTGCACAGCGCGCCGAACGGGTCCTGCGTCTCGGGCAGGTTGACCCGCGACGCGAGGGTGCCGGACTCGGCGTCGTACGAGTTGACGACGTTGCTGATCGCGAGCGGCAAAGTGGTCAGCGCGTCCACCAGGTCCTGACGGTTGTCGGCGAGAGTCTGCGTCACCTGCACCAGGCCCTCCGCATTGCTCGCGACCAGATCCTCGTTGTCCCGGACGAAGACCGCGACGTCGCCCAGGGTGATCGACAACTGGTTCAAGGCCGCGCCCAGATTCGCCCGCTCCCCGTCGAGGAACCCGGTCAGGTCGGCGAGCTGGCCGTTGAACTGACGAACCTGCTCGTCGTTCGCGGCGAGCGCGCTGACGAACGTCTGCAGGTTCCTGATCGTCTCGAACAGGTCCCCGCGGTAGTAGTTCAGGGTCGCGGCCGCCTTCGACAGTTCGGTGATCGTGGTGCCCAGCGCCTCGCCGTTGCCGTCGAGGTTCTGCGACGCCGTGTCCACCAGGTTCGACAGGGCGCCGTCCTTGTTCGCGCCGTTCGGCCCCAGCGCCTCGGACAGTTCCTCGATGCTCGAGTACAGCTGGTCCACCTCCACCGGGGTCGCCGTCCGCTCACGCGGAATGGTCGCTCCGGACTCCATCACGTCGCCACCCGAGTACGCGGGCGCCAGCTGGATGTACCGGTCCGACACCACCGACGGGGTGACCTGCGCGGCCTTCGCGTCCGCGGGAATCTCCACGCCGCGGTCGACTCGCATCACGACCCGGACCTGATCGCCGAGCGGCGTCACCTCGTTCACCTCGCCGACCTTGACTCCGAGCACCCGTACATCCGACCCGGTGTAGATGCCGACGGACTTGTCGAAGTACGCGGTGATCTTCGTGGTGCCGGCGCGGGCGAACAGCCACCAGCCGCCGACCGCGACCGCGAGAACTGCGAGGACGACCGCGATCGTCGTCAGGATCTGGGCACGGCTGAATCTCGGCATGCGGCCCGACGTGATGCCCGTCATCAGTTGTCCCCCAGGGTGCGCACCGGGTCGCGGTAGCCCGGAATCAGCGGCAGCGCCGGCGGCGTCAGATTGACCACCACCTGGTCGAACCAGCGACCGTTGCCCACGATGTTCGAGTACAGGCGGGTGAACGGCGCGTACAGCTTGATCGCCCGGTCCAGGTTGTCGTTGTTGTCCTGCAGGATCTGCACGACCCCCCGCAGCTGTTCGAGCGCCGGCCCGATCTGCTCCTCGTTCTCGCGCACCAGCCCGGTGAGCTGCTGCGACAGTCGCTGCGTGCCGGTCAGCAACTGTGCGATCGACTGCTGGCGGGCGTTGAGTTCCCCGAGCAGCAGACCCGCACTGGAGATCAGCTGGGTGAACTCCGCGTTGCGGTCCGCGAGCACCTTCGACGTCTTCGCGGTCGCGGCGAACAGTTTCGTCAGTTCCGCGTCACGGGTCTCGATCGTCGCCGACAGCCGCGCCACCCCGTCGAGGGACGCACGCACATCCGCCGGGGTGCCCTCGAACGCCTCCGAGAGGACCTGCATGCTCTGCGCCAACTGCGGAGTGTCGATCTGCTCGAGCGTGGTCGCCGCGCTGGAGAAGGCGTCGATCACGTCGTAGGGCGAGGTGGTCCGGTCGAGCGGAATCGGGTTCGACGGCCGCAGCGTGGACGATCCGCGCGGATCGAGAGCCAGGTATTTCTGCCCCAGGATCGTCTTGATCTGAATCGACGCGGTGGTCTGGTCACCGACCCAGGCGTCCTTGACCTTGAACGCGACGTCGACCTTGTCCCCGTTCAGGGTGACGTCGGTGACCTTGCCGACCTTCACACCGGCGATGCGGACCTCGTTGTCCGGCTTCAGACCGGCGGCCTCGCTGAACTCGGCGCGGTACGTCGCACCGGCGCCGATGATCGGCAGGTCGTCGAGGAAGAAGGCCGAAATCGTCGCCAGCAGCACGATGACGATGCCGAGCGCGCCGATCGTGGCGGGGCTGCGCCGTTGCCTGCTCATTGGCCGGCCCCGTTCGCCGAGCACCGCGGTGCGGAGTTGGTGTACAGCGGCTGGTTGATCGTCGGCAGCCCCGTCGGCAGGTTCAGGTACTTCGACTCACCCGGCCCGGCGACCACGTCGATGCCGCACAGATAGAACTGGAACCACGAACCGTAGCTGGCGATCCGGCTCAGCTTCTCCAACTTCACCGGCAGGTTTGCGAGGGTCTTGTTCACCGCCGCTTCCTGCTCGTTCAGCGTGCCGGCGAGCGTGTTCAACGCCGACACCGATCCCTGGATCGACGGCCGGGTCGGTTCGAGCACATCCGACGCCGTGTCGGTGAGGGTGGCGAGCGAGGTGACCGCGTCACCGACGACGCCGCGGTCGTTGGCGAGGCCCGTCACCAACTGCTCGGTGTTGACGATCAACGAGCCGAGTTCCTCGTCGTGCTTGTTGACGGTGTCGAGGACACCGTTGAGGTTGTTGATGACGTCCCCGATCACCCGATCCTTGTCGGCGATCGTGTTCGTCAGCGAGGCGGTGTTGCGCACGAGCTCCGAGATGGTGCCGCCCTCCCCCTGGAACACCTGGATGATCTGGTACGACAGCGTGTTCACGTCGTCGGCGCTGAGCGTCTGGAACAACGGGCGGAACCCGTTGAACAGGGTCGTCAGGTTCACCGCCGGCTTGGTGTGGTCGAGCGCGATGGTCTGCCCCGCGGTCAGCTTCACGCCCTGCGGCCCCTCCCCCTGTTCGAGCGCGATGTAGCGCTGCCCGACCAGGTTCCGGTACCGGATGGTGGCCCTGGAACCGGCGGGCAGCCAGTCCCGATCGGACAGCGAGAACTGGACCTTCGCCTCCCGTTCGTTGACGATCGAGATCTCGTCCACCTGCCCGACCCGGACCCCCGCGATGCGCACCTCGTCACCCCTGTTCAGGGAGGTGACGTCGGAGAAGACGGCATTGAATCTGGTGCCGCCACCACCGCCGGTGTTCGCAATCGTGAACGCCAGCAGCGCGGTCGCCACCACGGTCACGACGGCGAAGATGATGAGCTTGGTCAGCGGAGCCGCGAGCCCCCTCAGCTGCGCCTTCATCTGACACTCACCTCCGTCCCCCTCAGTGCCGGGGCCCCCAGCAGCGTTGTCCAACCCGGCACGTTCTCGGGCAGTGTGCCCGTGCCCTCCCCGTAGATCACCGCGAGCGTGTCCTGCTCGAACGTCGACCCCGAATAGCTCGCCGGTGCGTCCGCCGCACCCGCCACCTGCACACCTGCGGTGCTCGGCACGGGTGCGTACTGCGGCCGTTCCGGCGACGGCACGTACGACGGGCCCGGATTGCGCGACGGCACCTGGTAGGCACCGTCGTTGTAGGAGCCGCCCGGGTACTGCGGGAACTTGTCACCCGGAGCGGCCGGGGTGTAGCACTTGGCCCCGCGGTTGTCGAAGAGCCGCGGCTCGTCCTGGTTGGGCAGGTACCGACCCTTCGGATTGACGAACACCGTCGCGGCCCGGGCACCCGGGTGGTCCTGCAGGCTTCCGTCCGGGTTGAGGCCGAGGATCGCACTCGCGTTGTAGACGATCGGCACGAACTGCGCGAACGTGCATCCGAATGTCGGCGAGGCCGCGGCGAGCACCTCTAGGGAATCCCGCGAGTCCGCTGCGATCGAGATCAGCGAGTCCCGGTTCGCCGCCAGGAAATCGGCCGTGCTGCCCGCGGTGGACGTCGCCGCCGACATCAGGGTGCGGATCTGGTTCTGCTGCTGCACCACGGTCGCGCCGGTCGTCCGCAGGTTGTCCAGGGCATTGACCAGCTCGGGTGCCGCGTCCGTGTAGGTCTGCGAGAAGTCGGCCAGACCCTTCAGCCCCTGCTCCAGGTTCGGCAGCTCGGTGTTGACGCCCGCGAAGATGGTTTCGAGCCGCTCCAGGCTCACGCCGATGTCGTTGCCGCGGCCGGTCAGTGCCTGGTTGAGGGCACCGAGGGTGTTGGCGAGGTCCTGCGGCGGCACCGCCTCCAGCAACGGCAGCAGTCCGTCGAGCAGCTCACCGATCTCGATGGCGTTGCCGCTCTTGTCCTGGTGCAGGGTGTCACCGTCCGTGATCGGGGCCGCCGTGTCCCCGGCGGGCACGATCAGCGCCACGTACCGCTCCCCGAACAGCGTCTTGGGCAACAGCCTGGCGGTGGTGTTCGCCGGGATCAGTTCCGCCTTGTCCGGATCGATCGCGAGAACCGACGTCACCTCGCCCTTCTCCGACGACGACGAGCGGACCTCGCCGACGATCAGCCCGCGGACCTTCACGTCGGCATGATCGGGCAGCGAGTTGCCGACCGTGTCGGTCACCAGGTTGACGGTGACGACGTCCTTGAACGACTTGTTGTACATCCCGATGGTGAAGGCCAGGAACAGGGCCAACACCAGGAAGAACACCAGACCGAGAATCCGCCGGCGCAGGGCCGACCCGTCGTTGCTCATCCGGCCACCCGCACCGTGGTCGTCGTGCCCCAGATCGCGAGGCTGAGGAAGAAGTCCAGTACCGCGATCGTCACGATCGCCGTCCGCACCGCGCGTCCCACCGCCACACCGACGCCGGCCGGACCGCCGGACGCGGTGTAGCCGTAGTAGCAGTGGATCATGATCAGCACGAACGCGAAGACCAGCACCTTGCCGAACGACCACAGCACGTCGGCGGGCGGCAGGAACAGGTTGAAGTAGTGGTCGTAGGAGCCGCTCGACTGACCGTTGAACAGCGTGCTGATCAGCCGAGACGCGAAGTACGACGCCAGCAGGCCGACGATGTACAGCGGGACGACCGCGACGAATCCGGCGACCATTCGGGTCGTCACCAGGAACGGCACCGACGGCACGGCCATGACCTCGAGCGCGTCGATCTCCTCCGAGATCCGCATCGCACCGAGCTGGGCGGTGAAGCCGCATCCGACAGTCGCGGACAGCGCGAGGGCCGCCACGATCGGCGCGATCTCGCGTGTGTTGACGTACGCGGACAGGAAGCCGGTGAGCACCGAACTGCCGAGCTGGTCGAGTGCTGCGTATCCCTGCAGTCCGACGACGACACCGGTGAAGCCCGACATCATCACGATGACGCCGATGGTGCCGCCGATCACGGCCAGCGCGCCGCTGCCGAAGGTGACCTCGGCGAGCAGGCGCAGCACCTCCCGGCCGTAGTGGGTGATCGTCCGTGGGATCCAGGCGATCGCGCGGGCGTAGAACGACATCTGGTCGCCCGCGCGGTCGAGCACGTTCAGCGGGGCGCGTCCGGCTCGACGCGCATGGATCAGCGCGCGATCACCGCGCCCCCTCGCGATGGTCATCTACTCAAGCCCCCTTGGCCGGCACGACCTGCAGATACACCATGGTCAGGATCAGGTTGGCGAAGAACAGCAGAAGGAACGTGATGACGACCGTCTGGTTCACCGCCTCGCCGACGCCCTTCGGGCCCGGGTTCGGGTGCAGGCCCTTGTACGCGGCGACGACACCGGCGATGACACCGAAGATTGCCGCCTTCGCCTCCGCGATGTAGAGGTCCGGCAACTGCGCGAGTGCCGAGAACGACGCCAGGTAGGCGCCCGGGGTACCCCCCTGGAGGATCACGTTGAAGAAGTAACCGCCCGCGATCCCGACAACCGAGACGAGTCCGTTGAGCAGCACCGCGACGAGCACCATCGCGAGGACACGGGGCACGACGAGACGCTGGATCGGATTGATGCCCAGCACCTCCATCGCGTCGATCTCCTCACGAATCGTGCGGGAACCCAGGTCCGCGGTGACCGCCGAACCGGCCGCGCCTGCGATCAGCAGAGCGGTGACGATCGGGCTGCCCTGCTGAATCACGGCCAGCACGCTGGCCGCACCGGTGAACGCCTCTGCACCGAGCTGTTTGATCAGCGACCCCGTCTGCAACGACACCACCGCACCGAACGGAATCGCGACGAGCGCGGTCGGCAGGATGGTGACGCTCGCGATGAACCATGCCTGTTCGATGAACTCGCGGAACTGGAACGGCTTGCGGAACAGGTTGCGGACGACGTCGACGAACAGCTGGACGATCAGGCCGGCCTGGGTCAACGCTGCCGATATCGGACTCAGCAGCGTGCTCTTCGAACCCCCCACGCGCGCTCTACCCGTTGGTCCAGGACGAGGACTCCGTGATGTCTCCCGTCGCTCCGCTCGTCGCGGCCGACTCGCTGTACACGGGGATCACCTGGGTGGCGGCGTCGCCGTCGCCCAGGCTCTCGAGGATGCTGCGCTGCGCTTCCGGGGGCAGGGTGTGCAGGATCGACCGGACGCGGTCCTGCCTGCGGTGAACGGCCTGACGGACCGGCATGCCGGGCGTCGCCTGCATCTGAGGGATCACACCGGAAACTTCCTGGGAGCCGTCGTGGTGACCGGCCTCCTTCATCGCCAGCTCCGCAGCCATCTGCGACTCGTCCTTCTCCTCGGACATGCCGATCGGGCCGATCTTGCTGCCGTTGAGGAACTGCTTGACGACCGGCTCCTCGCTGGTCAGCAGCACCTCGCGCGGTCCGAACATGACGAGCTGCTTGCGGAACAGCATGCCGAGATTGTCCGGCACGGTGCGAGCGAGGTTGATGTTGTGCGTCACGATCAGGATCGTCGCGTCGATCTGCGCGTTGATGTCGATCAGCAGCTGGCTGAGATAGGTGGTGCGCACCGGGTCGAGGCCGGAGTCGGGCTCGTCGACGAGGATGATCTCGGGATCGAGCACCAGAGCGCGGGCCAGACCGGCGCGCTTGCGCATACCGCCGGAGATCTCGCCGGGCAGCTTGTTCTCCGCGCCGAGCAGACCGTTGAGCTCGAGCTTCTCCATCACGATCTTGCGGATGTCGGACTCGGACTTCTTGGTGTGCTCACGCAGCGGGAACGCGACGTTGTCGTAGAGGTTCATCGACCCGAACAGCGCGCCGTCCTGGAACAGCACACCGAACATCTGCCGGACCTCGTACAGCTCCTTCGACGAGCACTGGAGGATGTCGGTGCCGTCGATCACGATCGATCCCTGCTCGGGTCGCAGCAGGCCGATCAGCGACTTGAGGAACACCGACTTGCCGGTGCCGGACGGCCCGAGCAGCGCGCTGACCTCACCGGCAGGCAACGTCAGGGAGACGTCCTGCCAAATCTTCTGGGAGCCGAACGACTTCGTAAGTCCCTCGACCTTTACCTCTACTCCCACCACTTACCTCCACGCTGTTCGATAGGTCGCCCCCACTGTGGGTTGGGTCACTCTATCGCATCGATGTGGTACCCGTGACCGCCAATCCTACTCACGAGTAAGTACGGTGCGCAATACCGAGGTTTCGACTGCTCCACACCATCTCCGACCTGCGACAACAGGGAAAAACCGAGCTGGACCGGCGTCCAGTGACGCCGCTCTCGGGCACGAAAAAGGGCCGCTCCCCGATGGGGAACGGCCCTTCTTCTCGAACGTGACGCCGAAGCGTGACGCGCGAAGCGTCTTACTTGACGGAAACCGTCGCGCCGGCAGCGACCAGCTTCTCCTTGGCGGCCTCGGCAGCGTCCTTGGCAACCTTCTCCAGGATCGCCTTCGGCGCACCCTCGACGAGGTCCTTGGCCTCCTTCAGGCCCAGGCCGGAGACGACCTCACGGACGACCTTGATGACCTGGATCTTCTTGTCGCCGGCACCCTCGAGGATGACGTCGAACTCGTCCTGCTCGGACTCGGCCTCAGCGGCGGCGGCCGGGGCACCGGCAGCGGCAACGGCGACCGGAGCAGCGGCGGTGACCTCGAAGGTCTCCTCGAAGGCCTTCACGAACTCCGAGAGCTCGAGGAGGGTGAGCTCCTTGAACTGGTCCAGCAACTCTTCGGTGGTGAGCTTCGCCATGATGGCGTCCTTCCTGTAAGTCCCATGTCGCTGATCCGCGACGAGGTGGGATGGGTGGTGGTACGTGATACGCAAGACCCGGAACCGCGAGCAGGGCGCCCGCGACCCGACGTCTCGTGCGGATCAGCTCTCGGCTGCGGAACCTTCCGCGGCCTTCTTCTCCTGCAGCGCAGCGGCCAGACGGGCCACCTGCGACGCGGGGGCATTGAACAGGCCTGCGGCCTTTGCCAAGTTGCCCTTCATCGCGCCGGCCATCTTGGCCAGCAAGACCTCGCGGGACTCGAGGTCCGCAATCTTGTTGACCTCGTCCACGGACAGCGCAGCGCCGTCCATGTAGCCGCCCTTGATGATGAGCGCCTTGTTGTCCTTCGCGAAGTTCTTCAGCGCCTTCGCGGCGTCGACCGGCTCGCCCTTGATGAATGCAATGGCGGTCGGTCCGACGAACAGGTCGTCAAGGCCCTCGACGCCCGCCTCAGCGGCGGCACGCTTGACCAGGGTGTTCTTGGCGACGGAGTAGGTAGCGCCTTCTCCGAGCGCGCGACGCAGCTGCGTCAGACTGGTCACCGACAGACCACGGAACTCCGTGACCACGGCGGCAGTCGAACCCTTGAACTGCTCAGCGATCTCCGCAACCGCGGTGACCTTCTCGGGCTTTGCCATACTTCGCCTCCTCTCGTGACATCGTGTTGGTGTGTCCTGCCGGACGGTGTGAAACATCCGGCGGAAGGAGCCGCAACACGACAAACGCCCCGGTGCAGGGCACACGGGGCGTACACGAGGAGCGATCGACCCGGCTCACGCCGGACGGACTCTCCCCTGCCTCGTCCTCCTGCGTGGGCCGCCGGACCTGCTCCGGACCTTCAACCGATCTCGCCGCAACAGCTTTGACACTGCCGACAGCGCACACCGGTGACCAACGGTCTTGGGTAGAACTTCTTGGGGTGAACTCGAAATAGGTTCGAACTCTCGAGCCACACTACCGGACACCCCTGACGAACTCCAAAACGGGCCCCGACCTGCGCGCATCCGGACACGAAAGAGGCCGGCCCGGAGCGAACTCCGGACCGGCCTCTCGTCGAGCGTGTGACTACGCCTCGGCATCCTCGAGGAGGTTGCGGGTGCGGTTCGGGTCCACCGGGATGCCCGGTCCGGTGGTGGTCGAAACCGTGACCTTCTTGACGTAGCGGCCCTTGGCCGACGACGGCTTCGCACGCAGGATCTCGTCCAGAGCGGCGCCGTAGTTCTCCACCAGCTTGGCATCGTCGAACGACGCCTTGCCGATCACGAAGTGCAGGTTGGCCTGCTTGTCGACGCGGAAGTTGATCTTGCCGCCCTTGATGTCCGCAACGGCCTTCGCCACATCGGTGGTGACGGTGCCCGTCTTCGGGTTCGGCATCAGGCCACGCGGTCCGAGGACGCGGGCGATGCGGCCGACCTTGGCCATCTGGTCCGGGGTGGCGATCGCGGCGTCGAAGTCCAGCCAGCCGCCCTGGATGCGCTCGATCAGGTCCTCGGCACCGACTGCGTCCGCACCGGCGGCCTCGGCCTCGGCGGCCTTCTCGCCGGCGGCGAACACGATCACACGGGCGGTCTTACCGGTGCCGTGCGGGAGGTTGACGGTGCCACGGACCATCTGATCCGCCTTGCGGGGATCGACGCCGAGGCGGACGGCGACCTCGACGGTCGCGTCCATCTTCGAGGAGGAGGTCTCCTTCGCGAGCTTCGCAGCCTGCAGCGGGCTGTAGAGCTTGCTCGGGTCGATCTTCTCAGCGGCGGCGAGGTATGCCTTGCTGCGCTTTGCCATGTGTTCTGTCCTTACTTCTCACCGGCGGGTTTCACACCCGGGTGAATGGTTCAGTTGTGGTTGCGGGCCTGGCCGGCCCTCCCACGCGTTCGGTACTGCTCAGCTCGAAAGCTGACGAGGCCTCGCTCAGCCCTCGACGAGGATGCCCATGGAACGGGCGGTGCCGGCGATGATCTTCGCGGCGGCGTCGATGTCGTTGGCGTTGAGGTCTTCCTGCTTGGTCTTCGCGATCTCGCGCACCTGATCCATGGTCACGGTCGCGACCTTGGTCTTGTGCGGCTCGCCGGAGCCCTTCTGCACACCAGCGGCCTTGAGCAGCAGCTTGGCGGCGGGCGGGGTCTTCAGCTTGAAGTCGAAGGTCCGGTCCTCGTAGACCGAGATCTCCACGGGGATCACGTTGCCGCGCTGCGACTCGGTGGCCGCGTTGTAGGCCTTGCAGAACTCCATGATGTTCACGCCGTGCTGACCGAGCGCGGGACCCACCGGCGGGGCAGGATTCGCCTGACCGGCCTGGATCTGAAGCTTGATCAGCCCTGCGAGCTTCTTCTTCTTGGGGGGCATCTTCGTTCCTAATTCTTGCGGTTGTGTTTCTTGCTGCAGTGCAAGTGTGGGGGCCGCGCGGACCTGCGAACCGTGCGGGCCTAGATCTTCGAGACCTGGTTGAACGACAGCTCGACCGGGGTCTCACGACCGAAGATCGAGACCAGGACCTTGAGCTTCTGCTGTTCGGCGTTGACCTCGCTGATGCTCGCAGGCAACGTCGCGAACGGGCCGTCCATGACGGTGACCGACTCGCCGACCTCGAAGTCGACCTCGACCAGCGGCTTCGCAACCGCCTCGGAGACGGCCTCGCCTGCGGCGGCGGCAGCGGCGGCGGGCTTCTTGGCGCCCTGCTGCGGCATGAGGAACTTGACGACCTCGTTGATCGTCAGCGGCGACGGGCGGGAGGTCGCACCGACGAACCCGGTGACGCCGGGGGTGTTGCGCACCGCGCCCCACGACTCGTCGTTGAGCTCCATGCGCACCAGGATGTAGCCCGGCAGCACCTTTCGGTTGACCTGCTTGCGCTGGCCGTTCTTGATCTCGGTGACCTCTTCGGTCGGGACCTCGACCTGGAAGATGTAGTCGCCGACATCGAGGTTCTGCACGCGGGTCTCGAGGTTGGCCTTCACCTTGTTCTCGTACCCGGCGTAGGAGTGGATGACGTACCAGTCACCGGGGGCGCGGCGGAGCGCGGCCTTCATCTCGGCAACCGGATCGACGGCCTCCTCGGCGGCGGCTTCCTCGGCGGGAGCCTCGCCCTCGCCGGACTCGCCGTCGACGGCGGACTCGTCGGTCACGGCCTCGTCGGCGATCACGCCGTCAGCGGACTCCGCAGCGACCGCGTCATCGGCAACAGGCTCTCCGGCCAGGGCCTCATTTGCGTCGTTATCGGGGGTGCTCACTGGCGCGCTCGCTTCCTCTCATTGCATGTCGGTGTCCGGGATCAGCCGAACAACCAGGTGACGCCCTTGATGAACGCCAAGTCCAATCCACTGATGTACGCCACCATGAACGCCACGAAGGCAAGCACGACCGTGGTGTAGGTGACCATCTGCTTGCGGTTCGGCCAGATCACCTTGCGGAGTTCGGCGATCACCTCACGCAGGAACCGACGCAGGCGCTTGAAGAGATTCTCCTTGCGCGGCTTGTCCGCCTTCGACTTCGCGGCACTCTTGGCGGGCTCGCCTGCGGCGGACTTGGCCGGCGAACCGGCGGCGACGGTGGTAGTCGCGGAAACGTCCGTGGCCGCGCTGGAACGGCGGCCCGGACGCTTGCCAGTCGGTCGAGAGGACGATGCGGCGGCATTCGCGGCGGCATCGTCGGTGCCCGAGGACCCCGCCGAGTTCTCGGCCTTTCCGCGATCCTCGCTCACCGTCGTTCCTCTCAGTTGCTGACATCCGGGGCAGGGGCGACAGGACTTGAACCTGCAACCTGCGGTTTTGGAGACCGCTGCTCTGCCAGTTGAGCTACGCCCCTTTGGTCGATCCGTGCTGCTCACAAACAGTGCACTCTCTCGAGTGCGCTCTCACGAGCCGATCAACCAACTCTGTGACCACACAACACGCGCGCCACCCCAGTCGGCACAACAAGTACCGAAGGGCAGCGCGCAGCGCTGAACAATCCCAGAAATCTCAGTGTACTGCACGGTGGTCTAACAAACCCAATCGGCTGGAAATCAGCCGAGTCGGACGGTTGCGGTGGCCCGACCGAAGATCTTCTTGCCGTCCACCTTGGCCACGATGGCGATCACCGCTGTGCGGTTCTCGTCGTCGACCGAGCGTACCTTACCGGTCAGCTCGATCTCGGCACCCCTGCCATCGTTGGGCACGTAGACAGGGCTGGTGAAACGGACGTTGTACTCCAGCACCGCGCCCGGGTCCCCGAGCCAGGACGTGATGTACCCGGCTCCGATACCCATCGTCAGCATGCCGTGTGCGACCGCCATTGGCAAACCCACTGATTGAGCGACCGCATCGTCCCAGTGGATCGGGTTCGGATCGCCGGCGACGCCCGCGTACTGAACCAGGTCGGACCGGGTCAGCGGAACGGTCTTCTCGGGCAGCTCCTGCCCGGCGACGACGTCCCCGAAACTTCGCAACGCCATCACTCGCCCTCCTCGACGTGCCGGCCCATCAGCGTGGTGTAGGTCGTGAGCACCAGCTCGCCGTCCTGATCGGTGATCTCGTTGCGGGTGACGATGATGTCGCTGCCGCCCATCACCCTCAGGGAGTCGACGTACACGTCGCAGTAGAGCCTGTCGCCGACCTTCATCGGCCTGCTGAAGACGAGCCGCTGATCGGTGTGCAGGATGTTGCTCAGGTCCAGCTCGAGGCCGAGGGTGTCGAAGAACTCCTCCTGCGCCATGAACCCGAACACCGAGATGAACGTCAGGGGCGTGACGAGGCCGTCGTAGCCGAGCTCACGCGCGGCGTTCTCGTCGCGAAAGGCCGGGTCGTCGTTCTTGACCGCCCGCGCGTACTCGCGCACCTTCTCGCGGCCGACCTCGTAGTAGTCGCTGAACCTGTGATGCAGGCCAACGAGATCAGCATTCAGTTTCACCGAAGCAGGACCCTTATCTGCACTGGACGCGGCTGCACTGGAACACAGCGATGGGCCGACCACGGGTTCACCCCGTCCCGGCCCCTGCGTCATAACCAAAAAAATCGCGTGCCCCGCATCTGCGGAGCACGCGATTGATGTTACTTGGATTCCCGATGCGCCTGATGCGTTCCGCAGTTCGGGCAGAACTTCTTCAGCTCGAGCCGATCAGGATCGTTGCGCCGGTTCTTCTTCGTGATGTAGTTCCGGTGCTTGCATACCTCGCATGCCAAGGTGATCTTGGGGCGAACGTCAGTGGAGGAGGCCACGGTATGCCTTCTTTCGAGTGAATCTGATCGGGATCAATCAGGGTGTGTTGCCATGTCGTCTTGTGTAGCGATGGCCGGACTTGAACCGGCGACACAACGATTATGAGTCGTTTGCTCTACCAACTGAGCTACACCGCCTCGGTGCATCGATGCCAGTCTAAGTCGAGTAGGCACCCAATCCAGCGAGCCCCCTAACGGAATCGAACCGTTGACCTTTTCCTTACCATGGAAACGCTCTGCCGACTGAGCTAAGGGGGCATGCTCCGCTGCGCGTTGCCGCGCTTTGAAGCCTTCCGAAGGTTACACAGTCTGTGTCCGGAGTTCCAAACCGCCTGGTCAGGACCCTTTTTCAAACTGTCTAACCACCAGGTCCCAGCGAGCTCGCACTCGCCGGGACCCAGGTGTGGCAGGTGTAGGATTCGAACCTACGTAGGCGTAAGCCGACGGATTTACAGTCCGCTCCCATTGGCCGCTCGGGCAACCTGCCTGGTGTCATCCAGGATTCCGCGTTCGACCCTCTCGGGCTTCCCGGTTCTCCCTGGCGCGATGAGAAGAATACAACTACCGGGGCGGGTTAATGCAAACCGTGTGGTTATCGTGGGTTCTCGAGCCCCCGGAGACCGGGTGGCGACCGACGAAGTAGGGAGAAAGACGTGGCGGATTCGTCCTTCGATGTGGTGAGCAAGGTCGACCGGCAGGAAGTGGACAACGCACTGCACCAGGCCGAGAAGGAGCTGAACACTCGCTTCGACTTCCGCAACACCGGCGCGACCATCGAATGGTCGGGCGAGGAGACCATCACCCTGACCGCGGACACCGAGGAGCGTCTGAAGGCGGCTCTGGAGGTCTTCAAGGAGAAGCTGATCCGCCGGGACATCTCACTCAAGGCGTTCGACGCGGGCGAGCCGGCCCAGTCCGGCAAGGTCTACAAGCTCAGCGGCTCGCTGGTGCAGGGCATCTCCTCCGAGAACGCGAAGAAGATCTCGAAGAAGATCCGCGAGGAGGGACCGAAGGGCGTCAAGGCGCAGATTCAGGGCGAAGAACTCCGGGTGAGCAGCAAGAAGCGCGACGACCTGCAGGCGATCATCGCACTGCTCAAGGGCGAGGACTTCGGCATCGCGCTGCAGTTCGTCAACTACCGCTAGGCACGCCCCGGTACCGATCCGACGAGAACGGCGCCGGTCACCCCGCGTGGGGCGACCGGCGCCGTTCTCGTCGGCGGGCACCCAGGATCAGCTCACGATCTCCTCGCTCCGGACGTCACGCACGAAGAGCGAGGCCACGACTGCCAGCAGCGAGATCACCGCCCCGCACAGGAACGCGGCGTGGATTCCGGACATCGCGGCGTCCAGCGCATCGGCACCCGCGGTCAACTCCGACGTGGTGCGGGTGGTCATCATCGTGATGAACAGCGCGGTACCCGCCGCTCCCGCGACCTGCTGCATCGTGCTCACGATCGCGCTGCCGTGCGAGTAGAGCCGCTGCGGGAGCGAGCCCAGCGACGAGGTCAGCAGCGGGGTGAACACGAAGGCGAGCCCCGCGTTGAGCAGCACGTGGATCCCGATGATCATGCCGGTGGCACTGCCTGCGTCGAGCAGCGTCATCAGCCACAGCGCGGCACTGACCGCCATGGTGCCCGGGAGCACCAGACGCCGGGCCCCGACTCGGTCGTAGAGCCGGCCGACCACCGGCGAGAGCACACCCATGACCAGCCCGCCGGGCAGCATCATCAGGCCTGTGGCGAGGGTGTCCCGACCGAGGACGTTCTGCAGGTACAGCGGCAGCACGATCAGCGAGCCGAACAACGCCATCATGCTCACCACCAGCACCGCGACCGCGATCGAGAACGGGGTGCTGGCGAAAGTGCGCAGGTCGAGCAGTGCGCGGTCGGTGCGCTGCAGCGAGAACTGCCGGGCCACGAACGCGGCCAGCGCGACGACACCGATGACGATCGGGATCCACGGCGCGACCGGAGTGTGCCCGGCGGCCGACTCCCCGATGCTGCTCAGGCCGTAGATCAGGCCACCGAACGCCACCGCCGACAGCAGCAGCGACAGCAGGTCGAACGGGGCCCGTCGGGTCTCGGTGACGTTCTTGATCAGCACCGCGCCGATCACCAGCGCCAGGATCGCGATCGGCAGCACGATCCCGAACATCCACCGCCAGCTCAGCGCCCGCAGGATCAGGCCCGACACGGTCGGGCCGATCGCCGGGGCCACGGCGATCACGATGGAGATTGTGCCCATCGTCCGGCCGCGGGACTGCGGCGGAACCAGGTTCAGGACGGTGGTGGTCAGCAGCGGCATCATCATCGCGGTGCCGCCCGCCTGCACCACCCGGCCCGCGAGCAGCAGTTCGAATCCGGGGGCCACCGCGGCGAGCAGGGTGCCGAGGCTGAACAGCGACATCGCGGTGATGAAGATCGCTCGCGTCGAGAACCGTTGCAGCAGATAGCCGGTCGCCGGGATCACCACGGCCATCGTGAGCAGGAACGCGGTGGTGAGCCACTGCGCGGTGCCTGCGGTGATCGACAGGTCCTCCATCAGCCGAGGCAGTGCGACACCCATGATCGTCTCGTTGAGGATCACCACGAACGCGGCCACCACCAGCAGCCCGATCACGAGCCGATCGGAGGAGGACAGGCCGACCGGCGCCTCGTGCGATTTCGATGGTGGGTGGGTATCGACGGCGTCGACCTGAACATTCATAACTGTCAGTTTCACGCAATATGGCAGAGACTGTCAATTAGCCGTCGTCTGTAGTCTTGTCAGCTCCAGCCAGGAGAAAGCGAGCGGTCGATGCCACCCACACTCCGTGAACGACGGCGCCGCGAGACCCGCCACGAGATCAGCGACGCCGCCCTCGAACTGTTCGAGGAACGCGGATATGCCGGCACCACCGTCGACGACATCGCCGCCCGCGCCGGCGTGTCACAGCGCACGTTCTTCCGGTACTTCCCCACCAAGGAGGACACGGTCCTCACCGGGGTCGAAGACCTGAGCACGGCGTTGGCCGCCGCCCTGACCGACGGCATGCCCGAGGACCTGGTGCTCGAGCACGTCGAAGCCGCTCACCTGAGACTTCTCGACGACCTCATCAGCGGGGACCCCGACGCCGTCCTACGGATCCTGCGCGTTCGGCGGCTGGTGATGAACGACCCCGACCTGCGCGGGGCCGCGGCGTTGATGGACTTCGAGAACGTCCGGAAACTGACCGAGCAGATCGCGGCCACCCTCTCCCCCGACGCGGATCCGGTGCTGCCGCGGCTGATCGTCGAGACGAGCTCCGCCACGCTGCGCGTCGCATTCGACATCTGGGTCGAGCACGCCGAGGCCGGGGAGGTGGCCGACCTCGCGGTGATCTACCGCGACTGCCGGGCGAAACTGCACGGGATCCTGGGCGCCCCACCGAGCGAACGGGAGCGCTGAGCGCTCCCCTTCGGTCCGCGCTGATGGCGCTACTCCGGCAGCCTTCTGCCGGCAAGATCCTCGAGGCGCTCGATCCGGTCGGCCATCGGCGGGTGGGTGGAGAACATCCGGCTCATCTTGTCGCCGGCACGGAACGGGTTGGCGATCATCATATGCGACTGCGCGGCGATCTTCGGCTCGGGCGGCAGCGGCGCCGCCTGGGTACCGCGCTCGAGCTTGCGCAGCGCCGACGCCAGTGCCAGCGGATCCCCGGTCAGCTCGGCGCCGGACTGGTCCGCCTGGTACTCCCGGGACCGCGAGACCGCCAGCTTGACCACGGTGGCGGCGATCGGCCCGAGCAGCGACACCAGCAGCAGTGCCAGTGGGTTCGGGCGGTCGTCGCCGCGGCCACCGAACATGCCGGCGAACATCGCCATGTTCGCCAGTCCGGAGATCACCGCCGCCATCGCCCCCGCCACCGAGGAGATCAGGATGTCCCGGTTGTAGACGTGTGAGAGCTCGTGCCCGAGCACCGCACGCAGTTCGCGTTCGTCGAGGATCTGCAGGATCCCGCTGGTGCAGCAGACGGCGGCGTTGCGAGGGTTGCGGCCGGTCGCGAACGCGTTCGGGGCCGCGGTCGGGCTGATGTACAGCCGCGGCATCGGCTGGTGTGCGGCGGTCGCCAGTTCGCGAACGATCTTGTAGATGATCGGCGCCTCGACCTCGGTGATCGGCTGCGCGTGCATCGCGCGCAGCGCCAGCTTGTCGCTGTTGAAGTAGGCCCACGCGTTGGTGGCGACGGCCAGCACGATCGAGAAGATCAGGATGGTCCGGTTGTTGAACAGCGAGCCGATGAAGACGATCAGCGCGGACATGACCACGAGCAGGCCGAAGGTCTTCATCCCGTTCGAATACCGATGCACTGCCGCCTCTTCCCCGAGTCGATCACGACCGGCCGGCCGAACCGACCCGTCACCAAGTCAACGAGGGACCCCGAAGCTGGGTTCCCTCATCGGGGAACGTTACTTCAGCCGACCCGGGCAATCGTGTATTCGACCAGGCGTTTCAGCGCGTCGTTTGCCGACCCTTGGGGAAGCTCTGCGAGCTGGGCGCGGGCCAGGTCCACGTACTCCCCGAGCTTCGCCTTCGCCGCGACCATGCCGGGCGACCGTTCGAGCAGCACCAGCGCCTCGGCGACCTCGTCGTCGTCGGTGACCGGTCCGTCCAGCAGCACCCGCAGTCGATCCGCGTCGGGTCCCTCTTCCCGCAGTGCGTAGAGCACCGGCAGGGTGTGGACACCCTCGCGCAGGTCGGTGCCCGGCGTTTTGCCGGACTGCGCCGACTCCGAGGAGATGTCGATGATGTCGTCGACGATCTGGAATGCGGTGCCGACGGCGTCACCGAGCCGTTCGAGCCGCTCGACGTCCTCGGCCGACGCTCCGGAGAAGGTTCCGCCGAACCGGCCGCAGGCGGCGATCAGGGAACCGGTCTTCTCCCACACCACCTTGAGGTAGTGCTCGATCGGATCCTGGCTCTGCTTCGCGCCGATGGTCTCCCGCATCTGCCCGGTGACGAGTGCGGCGAACGTCTCGGCGATGATCCGCACCGCGTCCGGCCCGAGCGTCGACACCAGCCGGGACGCGTGCGCGAACAAGTAGTCGCCGGCGAGGATCGCGATGCTGTTGTCCCAACGGGAGTTCGCGCTCGGGGCGCCGCGGCGCATCGACGCCTCGTCCATCACATCGTCGTGGTACAGCGTCGCCAGGTGCACCAGCTCGACCACAGTGGCCGCGGTGACCACGGACGGGTCGGCGCCCCGCGGCCCCAACTGCGCGGTCAGAAGGGTGAACAGCGGACGGAACCGCTTGCCTCCGGCCTTGGCGAGGTGCAGTGCGGCCTCGGTGAGGAAGTCCTCCCCGTCGGACAGTTCGCTGACCAGCAGCGTCTCCACATCGGTCAGACCCGTCCGCACCGCCTCGGCCAGTGCCTGGTCGCCCAGATCCACACCGGCGACGACGGTGCTCGTCGCTTCGCTCGTGCTCACGATCTCAGTACCCATCCTGTTCTGACGAGGCGCCCGCAAACCGGACCCCACGGTCACCAGCCGACAACCGCCGGGTGCCACGGTAGTGAATCCATCGTCCACGTTCGGTACCCGGGCTGTCACGAGTCGCAACGACCGGCCTGACAAGATACTGCCGTGGTGCCTCCGCCTGCCGAAACCGATCAGCCCGAGCATGCCCGTCCCGAACCGGTGAGTGCCCCCGAACGGACCGAGGTACTGGTCGTCGGCGCAGGCCCGGCGGGGTCGGCCGCCGCGGCCTGGGCAGCGCGGTCGGGGCGCGAGGTCGTGCTTGCCGATGCCGCGACGTTCCCCCGCGACAAGACCTGCGGCGACGGACTGACGCCACGCGCGATCGCGGAACTCGAGCATCTCGGACTCGGTGACTGGCTCTCGGAGCACCCGGTCAACCGCGGGCTGCGGCTCACCGGCTTCGGACACGAACTGCAGCTCCCGTGGCCGGACGGGTCGTTCCCGTCGACGGGTAGCGCGGTGCCACGGACCGAACTCGACGACCGGATCCGCCGGGTCGCCGTCGACTCGGGCGCGACGATGCTGCAGGGCGCGAAGGCGGTGGGCGTCGAGCGCGCTCCCGACGGCACCGCCGTCACTGCGGTGACCTTCACGACCCCGGACGGCCCGCGCACCGTTCGGTGCCGGTACCTGGTGGTCGCCGACGGGGTGCGATCTCCCCTGGGCAAGCTGCTGGGCCGCGAGTGGCACCGCGACACCGCCTACGGGGTCGCAGCCCGCGCGTATGTCGACTCCGGTCGCGCCGACGACGAGTGGATCACCTCGCATCTGGAGCTGCGTGACACGGCCGGGACCGTTCAGTCGGGATACGGCTGGGTCTTCCCACTCGGCGGGGGACGCGTGAACATCGGTGTCGGGACGCTGGCGACCGCCGCCCGCCCCGCGCCGGGCGCACTGCGGCCGCTGATCGAGTTGTACGCGAGCCGGCGCCGCGACGAGTGGCAACTGGACGGCCCGATCCGGTCGGTCGCGTCGGCGCTGCTGCCGATGGGCGGGGCGGTGTCGGGGGTCGCGGGCCCGAACTGGGCATTGATCGGTGATGCCGCCGCCTGCGTGAACCCGCTCAACGGCGAGGGCATCGACTATGGCCTCGAGACGGGCCGGATGGTGGCGGACGTGCTCGGCGCCGGCGACCTCACCGATCTGTGGCCGGCGGTGTTGCGGCGACGCTACGGCCGGTCCTTCTCGATCGCCCGCAGGCTGGCCGGACTGCTGACGGTGCCCCGGGTGCTGCCCGCGGGTGGCCCGGTGGCGATGCGGTCGCGGACGCTGATGACCGTCGCGGTCCGGGTGATGGGCAACCTCGTCACCGACGCGGACGCGGACCTCACCGCCCGCGCGTGGCGCGTCGCCGGCGCGTCGTCGCTGCGGCTGGACGGGCGGCCGCCGTTCAGCTGAGCGCGGACCGGCTGAGGACGAAGGCCGGGAACCGGCCGACGACGGGCTCGCTGCCGAAAACCACCCGGGCATGCCCCGGATCCGAGTTGGGCTGACCGCCCTCGATCGCCGCGTAGATCCACGGCCCCTCGTCGAGTTCGACGATCGCGATGGTCAGCGGCTCGAGTCCCCGAGCACCCACCCCCGACGAGGCCGCGGACGGGTCGAGCCGCGTCCAGGACACCACGGTTCCGCGACCCGTCGACGGCACCCATTCCAGATCCCCGTCGCAGGCCTTGCACACCCAGGTCTCGGGCGCGAACAGGGTCGCGCAGTGGCCACAGGACCTGAGCATGAACGCCTCGGTCTCGAAGGGCCGGGTCACCGCGTCCACGCTCATGCCGGCACCTGCTCCCGCGACGGAGCCAGGACCCGGCCCACGGCGTCCCCGAATCGGGTGGGGTCGCCGATCGGCCAGCAGTGGTTGCCGGACACCATCACGACCTTCGGGTCACCGAGAGCCGCCCGCATCGACTCGAAGCTCGCCTCCGGGATCACGGCGTCCGCGGTCCCCCAGAGCAGCGTGACCGGAAGGCCCCGCTCGGCGAGCCGGGCGAGTTCGGGTCGCAGGTCGGCGGTGCGGGCGAGGTGCCCGGTCCGCCAGATCGCCCCCGGGCCGCGCAGCACGTTCGGCACCGCCGCACCGGCGATCGCCCCGACGACCTGGCCCACCGAGCGGGAACCGAGTGCGTCGGCCTGCAACCGCAGCGCCCAGTCCCAGAGCGGCCGTTCGTGGATGGGCCGGGCGGGCGACCACTGCGCCCCGCCGACGGAGTTGACGAGCACCAGTTCCCCGATGTGATCGGGTAGATCGTGCGCGGCGCGGGCGGCGACGCCGCCGCCGAACGAGTGCCCGATCGCCGTGACGGGGCCGCGGATACCGATGGCGTCGACGAACCGGCCGACCCAGCGCGCGTACCCGTCGAGGTCGCGCTCACCGGCGGGCAGTTCCGGGGTGCCACCGAAGCCGGGCAGCGCGGGGGCGTACACCCGTACCCCGCGGTGGGCGAGTTCGCGCAGGGCGGGCCGGTAGGCGGCGGGTCCGAGTCCCCATCCGTGCAGGAAGACGACCGGCCGGCCGTGGCCGCCGACCGCGTAGTCCACCGTGGTCCCGTCGACGGGGACGCGGCGCCAGCGGACGTCCTGCGTGGGCCGCTGGAAGGCGGCCGAGGGAGATCTGAGTGTGGACTCGCGCATTTCGGGGTACCTCGACTTCGCGGCACTGTCGCAGAACGACTCGGGTAGTTGAGACGTTCATCACAGTGCCGTGATTGCGCGGATCGCACGACGGTGGAATGACGGGGATGGGTACCTGTTTTTCCGTATTCGGGTACCTGAAATCAGGCGAAACCCCAGGTCACTGCTCGGCGCCGGCGTTGCTCGCCGACGCGGCCCGATGAGCCTGCTGCTCCACGTACCAGGCAGCGATCTGTGTGCGCGAGTTGAACCCGAGCTTCGCGAGCACGTGCTCGACGTGGCCCTGCGCGGTGCGCTGCGAGATCACCAGCTTCGAGGCGATCGCCTTGTTCGTCAGTCCCTGTGCGACGAGCTCGGCGACCTGCTTCTCGCGCCGGGTCAGGGTGACGGATTCCGGTTCCGGTGTCGCGGTGGCCTGCTGCACACCGAGCACGTACCCCAGTACCTCGTCGCACGTCATGTTTCGACCCTGCCGCCACGCCGACTCGAACACCGATTCGGCGAGTGCGTCACGGGCGCGCTTCTCCGCCTCCTCGTGGTAGACCAGCACGTTCGGCAGCAGCACGGTGGGACTGCCCACGGCCTGCGAGCGGGCCTGCGCGGCACCCATGAGGACCGCCGACCGCCGATACCGTCCGCCGGCGGCGGCGATCCACGAGAGCACCTCGATGCACGAGCTGCATCCGAGTGGGTCGTCGACGACCCGTCCCAGGCGCAGGCCCTGTTCGAGCAGGTCGCTCGCGCTGTCGGGGTCGTCGATCCACCGGCTCAGCGCGAGCGCCAGCAGCGAGTACTCGCGGATCGCGGACTCGCCGTGTTCGGTGGTGATGTCGAGCACTTCCTCGTGGGCCGCGATCGCCCGGTCCTCGTCTCCGGTGACCGCGGTGGCGACCGCCACACCGACCAGCGACGTGGTCAGCCTCAGCAGGTCCCCCGAGGCCCGGAACCGGACGATGACCGACTCGAACGGGGCGATGGATTCGGTCAACCGGCCCGCGAACAGCGCCTCCGACGCGACCGCCAGGTTGGTCAGCAGGTCGGCCTCGGGATCTCCCAGCTCGGCGGCCAGCCGCTGTGCCCGCGCCACCAGCTCGGCGGCCGGGACCAGGTCGCCCTGCGTGCCGGCGAGCACGCTGTTCACGTACAGCGCCTTGATCCGGTCGAAGCTCGGGGTGTCGGGATCGCGGTCGAGCGCACGATCGAGCCAGTGCCTACCCTCACCGGACATACCGCGGCACAGCCAATACGGATAGAGGGCGGTGCAGATCCGCAGCGCGCCGTCCACCTCTCCCGGCTCGGTGACGCCGAAGGTGATCGCCTCGCGGAGGTTGGGCTGTTCGCGCTCGAGGCGGCGGATCCAGTCGACCTGCCGCGGGCCGATCCAGTCGGACTCGGCGGCGGCCGTCATCGACTCGTACCAGTCGCGGTGTCTGCGCTGCATCGCGGTGAACTCGCCGGCCTCGCGCAGTTTCTCCCGGCCGTACTCGCGCAGCGTCTCGAGCATCCGGTACCGGACACCTGCCCCGACCTCGTCTCGGATCAGGATCGACTTGTCCACCAGCGACGCGACCCCGTCGAGCGGGACGAGATCGGCCCCGTCTTCCCCGCACACGCCCTCGGCGGCGTCGAGCTCGAAGCTGCCCGCGAACACCGACAGCCGCCGCCACATCACCTGTTCGGTCTCGGTGCACAGCTCGTGGCTCCAGTCGATGCTCATTCGGAGCGACTGCTGACGGGTCGGGGCGCCACGGCTGCCCTTCGTGAGCAGCTGGTAACGGTCGGTGAGCCGGTGCAGGATCTGCTCGGCGGACATCGCGCGCAGCCGGACCGCGGCGAGCTCGATCGCCAGCGGCAGTCCGTCGAGCTGCTGGCAGATCTGGGCGACCGCGACCCGGTTCTCGTCGGTCAGCGCGAAACCCGGGACCGCGGCGGCGGCGCGTTCCACGAACAGGGAGACCGCCTCGTACTGCGGCAGTCCCTCCAACTGGGTGGATCGCTGCGGATCCGGCACCGTCAGCGACGGCACCCGGAGCACCGCCTCGCCCCCGATCGCGAGGGGTTCCCGGCTGGTCGCCAGGATCCGCAGGTCGGGACACGTCCGCAGCAGGGCCTCGGCGAGCGCGGCGATCGAGTCGATCAGGTGCTCGCAGTTGTCGAGGACCAGCAGCAGGTTGCGGGACACGAGGTGGTCGGAGAGCAGCGCCAGCGGCGGGTACAGGGGCTGCTCCCGCAGCCCGAGTCCGCTGGCGACGGTGTCCGCGACCAGGTCGGGGTCGTGCAGTTCGCCGAGTTCGACGAGCCACACGCCGTCGGGGAACGCGCGGCGGGAGTCCTCGGCGACCCGCAGCGCGAGGCGGGTCTTCCCGACGCCGCCGATGCCGGTGAGCGTGACCAGGCGAGATGTCGAGAGCAGCCGCTTGGCGTCGGTGAGTTCGCGCCGCCGACCGACGAAACTCGTCAGCTCCTGGGGCAGGTTGCCCTGTGCACCGCGACCGCCGAACTGGTTCATAACCGCGTCACTCCCGTCCTAGTCTCGGGGCGCCCCGACAACGCTCCGAGAGTTACCGGCGGGCTCGGTGCAGTGCCACGATCCCACCGGTCAGGTTGCGCCACTGTACGTCCCGCCAGCCCGCCGCCTCAATCGTTCGCGCCAACTCGTCCTGCCGCGGCCACGCCCGGATCGATTCGGCCAGGTAGACGTAGGCGTCCGGGTTGGAACTGACGGCCCGCGCCACCTGGGGCAGCGCCCGCATCAGGTAGTTCATGTAGACGGTACGGAACGGACCGAAGGTCGGGGTGGAGAATTCGCTGACCACCAGCCGGCCACCGGGCTTGGTCACGCGGGCGATCTCCCGCAACCCGGCCTCGAAATCGGACACGTTGCGCAGGCCGAACGAGATGGTCGCCGCGTCGAAGACGGCATCCGCGTACGGCAGCGCCATCGCGTCGCCGGCGACCATCGGCACCCGCCGGGACGCCCCGGCGTGGAGCATGCCCTTGGAGAAGTCGGTGGCCACCACCCAGGCGCCGGATCGGCCCAGTTCCACGGTCGACACGCCGGTGCCTGCCGCCAGGTCGAGCACCCGCTCCCCCGGCTTCAGGTCGAGCGCGGCACGGGTCGCCTTCCGCCACTGCCGGTCCTGCCCGAACGACAGGACGGTGTTGGTCAGGTCGTAGCGCTTCGCGACCCCGTCGAACATCGACGCGACCTCGTGCGGTTGCTTCTCGAGCGAGGCCCGCGAGCCTTTCGTTGCTGCCACACCGCCAACCGTACAGGCGCGCCGGGTCACGCCGTCCGCCGCCGGACCAACCACAGGATCGGCGCCGCGACCAGCCACGTCACCACGATCACGGACCCGGCGGGCAGCAACGCGACCCGCACGTCGCGGCCCGACACCCGCACCAGGTCGGGATCCGAGCGCGCGTACTCGACGTCGATGCGCTGGCCGGCGGTCAGGTTGGTCGGGTACAGCACGCCCAGCCGCGGTGTGTGCGTCACGCCGTCCGGGGTGACGAAGCTGACCGCCGAACGCAGGGCGCCCGCGGAGAGCACCTCCGCCGTCGCGACACCCTTGTCCGAGTCGATGGTGTGGTCGTTGCGCCAGGCCGCGAGCACCAGCAGCACCGCGAGCACCGAGATGGCGACGGCGGCCACCAGCACCCCGCGGGTGACGCGTCGCGCGCTCGTGGCGGTCACAGCTGGGCCCGGACGGCTGCGTGCAGGTCACGCAGACCGGACCGGTCGGTGGCGACCTCGAGGACCCGGATGCCGCGGCCGAACGGCTGCGTCAACTCGGTGGCGAGCTGGTCGCAGGTCACGGCGTGATGTTCGATCCGATAGGCGGCGCACAGTGCGGACAGGTCCATGCCGTGCGGGGTGCCGAAGATCCGCTCGAAGACGCCCGCGTACTGCGGGTCACCCTGCTCGAGCAGTTCGAAGATCCCGCCGCCGTCGTCGTTGGCGACGACGATGGTCAGGTCCGTCGGCCGCGGTTCCCCGGTGCCGATCAGCAGCCCGGACGCATCGTGCAGGAAGGTCAGGTCGCCCATCAGTGCGATTGTCCGGCCACCGCCGGCGGCGTCGGCGGCCAGTGCCGCACCGACCGCGGTCGAGACGGTGCCGTCGATGCCGGCGACGCCGCGGTTCGACAACACCTTGACGCCGGGTCGCGGGTAGCAGACGAGGGCGGCGTCCCGGACCGGGTTGGACGCGCCGAGGAGCAACTGGTCGCCGGCGCTGCCGGAGGCGGCCGATCCTCCGCTGAGGGCGTCGGTGACGACCGCGGCGACGTGCAGTCCGGTGGCCCGCGGGTGCGCGGACAGTTGTTGACGAACGGCCTTGTCCGCGTGTTCGGTCAGGTGCCGGCAACGATCCAGCCACGACTGCGCGGGCGCCCCGCTCACGATGGCCCGGGTGCCGGTGGCCAGGACGTTGCCGGAGACGTCGGGCCAGCGCGGCCCGGTGGTCAGCGCGAACACCGACACCCGCGGGTCGGCGAGCAGCTTCGACACCGGGCGGTGCAGGGTGGGCCTGCCTGTGATGATCGCCTGTCGCGGGTTCAGTTGCGAGAGCGCAAGGGGGTGCACCGGCAGCCCGTGCATGGGTGCGGTCGGCTCGGCGACCGTCGGCAGCCCGGCGAGTTCGGGGCGGTGCGCCGAGCCGTGGCCGGAGATCACCACCGTGTCCGGTGTGAGGTCGATCTCGAGCGGCACGTCGAGGGTGGCGTGCGCCGTCGTGGTCCAGGCGGCACCGTCGGGCCTGCCCTCCGGGACCGGCCCCTGCGGATGTACGTCGGGCACCAGCGGCTCGCGAAGCGGGATGTCGAAGTGCACGGGTCCGGCGTTGCCGGAGCGGGTGCCGCGGGCGGCGGCGAGTACCCGGCACACCGCGCTGCGCCACTGGCTGTTCTGGTCGGCCCCCGAACGGAGCCCGCGGAACGACCCATCGCCTCCCGCGCGGAGCCCCTCGCCGGTGGCCTCGGCGAGACCGAGACTGATCGTGGCCCGCACCTGGGAGCCGAAAAGCCCGAGTTGTTCGACGGTCTGGTTGGCGCCGGTGCCGAGCATTTCGTACGGCCGGTTCGCGGAGAGCACGACGAGCGGCACCCTGGCGTAATTGGCCTCCAGCACGGCAGGCCCGAGATTGGCGACAGCGGTGCCCGAGGTCATCACGATCGGCACCGGAAGACCGGAGCCGACCGAGAGTCCGAGAGCGAGGAAGCCGGCGGTGCGCTCGTCGATCCGCAGGTGCAGTCGGATCCGTCCGGCGGCGTCGGCGGCCTGCAGCGCGAAGGCAAGGGGCGCGTTGCGCGAACCCGGGCACAGCACGACGTCACGAACCCCACCGCGGATCAGTTCGTCGACGACTGCGGTGGCCTGGGCGGTGGACGGATTCACGGTTCCAGGGTGTCAGACGCCGCAAACGCGCTGCGCGCCTGTGCGCGCTTTTGGTGACTCCGGCCACCAAAAACGCGCACAGGCAGCGAAGCTGCCTAGCCGGCGTGCTTCTGGACGAGCGCGCCGAGCCGGGGCAGGGCCTCGACGACGTTCTTCTTCGCGGACGGACGCAGGGTCGAGTAGACCTTCTTGACCGCGCCCTTGCTGGTGCCCTCGATCTTCTCGTCGGTCACCCCGAGCAGGGCGTCCGCGACCTCGTCGCCGCGGGCGGTGAGGAAGTCACCGAAGCCCGCTCCACCGGCGGAACCGTAGTCCTGCCAGAACGGCTCGAGGCGGGAGACGAAGCTCGGCAGCAGACCCTCGACCGCGTCCGGAACGATCGACGGGCCGACCTTCTTGACGGCGCCGTAGCCGGTCTTGAGGGCCAGACCCGAGGCGCCGGACTTGTCCGAAACCTCGGCGTCGATGAGCTCCTGCACGTCCGCGACGACTGCGGGCAGCCGCGCCGGGTCGAGCAGGGTTTCGTTCAGTGCTGCAACCACTTTCAATGCCTCCGATAGTGCGTGAATGTAGAGCGCCGACCCTATACGACGACCCGACCCCACCATCAACTCCAGTCACCCAGACCACAGCAGCCACGAGAATCACGGAGCCGGTCGAACCGGACAGCAATCTCCCAGCGCACTCACAGCAGCGCGTGACAGCGGGCCATCCGATCCAACCACCACGCCGTGCGCTCGGACGATGCGGCCAGTGCGGCGAGTCGATCCTCGTCCGGCGTCACGGCGGCGACCGCGAGTTCTCCGCCGGACAACCGGAGCGGCGGAGCGACGTCGGCCTCGAAGAGGCCACCGGTGCCCAGCCCGCACGCGAGGTCCAGGGACGGCAGCGCCGCCGCGGCGGCCAGCCCGGTTGCGATCCCCACGGCGGAATCGAGGGCGCTGGAGACCACCACGCGCGCGCCGTACACGGCCAGTTCGTCCGCCAGTCCCAGCAGGGCCCGGGCCCCCCCTAGCGGCGCCACCTTCACGACCGCGACGTCGGCGGCACCGGCACGGACGACGCGCAGGGGGTCGTCCGCGCGGCGGATGCTCTCGTCCGCGGCGATCGGGACGCGGAGTCCCCGCTCGGCGAGACGCCGGCGCAGCTCGACGAGTTCGGGCACGGTGGCGCAGGGCTGTTCGGCGTACTGCAGGGCGCCGCCGTCGGTCAGTGCCGACAACGCCGCCATCGCCTCGTCGACGGTCCAGCCGCCGTTGGCGTCGACGCGGACGTGGTCGACGTGCTCGCGGACCACGGCGACGCGGGCGACGTCATCGGCGAGGGTCTGGCCCCGTTCCGCGACCTTCACCTTCGCGGTGCGGGCACCGGGGAACCGGGCGAGGATCTGTGGGACCTGCTCGGCGGGGACGGCGGGCACGGTCGCGTTGACCTCGATCGACGCGCGGCGCGGCGGCGGCGGCCCGACCCACGCGCTCTCGATCGCCGAGCGCAGCCAGGCGGCGGACTCGGCGTCGTCGTACTCGGGGAAGGGCGCGAACTCGCCCCACCCGGCGGGTCCGCGCACGAGCAGCACCTCCCGCACGGTGATGCCGCGGAAACGAACCCGCATCGGCAGGGCGACCACCCTGGCGGTGGAGCGAAGTTCGTCGAGGGTGGGGCGGATCTGCTCGGGCGAAGCCTCGGCGGGGGTTCGGTTCTGCTCGGGCGAAGCCTCGGCGGGGGTTCGGTTCTGCTCGGGCGAAGCCTCGGCGGGGGTTCGGTCGGTCACCGGGCAGCTCCTTCGGTCGAGGCGTCGACGAACGCGGCGTCACGCAGCAGCGGCACCACGCCACTGGTGTCGATCTCGGCGGCGACGCCCACGTCCCCGGCAAAGCCCTTCGCCGTCAGCTCCCGGCCGCTCGCACAGTCGTCGAGCAGCGCGCCGATCGACGGGCGCGCGTCCACGAAAGCCGCTGCGGCCGCGAGCGCTTCGGGGGACATTCCGTGACCGCCGAGGTCGGCCAGCGCCCGCAGGACGGCCCCGGCGCCCCACAGGTCCTCGACGGCCGGGCGCAACGTGCCGTCGGGCCACCGCTCCCCCGCGGCGAGCACCGCGACGGATCCGGCGCCGCGGCCGGCGATCCAGCGGGCGACGACGGACGCGTTGCGCAGGCACGCCCCGACGACGAGCGGCGAGGCACCGACCGCGGTATCGGTGTCGGCGAGGGCGAAGGCCAGCGCCGAACCGTTCGGCGACGGCAGCACCAGTCGCCGCGGCACGGCGCCGGCACGCAGAGACAGCGGCGACAGGCTGGGCTGTCCCGGCCCGGCGACGGAACGGCCGACCGCGACCACCGCGTCCCGCTCGGCCGCGTAGGAGGCGGCGCCGGCCGGGTCCCACGGGTACGGGTAGACGGCGGCGCCGGCGTCGAGCGCGACGGTCAGGGTCGTGGTGAACGACAGCACGTCGACCACGACCGCGACCTCGCAGCCGTCGGCGACGGCGGCCGCCCCCTCCCGGCCCCAGTCGAACCGGATCCGGTGCCCGTACTGGCGGTGCTCCGGGAGCACCGCCTTCGGGCTGTCGAACGTGGACACGGGGCTCAGGGCTGCCCGGGCAGGAGCACGATCATCAGCGCCTCGGCGTCGGCGAGCAGCGTGCCGTCGGGTTCGGTGAGCCGAGCGGTGACGAAGGTCTTGCGGCCCTCCACCCGGTCGACGACGCCCTCGACGACCAGTGGGGTCTCCAACGGGGTGATCTTGCGGTAGTTCACGTGCAGGTAGCCGGTGCGGCTGATCGGGCGCCCGTAGGCGTGGGTGACCATGCCGAACAGGTCGTCGAACAGCAGCGGCAGCACCCCGCCGTGCGCGGCGCCGTTGCCTCCCATGTGGTAGCGCCGGAACACCCCGGTCGAGCGCACGCCGGTGGTGTCGAACTTCTCGATCGTCCACGGCAGCATCAGCAGGCTGCCGCGGCCGGGCAGTCCGACCGACCGGCCGGCGGGGTAGTGCCCCTCCGGTGCCCGATGCGGGGCCAGGAGCGCGGCGAGGGCCTCCGCCTGCTCGGCGGCCTGCTCGATCACGTCCTGCGGCGGCGCGGTGGACACGGCCAGGTCCTGCACGGTGCGCAGCGCCTCGACGAGCCGACCGAAGTGCGGGCCGCCGTTGTCGGCGTCGGCCGCGTACACCGGGAATCCGCCGTGATGCTCGTAGTCGCCGTCACGCTCGGCCTTCTCGCTCATGACGTGCACGGTAATCCCCCACTCGGGTGCGGTCGCGCAGGCGGCGCCAACGCCGCCGCGCAGGCGACGACTCGCCCTCGGCCTATCCTTGCTCTCCGTGACCTTCAATCCGCAGCTGTGGCGTCCCGTCCCCGGGTTCGAGAACCTCACCGACATCACCTATCACCGGCACGTCACGCAGGGCACCGTCCGCGTCGCGTTCGACCGGCCGGAGGTGCGCAACGCGTTCCGCCCGCACACCGTCGACGAGCTCTACCAGGCCCTCGACCATGCGCGGATGACCTCGGACGTCGGCTGCGTGCTGCTGACCGGCAACGGCCCGAGCCCGAAGGACGGCGGCTGGGCGTTCTGCTCGGGCGGCGACCAGCGGATCCGCGGCCGCAGCGGCTACCAGTACACGGCGGTGGATGCGACCACCGGCCGCGCGGGCGAGACGGCGGACACCGTCGACAAGGCGCGCGCGGGCCGGCTGCACATCCTCGAGGTGCAGCGTCTGATCCGGTTCATGCCGAAGGTGGTCATCGCGCTGGTGAACGGCTGGGCGGCAGGCGGCGGGCACAGCCTGCACGTCACCTGTGACCTGACCCTGGCCTCCCGCGAGCACGCCCGCTTCAAGCAGACCGACGCCGACGTGGGCAGCTTCGACGGCGGCTACGGCAGCGCGTACCTGGCGAAGATGGTGGGCCAGAAGTTCGCTCGCGAGATCTTCTTCCTCGGCGACACCTACACCGCCGAGGACATGCACCACATGGGCGCGGTGAACAGGGTCGTCGACCATGCCGAGCTCGAGGACGTCGCGCTGGAGTGGGCGGCGAAGATCAACGGCAAGTCCCCACAGGCGCAGCGGATGCTCAAGTACGCGTTCAACCTGCAGGACGACGGCCTGGTCGGCCAGCAGCTGTTCGCCGGCGAGGCCACCCGCATGGCGTACATGACCGACGAGGCGGTCGAGGGCCGCGACTCGTTCCTGGAGAAGCGCGACCCCGACTGGTCGCCGTACCCGTGGTACTTCTGATCGACTCGCGCGGATGACGGTGCGGCCCGGACGCTTTCGGTGTCCGGGCCGCACGCCGTCACAGTGCGACCGCGAGCCGGTTCGTCGCGTCCTTGACGAGCGGTGCCACCTGGTCGAGGCGGACCTTGTGGGCCTGACCGGCCGCGCAGAGCGAAACGACGGTCCCGTCGCCGGCCCGCACCGCGGACGCGACCGACGCGATGCCGCCGTCGGCGATCCCGGAATTCGTTTCGCTGCGCTGCACGGCGATACCCGCCGCGCCGCGAATCCTGTTCAGTTCCCGGTGCAGACTCGACAACGTCCAGCCGTCGAGCCGCTCCCCCGCATCGATCTCGGCGCGCACCAGGCGGTCGACCTTTTCCGGTGCCAGGGTGGCGAGCATGGCACGGCCGCCGGTGCCGCGGTGTGCGGCCAGCGACGACCCGACGCGGCTGCGGATCGCGAGCGCGAACGGGCCGCCGACCTTGTCGAGGAAGTGTTCTCGACCGCCCTCGAGCACCCCGAGGTGGACGACGAGCCCGGTACGCAGGTACAGCTCCTGCACGATGTTGCCCGCTGCCATGCGGATTCGGGCGTGGGTCGCCTGCGGGCCGACGGCGCCGAGTGCACGCGCACCGAGCCGGTACTCGCGGCCGTCGCGGCCGATCCAACCGAGGTCGAGGAGTTCGACCATGATCCGGTGCACGGTGGAGCGCGGCAGTCCGGTGCGGGTGGTGACGTCCTCGAGGCCGAGCCCCTCGTTCGGGTCGTCGAAGGCGTCGATGATCCGCGTCATCCGCTCGAGCATCGATTCCCGCCTGCCCTCCCGCGCCGCCGCGGATGTTCGGTCGCGGGGAGCGTCCGCCTGCCACTGTCCGATGTCGACAACCGTCACGGTGTCCGCCTCCCGTTCCCGAACTGAAATCAATTTCTTTCTACAGTGACGGGGGCCACAGCTCAAGTCCGGTCGCGTCGCGGCCGCGACGGTCACCCGGCAGACGAAACACGTGCCCTTCCTTCAACGGTTCACCGGACGACGGGACGCCGCACACCGGGCGAAACTCGGGCAGACTGACCCCATGACCGAAGCCGTCGCACCGGACGACCCGAGAGAGCGCCCCGAGAGCAGGCACACCCGACCGGACGGCGTCACCGACGCCGAGGTCGCCGCCGTGGGGAAGCTGTCCGAGGCCCTCGAGACGGTCGAACGAGCACGCGGCCAGCTGTACACCTTCCACCAGCTGATCGGGCACGCGGACAACCAGGTCGGCGAGGCCGTGGCCGCGTTGCGAGCCGCCGGCCATCCGGAGTTGGCCGGGGACATCGACACCGACCTGCTCGGCCGCAACGTGCTTCCGGGGAGGTGGACGTTCCAGGTGGTCGAGGAGTTCGACGACGGCTACTGGACGACGTTCCGGCGGTGGGACGCCGCCGCCCGGGAGCGGGTACTCGGCGGACGCAGGCACGTGAACGAGGCCGAGATGAAGGAAGCGCGGCGTACCCACGGCCGTCCGGGCCACGAGTCCCGGCCCGCCGATCCGGAACAGGAGTGACATGGAGATCCTGAGCAGCCGAATCATCCTGCGTCCGAAGGACTATCCGGCAACCCTCGCGTTCTATCGGGACGCACTGGGTCTGGCGATCGCCCGCGAGTACCCCGGTGGGACGGTGTTCTTCGCGGGCCAGAACCTGATCGAGGTGGCCGGGCACGGCGGCGGCGACGTGGAGTCGACCTTCGAGGGCGCGATCTGGTTGCAGGTCCGCGATCTCGAGGACGCGCAGGCGGAGCTGATGTCCGCGGGGGTCACGATCGCGCGCGAGCCGAGGCAGGAGCCGTGGGGCCTGCACGAGATGTGGATCGCCGACCCGGACGGGGTGTCGATCGTGCTGGTGCAGGTCCCCGCCGACCACCCGCTGCGCCGCGACACCCGCTGACCCGATCCCGGCGAGCCCCCGGCAGACCGAATGCTCCGTTCACTCGATCTACTCGACCGAACGATTCCGTTCACTCGGCTGCGGCGGCTCACTCGGACCGGCCACGGCCGCGGCCTCGGCCTCCGACGCGGCGGCGGGCGCCGGGGCTCCGGCACGGGCCAGGGCGGGGCGGGCTAGAAGTTCGACGGCAATCAGCGCGACGACCGCGATCAGGATCGTCACGATGACGACGATCCCGGACGGGTATCGCCAGAACACCAGCGCCGCAACCGCGATCGCGATGATCGCGATCCGCAGTGGCATCCGGAACCGGGCCGCGTAGGTCTCGACGGCTCGCGGCTCCCGTTCGGTGTCCGGGGAACGCAGCCGGTCCATCGACCGGCTGTACGCCCGCCGGATCGCGGTCGCGGACGGCGACGATCCGGACAGGTAGCCGACGATCCCGATCAGCACGGCCAGGACGAACACCGCCCGCACGGTCGTGCGCAGGGGCTGCGCCAGGGTGTCGAACAGGACACCGGCCGCATCGGGCGGCAGCACGTCGGTGGGCACCTGCCCGAGGTAGACGGACCGTCCGATGCTGATCGCGACGGCCAGGATCCCCATCCCGATCGCAAGAGCCGCCCCGACCAGTGCGAGCGCCCGCCGCCGCCCGCCGCGTGGGGCGGCCCAGATCGCCAGCAGCGCGGTCAGGAGGGTCAACCAGGGCAGCACCGCCGATGCCTTGTCGAGCCAGTTCACCAGCCGCTGGGCCTTGACCAGGTCGGCCGACTGGAAGATCACGAAGGTCGCGTCGACGTCGGGCAGTTTGTCGACGAACGCGAATCCGCGCTGCACGAGCTCGGCCTTGACGGTGTTGATCATCGCGGCGAGGGAGATACTCACCTCGCCCTTGTCGTTGACCTTGAGGGCGCCCGAGTTCTCACCGGTGGCAACCGAAACCAGTTCCTGGTGCGCCTGCCGGTTTGCCTCGACCCACATGGTCTCGAACTGATCGGACGTGACGAGCCGCGACACGGTGTTGTGCACGAAGGACTGCGCCTGTCCGGCGATCACCGGGGCGAGGCCGACCACGGCCGGCGGCACGCGCGGTGCGACCTCGGTGAGTGCGCCGAGCGCGTCGGCGGTCATCTGCTCGACGTCGACCCGGGTCATGATCTGGTCGGTGACCTCGTCGGTCAGTGCCGCCTGCAGCGCGGGGTCCGACGCCAGCGGCGCCACGGTCTGTACGTAGCGGTCGGTGTCGAGGATCTGACTGCGCGCGTACCGAGCCGCCACCGCACCGATTCCGAGGACCGCGACGAGCACGAGGAGCAGACCGGCGGCCGTCCACCGCAGCGCCGGATGTCCGGAGGTCGGAGGGGCGGCCGCGACCGCCGGCTGCGGCGCGGGCGGGGCCGCCCGCAGTTCCGCGACCTCACGTCGCAGCCGTTCCAGCTCGGCCCGCTCGTCCGGTGTCAGCGGTGCACCGTGCTCCGGTCCTGTCATCGCCGACCTCCCTGTTCGTCGCCCCGCGAGTATCACACCAGAACCGCCGGTCGGCCCGCCTCATCCGCCCGGGGTGATTCCCGGGCCCGACCCGCCGGAGATGCTGTGCTCGCGGTGCGCGCGGCGCACAATCGGTGTGCCCGGACGGCGACAACGGCGAGGCGGCCCCATGAGTGCTGGTACCCGAGAACCCGACACCACCCGGAGCGGCTCCGCACTGGTGCTCACCGTCCTCGGTGCCGGCCAGTTCCTGATGACGCTGGACAGTTCGGTGATGAACGTGTCGATGGCGTCGGTGGCCGCCGACCTCGGCACCACGATCACCGGGATCCAGACGGCGATCACCCTGTACACGCTGGTGATGGCGACCCTGATGATCACCGGCGGCAAGATCGGCACCATCCTCGGCAGGCGCCGGGCATTCGGACTCGGGCTGGTCATCTACGGCCTCGGGTCGTCGACGACGGCCCTCGCACCGAACCTGGCCGTGCTGCTGATCGGCTGGTCCCTCCTCGAGGGGATCGGTGCGGCGCTGATCATGCCTGCGATCGTGGCGCTGGTGGCCGCGAACTTCCCGCCCGAGCGCCGGACGTCCGCGTACGGGCTGATCGCCGCGGCCGGCGCGATGGCCGTCGCGGCCGGTCCGCTGATCGGCGGCGCCGTGACGACGTTCGCGTCCTGGCGGTACGTGTTCGCGGGTGAGGTCGTGATCGTGGTGGCGATCCTGCTGGTGCTGCGGCGCATCTCCGACGTGCCGCCGCAGCGGGTGAAGCTGGACCTCGTCGGGTCGGGATTGTCCGCTGCGGGCCTGGGCCTGGCGGTGTTCGGTGTGCTGAGGTCGAGCGAATGGGGGTGGGTGCGGGTGCGTCCCGGCGGCCCCGAGTTCTTCGGGCTGTCGCCGGTGTTCTGGCTGATCCTCGCCGGACTCCTGGTGATCCAGCTGTTCCTGCGCTGGGAGTCGCGCCTGGCCGCGCGCGGCGGGCAGCCGCTGCTTGACCTGACACTGCTGCGCAACCGTCAGCTCAACGGTGGGCTCACGATGTTCCTCGCGCAGTTCATGATTCAGGCCGGGGTGTTCTTCGCCGTCCCACTGTTCCTGTCGGTGGTGCTTCAGCTGAGCGCACTGGGCACGGGTGTGCGCCTGCTGCCGCTGTCGGTGGCGCTGCTGGTCGCGGCCGTGGGCATCCCGAAGGTGTGGCCGCGAGCGAGCCCGCGGCGGGTGGTGCGGCTCGGGCTGATCGCGATGCTCGTCGGCATCGTGATCCTCGCCGCGGGAATGGATCCCGGCGCGAACGCGGCGGTCGTCGCGTTCCCGATGCTGCTGATGGGCCTCGGTCTCGGCGCACTGTCCTCGCAGCTCGGCGCGGTGACGGTGTCGGCGGTGCCGGACGAGAAGAGCCCGGAGGTCGGGGGCCTGCAGAACACCGCCACCAACCTGGGCGCCTCGCTGGGGACGGCGCTGATCGGGTCGGTGCTGATCGCGACGCTGAGCTCGTCGGTCGTCGCGGGGATCGAGTCGAACCCGGCGGTGCCGCCGTCGGTGCAGCAGCAGGCGAGTACCGAACTGGTCGCCGGGGTGCCGTTCCTGTCCGACACCCAGCTGACTGCGGCCCTCGACGAGGCCGGCATCCCGGCGGACACGGTGAATGCGGTGGTCGAGGTGAACGCGCAGGCCCGTCTCGAGGCGCTGCAGGTGGCGTTCTCGCTCGCCGCGCTGATCACGGCGGGTGCGCTCTTCGCGGCCCGCCGCCTTCCGCGCGATCCGGTCACCCGTGCGTGATCTTCACCCAGGTCGGGGTGAAGATCACGCACGGGCGCGCGGTGCCTCTACTTGCCGAGGGCCTCGGTGATGCGGTCGGCCTGCGCCTGGGCCTCGTAGAGCTGGCGCAGCAGCCACAGCCGCAGCACCCGCGCCACCGCTCCCGCCAGGTAGACGGCGGCACCGATGACGGTCAGCGCCAGCAGCGCGGTCGCGAGGATCTGGTACGAGGCGATGTTGCGCAGATCGTCCAGGGACAGCGACGCGAAGTAGACGATGAAAGTCGCCACCGCGCCGACCACCATCAACACCAGGCCCACGATGCGGGCCTTGCCGTCACCGCTGCCGGTCTCGGTCTTCAACTTCAATTCGGACACGTCCTTCTTGAACTGGTCGCGACGGTCCTCCGCGATTGCGGTCATCGTCATCCTCCTAGGTAGCTGGTTGAAAGTTCACGGTCGATGTCGGCGGGTTTCCCGGTCCGGACCACCCGGCCCTGCAGGATCAGCGCCGCCGAGGTGGCGATCGGCAGGACGGCCCGGGCGAACTGTTCGGCGACGAGGATGGACAGTCCCTCGGCCGCGAGTTGCCCGACGATGTCGTACATCTCGGTCACGACACGGGGCGCCAGTCCCATCGACAGTTCGTCGAGGAGCAGCACCGTCGGCGCGGTGCCGAGCGCACGGGAGAGCGCCAGCATCTGCTGCTCGCCGCCGGACATCGATCCGGCGAGCTGGCCACGCCGCTTGCCGAGAATCGGGAAGCGTTCGTAGGCAACCTCTTCGAGGTCCTTCAGGCTGGCACCGGTGCCGGTGGCCACCCAGAGGTTCTCCCGGACGGTGAGGTTGGCGAACACGCCCCGCCCCTCGGGGATGGTGCAGATCCCGAGCCGGGCCAGGGTGGCGGCGTCGGCGCCGTTGACGCACCGGCCGGCGAGCCGGAACTCGCCGGAGGTCACCGGAAGGATGCCGGAGCAGATCTTCAGCGTCGACGTCTTGCCGCCGCCGTTCGGGCCGAGGAGCGCGACGACGGCGCCGGGGTGCAGCTGCAGGTCGACCCCGTGCAGCACCTCGATGGCCCCGTACCCGGCGCGCACGCCTGCCAGTTCGAGCAGCGGTTCCGGCTGCACCGCAACGGAATCCGCCGCGGTCTCGGTGGGTGCCGTCATGCCACCTCCTCCGTTCCGATGTAGGCGGCGATGACCGCCGGGTCGTTCTGGACCTCGACGGGGGTCCCCGAGGCGATCAGGGATCCGTAGTCGAGGACGTGGATCCGCGAGCACACCCGCATGACGAGCGGCAGATCGTGCTCGACGAGGCAGATGCCGAGCCCCTCCCCCGCCAACCGCACGAGCAGTTCGGCGAAGTCCTCGGTCTCCTTCTCGGTCTGACCGGATGCGGGCTCGTCGAGCAGCAGCACCCGCGGGTCGGTCATCAGTGCGCGCGCCACCTCGACGACCCGGGCCCGGCCGGTCGGGATGTCGGACACGTCCTTGTCCGCGACGTCGGTCAGCCCGGTCAGTTCGAGGAGCCGGTCGGTCTCGGCCGCGAGATCACGGCGACCGCGAACGCCGGTCCCCCGCAGTCCGGTGCCGTGGATGTCCCCGGCCACCCGCAGGTTGTCCCGCACCGACAGGGACAGGAACAGTTCCAGCCGCTGGAAGGTGCGGGCCAGCCCGAGCCGGGCCCGCTTGTAGGGCGCCTTGCCCGTCACGTCCTGCCCGTCGATCAGCACCCGCCCCGCGGTCGGCTTCTGCAGACCGGTGACGGTGTTGAACAGGGTGGTCTTGCCGGCGCCGTTGGGGCCGATGAGACCGGTGACGGAGCCGGCGTGCACGGCGAGGCTGACGTCGTTGACCGCCACGTGACCACCGAATCGCACGGTGACGCCCCGGGTTTCGAGGAGCGGGCTTTCGAGCAGTGGTGTCGCATCAGGAGACGGCATTGGTCGTCAACTCCTTCTCGGGCTCGGATCCGGTGGTGGTCGCCGGCGCGGCACCGTCACTGGCGTGCCTGCCTGCCGCGGAGGTCGCCGCGACAGGCGAGGCCGGCCGCACACTCGCGGGCAGGCCGAGCTCCCGGTCGACCCGTGCGATGACCTCGTCGTCGTACGGCTCGTCGATGCCGATCGTCTCGGGGTCGATGGGACGCCGGCGCGCGGCCTCCTCGGCTCCGAGAACCTCGGTCGGCATGAGCATCTCGCCGATCACCGGCAGCGCGAACACCGTGACGATGGTGATCGAGGCAAACCACCAGTTGTCCAGGACACCGGTCAGTGCCAGCACGTACGCGACCGCGACGACCGCGGCCCCGCCGATCAGCACCGGCTTGGCATCCTTGAGCTTGCGGTAGCCCTCGACGACCTGGTGCACACTGCCCGACGGGTTGTGTCCCACACCGATACCGATCAGCGCCGGGCTGACCGCGGCGATGTTGCCGAGCAGCAGGTACAGGCCCTCGAGGTCGGGCTGGGCCTTCGCCAGGTTGTTGAAGGAGACCATGATGACCGAGAAGCCGACACCGGCCATCACGCCACCGAAGAAGGCGCCGCTGACGTAACCGATGCCCGCGACCACGGTGAGCATGAGCAGCGACAGGCTGATGATGATCGTGAACGACTCCCCGGAGACCGAACCCATCGCCGACGACATCAGGATGCCGCCGAGACCGGCGATGCCCGCCGACAGCACGAACACACTGAGCTTCAGCTTGACCAGGCTCTGCCCGAGCATCGCCGACGCGGCGGGGCTGTCCTTCATCGCGGTGAGCCGGCGGCCGTAGCCGCTGTTGCGCAGCGCGATCAGCACGACGCCGAGCACCGCGAACACCACGGTGACGGTCATCAGGAATGTCGTCGGGTTCCCCAGGTCGAGCGGTCCGATCTGCAGCGGCGGGATCACCAGGTTGCCACCGGTGAAGATGGAGAACTTCTGCCCGAACAGCTCGTGCTCGGTGGTGTCGCGCAGCACCATGTTGGACAGGAACACGCCGAACGCCATGGTCGCCAGGGCCAGGTACAGCCCCCGCAGGCGCAGGGCGGGTAGTGCCACGAGTCCGCCGACGAGCGCCGCGACGATCACGCCGAGGATGACGCCGACGATGGTGAGCCGTTGCGCGAGACCGGATCCGGTGATGCCGAAGTGGTACACGATGATCGTGGCGATCGCGCCGAAGGACAGTGGGGCCAGGTTCATCTCGCCGGCGTATCCGGTGAGCAGGGTCAGTGACAGTGCGATGATCGCGAAGCAGATGCCGATGGTCAGGGTGGTCACCGCGGACTCGACCATCAGCAGACGGATCAGGTACACGATCACCACGAGCGCGACGGCCCAGCCGACGGCCTTGCGCACCGACGGCACGTGGTAGCGCTCGCGGGTGCGGACGGCGGCGCCGCGCAGGCGATCCTGCGGCAGCACGATCAGCACCACGAACAGCGCGATCATGGGCAGCGAGACTCGCAGGTTGGACGTCCACGTCCAGGTCGTGGGCGCGTACCCGAGCAGGTAGGTGCCGGCCAGGCCGAGCACGACCGCGCCGACGAACGTGCGCGGGATGCTGCGCAGCCGGCCGAACATGGCGGCTGCGAAGGCGTCGATCACCAGCAGCGTCAGCAGGTTGGCCTCGAGGGTGCCGCCGCTGATCGGGGTGATGAGGATGCCGGCGAGCACCGCGAGCATCGAGCTCAGCGCCCAGGAGAAGCCCGCGATCCGTTCGGGATTGTGGCCGCTCAGGCGGAGCAGGTCCGGGTCGTCGACGACACCACGCATGGTCGCGCCCATCCGGGTGCGGGTGAACAGCAGGCGCAGACCGAGCGCGATCGCCACAGCGGCGATCAGGCAGATCAGCTCGTGCACGTGCACCGTGGCACCGAAGAAGGAGAACTTGGCGTCGTCACCGAAGAACATCCGCAGGGTGCGCGGGTCCTCCGGGTGCCAGAACCACTGGGACAGGAACAGCATCCCGAGCATGATCGAGACGGTGACCACGATCTTGGTCACCTCGGCGGTGTCCCGCAGCCCCCGCATGATCAGGAAGTACAGGCCCAGGCCCATCAGCGGCCCGAAGACGCCGAGCACGATCAGCAGGGCCAGCGGGGTCGGCACCCCCCAGCCAACGCTCAGCTGCCAGTAGACGAACGCACCGAGCATGGCTTGTGCGCCGTGCGCGAAGTTGAAGATGCCGGAGGTGTTGTAGGTGAGCACCAGCCCGGAGGCGGCGATCGCGTACACGGAACCGAGCACGAGGCCCAGGATCGTGAATGTCACGAAAGTGTCCATGTGAGAACCCTTGGTGGTGGGGGCCCTAGGTGTTTAACGCTAGGTCGGATAACGGGGGCGGTGCGACGTGCGCCGCACCGCCCCCGTGAGAGTCCGTGAGCCGCAGCGATCAGACCTGCGGCTTGATCACGTTCGGTCCGAGGTACTTGGTGGAGATCCGGTCGGGGCCGAGCTCGGTGCCCCAGGTCGACGGGTCGGTCTTGATCAGGTACTTGTCGTTGCACTCGAACTCGGCGGCCTGCTCGGGGAAGACCTGGGTGTACTTGTCACCCTTCAGCGACACCATCAGGCCGCACTTGGCCGGCATGTTCTTGCCCGGGTCGGTCACCGCGTGCAGGCCGCCGCCGTCCCACTCGTGGATCTTGGACAGCTCGGTGACCATGCACTGGCGGGTCAGGTCGGAGCCGCACTCCTTCGCCGCGGTGGCCCACAGCAGGAACGAGGAGGTGGACTGCATGCCGAGGAGCGCGGTCTTGCCGCCCTCCGCCGCGACCAACTCCTTGTACTTCGCGACGGCCGGAACCTTGTCGGCGTTCTCGAGCATCTGGAAGGTCATGTCGGCATTGAGGTTGTCGAGGATGCCGCTTTCCTTGTTGAAGGTCTGCGCGGAGTTTCCGTACCAGGTGGCCTCGCCGAAGATGATGGGGTCGATGCCGACCTGGTCCACCGCCTTGAAGAAGTTGAACTCGTTCGGCACCGGCGACCGGGAGGTCCACAGGCCCTTGACGCCGCACTGCTTGTACTTCTCCGCGAACGGCACGTAGCTCGGCTCACCCTGGTAGTTGAGGGTGACGCCGCAGTCCTTGAGCTTGAAGCCGGCGGCCTCGGCCATCGAGCGGGTCTTGGCCAGCGAGGTGATGATCGTCGGCATCGTCGACCCGACGAGATCGAAGTCGTTCAGCAGGTCGGGGTGCATCTGGGCCATCTGGAACCAGGCGGCACCGTTGGCGTAGTCCACCGGGAACGGCACGCCCTGATAGGACATCGGACCACTCGCGGCGTCCGGGGAGACGGTGAAGCCGGGGACGGCGGCCATGTTGCAGGCCACGCGGGTCTGCTCGGCGGTCTGGTCCATGGCGAAGCCGTGGCCGACCATCATGAACTCGGAGCGGCACGCCTCCTGCATGACCGTGTTTGCGTTGGTCATCGCCGCGTCGTAGTCGGTGCCGACGATCTTGCGGCCGTTAATGCCGCCCTGCTCGTTGCACCAGTCGATCATCGCGGAGACGGCGTCGGACATCTCCTTGTTCAGGCCGGGGCTCTGCGCGTAGCCGCGGTCGTCGCCGAACCCGATCTTGATCTCGGTGTCGCTGACACCCTGATCGGTGGCGCCCTTCGCGTCACCGGCGCCGCACGGGGAGGCGAGGGTGCCGAACTTGGTGTCGGACGCGGACGCGGACTTCGCGTCGCCGGCGCCGCCCGACGTCGGCACGCCGGCGTCGCCACCACGGTCGGTGGCGCATGCCGAGACCAATGCGGCCGACAGTGCGAGGGCCGCGAGGAGCTTCGCGGGCTTGCGTGGGTTCACGATCGGTGTCTCCGTTCTTGACGCGGTCGAGCTGTAGACGCGGAAAAGAAGTGTTCTGCGTCACTCGATGCGGGGACGCTAGCCAGCGGATAGCCGCCAGAATCGCCCATTCCCGGTGAGTGAGACCTGAGCGTGAGTTCGGCCACATCGACGAAACTCGTGTGATGCTTCCCACCCCCGTGACCCGATCGTGTCCTGCTCGCAAGGCCGATCGAACGACCAGGCCAGGGCTTGTCGCGCCTGTGCCGAAGAGCACGCCCCACGGCCGCCTCGTGACTCGACTTTTACGCCGTCGTAACGGAGGATGGAAGCTTGTGAACGCGGAACTCATCGTTCTTCTCGTCGTGGTCGTCACAGCCCTCGGGTTCGACTTCACCAACGGCTTCCACGACACCGGGAACGCGATGGCCACCTCCATCGCAACCGGGGCTCTTCGACCAAAAGTCGCGGTGGCACTGTCCGCAACCCTGAACCTGGTCGGTGCGTTCCTCTCCGTCGAGGTCGCCGCCACCGTCGCCAAGGGCGTGGTGAATCTCAGCTCGACCGGCGGCGAGGACCTCCTCCTGATCGTCTTCGCCGGTTTGGTCGGCGGCATCCTCTGGAATCTGTTGACGTGGTTGTTCGGCATCCCGTCGAGCTCCTCGCACGCCCTGTTCGGCGGCCTGATCGGCGCCGCGATCGCCGGCATCGGCATGAACGGCGTCGAGTGGGCGGGCGTGCTGAGCAAGGTGATCGTGCCCGCACTGCTGGCCCCCGTCGTCGCCGGTCTGGTCGCGGCCTGCGGGACCTGGCTGATCTACCGGATCACCCACGGCGTCCGCGAGGACACCAAGGAACGCGGCTTCCGGCTCGGCCAGGTCGGGTCGGCGTCGCTTGTCTCCCTCGCCCACGGCACGAACGACGCCCAGAAGACGATGGGCGTGATCTTCCTGGCCCTGGTCGCGCACGGCACCATCACCGCGGATGCGCCGATGCCGTTCTGGGTCAAGCTCAGCTGTGCGGTCGCGATCGCGCTGGGCACCTATCTCGGCGGTTGGCGGGTCATCCGGACCCTGGGCAAGGGCCTGGTCGAGATCGCCGCGCCGCAGGGCATGGCAGCGGAGGCGTCGTCCGCGGCGATCATCCTGACCTCGAGCCACCTCGGTCTCCCGCTGTCGACCACCCACGTCGCGACGGGATCGATCATGGGCACCGGCATCGGCAGGCGCGGCGCCGAGGTGCGCTGGGGCGTGGCGGGCCGGATGGGCGTCGCGTGGCTGATCACCCTGCCGTCCGCCGCACTGGCAGGCGCGATCTGCTGGGGCATCGCCCACCTGATCGGTGGCCTGCCCGGCGTGCTGGTGGTCTTCGCGATCCTGCTGGCGCTGGCCACGCTGATGTATCTGCGTTCGCGCCGTCAGCCGGTCGACCACAGCAACGTCAACGCGGAGTGGACCGGACGCGTCGAGCCGGAGGCCGCCGTCCCGTCCCTGCCGGACACGACGGACGTCGTGCTCACAGATCTGACCGCCCTGGACGCCGCGCTGGTCAAGGACATTCCCGCCCCGCCCGGCGTGACCGAAGTCCTGCCGGACGCCACAGCCGTCACGCCGGCCCCACGCGTCAAGCCCGCCGACAACGTGTCGGCCTGACCGACGGAAAGCACCCGATGGACCTGTTGACGAAAACCGCCGAATCACTGTGGCAGGTGATCCTCGTCGGCCTCGTGCTCGGCGCCGGGCTGCCCGCCATGTTCGCGTTCGGACTGCGCCTGCTCGGATCCGGCACCACGACCGTGGACGAGTCGGGTGCCCCGGCGACCACCACCAGAAGCCCCCTGTCCACCGCGGCGGCCGTGGCATGCTTCGCGATCGTGGTGATCGCGATCGTCACCGGCATCCTGTTCATCATGGCGGACTTCCTCGATCACACGTTCGGAATCCAACTGTTCTAGCGTCGACCGCACTGGCGTGAGACCGCATGGTCGGGAGACCATGGCGTCGAGAGGCAACGTTTGTGAGCACCGTGAAAGCGTCATTCCCGCTGTCGGTACTGAAGTGGTTGCGCGCCGGATACCCGGAGGGCGTGCCGCCGAAGGACCGTGTCCCGCTCGTGGCCCTGCTGTACCGGCAGATGTCCGGTGAGCAGATCAAGGACGTCTCGGTGGCGCTCGCCGAGGCTGCGGGCAAGGCGCCGGACCCGACGATCACGCGCAACGAGATCGGCGAACTGATCGAACAGGTCACCGACACCGAACCGTCCACCGAGGACATCACGCGTGTGGCATCGGTGCTGGTCGCCGCGGGATGGCCGCTCGCGGGCCTCGACGACGAACCCTAGGGAGAGGGGGGTACCCAGTGAGCCTTCCACCGTTTCTCACCTCGATTCTCGGCTGGCTGCGTGCCGGGTATCCCAACGGCGTGCCGGAGCAGGACTACGTCCCCCTGATCGCCCTGCTGCGCCGTCGTCTGTCCGACGACGAGGTCCGCACGGTCACCGACGCCCTCGTCGACCAGGAGTCCCCGGTCGACCGGATCGACATCGGCGTACTGATCACGAAGGTGACCGACGAGATGCCACTCGAAACCGACATCGCGCGGGTACGCGCACACCTCGCGGCCGGCGGCTGGCCCCTCGCCGGCCCGTGGGACGAGGAGCAGCAGAACCCGTACCGCCCGATTTGACCGGGAGATCCGAGTAGTCGGCCACTCGTGACGTCGCGGCACCCGATCGCCGACGCTGGGTTGAAGCCAATCCAGTGTGAAAGAGGCGATCGTCATGACGATCCAGGGTGACCATGCCGTCGTGATCGGTGCGGGCGTCGGTGGACTCGTCGCCGCGCGGGTGCTCAGCGAGTTCTACCACCGGGTGACGGTTGTCGAACGAGACGCGCTCCCGACGGATCCGGTCCCGCGCAAGTGTGTGCCACAGGGGCGGCACGCACACGTGCTGCTGGCCCGGGGCGCGGACGCATTCGACGACCTTTTCCCCGGGTTCACCTCGGACCTGATCTCCAGGGGCGCCCCGACCGGCGACGCCGGCGAAACGTTCCGGGTGGTCCTCGACGGACAGCGTCACCTGTCGAGCCACGCGGGCGTGCGCGCGGTCGGAGCGAGCCGGCCGCTGATCGAGTGGCAGTTGCGGGACCGGGTGCGCGCGCTGCCGAACGTCTCCGTCGCCGAGTCCTGCGCTGCGGTCGATCTCACCGGTGACCAATCGGGCAGGCGGGTCACGGGCGTCACCGTGCGTCAGGCATCCAGGTACGTGGCGGTGGACGCCGATCTGGTGCTCGACGCGTCGGGCCGCAGTTCGCAGACGCAGCCGTGGCTCGAGTCGTTCGGGTGCCCCCGGCCCCCCGAGGACCGGCTGAGCATCGGCCTCGCCTACGCCACTCGCCACTTCCGGCGCGATCCGGCCCAACTCGCCGGCGCGCTCGGCGTGGCGGTGGGCGCGACCCCGGATCTCCCGCGCGGTGGGGTGATCCTCGCGCAGGAGGAGGGCGCCTGGGTGACCACCGTCACCGGCTACGCCCACGACGAACCGCCTCTCGACCCGGACGGTTTCGCGGCCTTCGCGGCCACGCTCCCGGCCCCCGAGTTCGGCAGGTTCGTCGCCGAGGCCGAACCCTTGGACGAGCCGGTGCGCTACCGGATCCCGACAACGGTCCGCCGCCACTACGAGGCGCTCCCGCTCCCTGAGCGCTATCTGCCGTTCGCGGACACGATCTGCTGCTTCAACCCGGTCTACGGCCAGGGCATGAGCGTCGCAGGCGCGCAGGCACTGGCGCTGCGCCGATGCCTGGGTCAGGGAATCGAGGCGCTGGCACCCCGCTTCCTGCACCGCATCCGGCGGCTCCTCGACGACGCCTGGACGACGTCGTCGGACAGCGACCTGAACATTCCCTGCGTCGAGGGCAGGCGCAGTACCCGCACCCGGATCTCGAACGCATACACGGCCAGGGTGCATCGCGCCGCCGCCACCGACCCGAATGTCGGGGCGCAGTTCCTGCGCGTGATCAACCTGCTCGAGCGCCCCACGGCGCTGCTGCGCCCGGTGACCGCCGCTCGGGTCCTGCGCGGCAACCTGCGTCCGGCAGCCGCCCTCGGTGCCACCTCGCCCGTACCTGCCCGCCGCACTGCAGGCATGCCCGCGTGACCGGCGAGGCCCGAGCGTTCTGGCAGCATGGGGCGGGTGAGTTCCGTGCTGCAGACGTTGACCGTCCCGACCGGTCCGGCGGTCGCGGAGATTCTCCCCGCGCTCGAGCGCGCCCTCGTCGGCGGCGGTCCGGCACTGCTGCCGGTCCCCGCCGCCGACGACCGCGAGATCGCGCGGCTGTCCGGCGCACTGTCCCCGGGTGAACCGATCGACGGGTCGGTGGCGCTGGTCGTGGCGACCTCGGGCAGCACCGGTGTCCCGAAGGGAGCGCAGCTGTCGGCGGCGGCGCTGCGGTCCAGCGGCACCGCCACCCACGACCGGCTCGGCGGACCGGGGTCGTGGCTGCTTGCGCTGCCCGCCCACCACATCGCGGGCCTGCAGGTCCTGCTGCGCGGGCTGCTCGCCGGGCACGAGCCGGCGGTCGTCGATGTCTCGGGCGGCTTCGACCCCGGCGCGCTGCCCCGTGCGGTCGCCGCGATGCGCGGACCTCGGCGCTACACCTCCCTCGTCCCGACGCAGCTGGTCAAGACCCTCGACCACCCCGAGGCGACGGCGGCGCTGGCCGATCTGGACGCCGTCATGCTCGGCGGTGCCGCCACCCCGGCGCCGGTCCTCGAGCGCGCCCGGGCGGCCGGCATCACGGTGGTCCGCACGTACGGCATGAGCGAGACCTGCGGCGGCTGTGTGTACGACGGCGTCGCGCTCGACGGGGTGCGGGTTCGCGTCGACGACGACTCGCGAGTTCTGCTCGGCGGCCCGGTGCTGGCGTCCGGCTACCGCAACCTGCCGGAGCATCCGGCGTTCGCCGAGCCGGGCTGGTTCCGCACCGACGATGCCGGCGTCGTGGAGGACGGGGTGCTGCGCATCCTCGGCCGGCTGGACGAGGCCATCTCCACCGGCGGGCTCACCGTCGTCCCACAGGTGGTCGAAGCCGCGCTCGTCACCCACGCGGAGGTCGCGGAGGTCGCGGTGTTCGCACTGCCCGACGACCGGCTGGGGCAGCGGGTGACGGCCGCCGTGGTCCCGACGCCCGGCTCGAATCCGACACTGGAGTCGTTGCGCGAGCACGTGATTCGCTCCCTCGACCCGACCGCCGCGCCCCGCGAGCTGCACCTGCTTGGCGCGCTGCCGCTGCGCGGGCCGGGCAAGGTCGACCGCCGCGCCCTCGCCGCCCGCTTCACCCGCCCCGAGCGCTGACCGGACGTCCCGGTCAGTGCCGCGCGATGCCGCGGAGCACGGTGGCGACCAGGGCGTCGATCAGCCGGTCGTCGGGCTCCGCCGCCGGAGGGACCGCGCCGGCCTGCAGTCCCCTCAGCACCAGGTCGTGCCAGGCGCCGCTGATAAGGGTGACGGCCGCGGGGACGTCGGCGAAGGCGGCGAGCCGCACCGCGTCCGGCTCCTCGTACCGGCGCATCGCCTGCAGGAGCGCGGCATGGACCTGCGCACCAAAAGCATGAACACCTGTTCATGAACGTCTGTTCATGATGAACCCGGCGGAATCCCGAGTCGAGACGCAAGGGCGACGCAAGGGGCGCGCAAGCGGGCCATCGGAGGGTGGGGACCAACACCGATCCGAAAGGACTCCGCATGAACCTGTCGACTCCCCCCGCCATCGAGGCGGACGGGCTGGTCAAGCGTTTCGGCGACTTCACGGCGGTCGACGGCGTCAGCCTGACCGTCCCGACCGGTTCCGTGTACGGCGTGCTCGGCCCCAACGGCGCGGGCAAGACCACCACCATCCGGATGCTCGCGACGCTGCTGAAACCGGACGCGGGCACGGCCCGGATCTTCGGGTACGACGTAGCCGCGGAGCCGACCGCCGTCCGCTCGCTGGTGGGCGTCACCGGTCAGTACGCGTCCGTCGACGAGGACCTCACCGCCACCGAGAACCTGATGATCTTCTCCCGGCTGCTCGGCCTGAGCCGGGCGGACGCCCGACGCAAGACCGCCGACCTGCTCGAGGAGTTCGCGCTCACCGAGGCGGCGGGCAAGGCGCTGAAGTACTTCTCCGGCGGCATGCGCCGGCGCCTCGACCTGGCCGCCAGCCTGATCGCACACCCGCCCCTGCTGTTCCTCGACGAACCGACCACCGGACTCGACCCGCGCACCCGCGCGCAGATGTGGGACACCATCCGGCGACTGGTCGCCGAGGGCTCGACGGTGTTGCTGACCACCCAGTACCTCGACGAGGCCGATCAGCTCGCCGACCGGATCGCGGTGATCGACCACGGACGCGTGATCGCCGACGGCACCGCCGACGAGCTCAAGGCGTCCGTCGGGACCTCGTCACTGCAACTGAGCCTGGTCGACCGCGCGGACGTCGAGGCGACGCGCGCCCTGCTCGCCGACGCGCTGGGAGTCGACGTCGCGGTCAGCCCCGAAGCGGTGCGGCTGACCGCTCCCCTGACCGACACCTCGATCACCCCGGAGTTGCTGATCCGTTTGCGCGACAACGGAATCGTGGTCGACGAGATCACCGTCAGCAAGCCCAGCCTCGACGAGGTCTTCCTCACCATCACCGGCCACGACGCCGATCAGACGGCCGACGCCGACGACACCGAACGGAGCATCGCATGACCACCGCAGTGGCAACCCGGACCAGCGTCCCCGAGGCCGGCGTCCCGCCCGCGGCCCGATCCGTCGGCCTCGGTGCGACCGTCGCACAGTCGCTCACGATGGCCCGTCGCGGCCTGCTCAAGCTCAAGCACAATCCCGAGCAACTGTTCGACGTGGTGATCCAGCCGCTGATCTTCACGGTCATGTTCACCTACATCTTCGGTGGCGCCATCTCCGGCGACGTCTCCGCGTACCTGCCGATCATCATCCCCGGCATCCTCGTGCAGACGGTGATCACTGCATCCATCGTCACCGGCACCCAACTGCGCGAGGACATGGACAAGGGGGTCTTCGACCGATTCAAATCCCTTCCCATCGCGCGTATCTCCCCGCTCGCCGGTGCGCTGATCTCCGACATGGTGCGGTACGCCATCGCCACCACCATCACGTTCGCCATGGGCTACGCGATGGGCTACCGCCCGGACGGCGGGGCACTCGGCCTCGTCGCCGCGGGCCTGTTGGTGATGGTGTGCGCGTTCGCGATCAGCTGGATCTTCGCCCTGATGGGAGTGCTCATGAGCAAGGCCTCGTCGGTGCAGGGCATCTCGATGCTGGTCCTGTTCCCGCTGACCTTCATGTCCAATGCGTTCGTGCCCGCCCACACCATGCCGGGCTGGATGCAGACGTTCGTGAGCGTCAACCCGGTCTCGCACCTGGTGACCGCCGTCCGCGAACTGGTGAACGACGGCCACGCAGGCATGCCCGTCGTGTGGTCGCTGGTCGGTGCCGCCGCCGTGATCGCGATCTTCGCCCCGCTCGCCGTCCGCACCTACATGCGCAAGACGTAGGACAGGCGCTGCACGCTCGTGAGTGGTTCCGGTCCCCATGCGGGCCGGAACTACTCACGGGCGCGAAGCGCCTCGAGGATCAGGAGTCGGGCCCGGTGACGAGGCGTGCCGGTGACCGCGTCGAGCGCCTGCTCGACGCGGTCACCGCCGAGCACGTCCCGGGCCAGATCCAGGTGCCGCGCCACCCGCATCGACGGAAAGTCCTGCCGTGGGGCCACTCTCGTGGCCAGGGCGAGCAGGCGCAGACCACTGTCGTGACCGGTCGCGATGTCGTGGCTGCCGACCGCACACGCGACGGCGCCCGTCTGCGGATGGTCCCGGTGCCCGCCGGGACCGAGCTGGTCGAGCACCCGCGGGGTCAACCAGTCGACCACATCCCCGGCCTCGGTCGCCCGACCGGCGAGGACGTGGGCGTCGACAACGGCCGACAACACCATCAGCCCGAACGGATCCGGATCGTCGTCGACCCCGGACTCCGGCCACCCGACCAGCCGCAGCGCCGACCGGTAGCCGCGGAGCCCGGCGTCGAGGTCACCGGACGCCAGGTCCACCTCGGCCCGACTGGCCGCGATCGCCGCCGCGCCCTGCGTCCGATCGGATCTGGCCGCCCCCGCGGGGATGTCGGCCTGCGTCCCGGCCGCGAGGTCGGCCAGTGGTCCGGCCGACTCCAGTTCGCTCCGCGCCTCGTCGACGCGCCCCAACCCGACCAGCGCGGCGGCGATGTAGCTGTGCGTCGCCGCCGACTCGTCGAAGGCATGCAGTTCCCGCATCAACTCGGCGCCCCGGCGGTAGTACCGCACCGCCTCCTCGTAGCGGGCCGACTGGGCGGCGATGCTGCCCAGGTGCTGGCACACCATCGACACCGTCCACGACTCGCCGGCGCTGTCGGCCAGTTCGAGCGCCACCCGGGCGTCGACGCCGGAGCCGTACAGGTCGCCGGCGTTCTCACGCAGATTCGCCCGCACGAGCAGTGCCGCGCAGCGGGACGCACGGTCGGGGTGACGGACCGCGTGGGCCAGTGTTCGCGGCACGCCGCGGCCGGTCACGGGGAGCACCATCAGTCCCGCACCCGTCGCAACCACCGGATCGAGATCGGTTCTCACCCGGACTATCTCGCGCAGTCGTACCCGCGCGAGCGCCAAGGTCCGGCTGACACCTCCGAACGCGATCACGCCGGCGAGCAGGACGTAGGTCAGCGCGACGTGGTTGCCCGGGACCGCCCGCGCCCCCGCACCGCGCGGGTCGAGGTCGAGGATTCGCGGCGCCCACGCGACCACCTCGGAGTGCGTGCCACGGAACGTCCACAGCGCGCCGAGCACCGGGAACACCGTCAGCGCCGAGGTGGACCTGCCCGCACCCACCGCGTGGCGCAGCACCGCGAGCAGGTTGTCGTGCTCGGCGTCGGCCGCGTGGGTGATCGCGGCCTGGTCGCCGTCCAGGAATCCGCGAACCGCGCTGCGGCAGAACCGCTCCGCCCAGCCGAGGGTCCGCTGCGTGACGACGGCGTCCTCGTCGGCACCGGCCAGGGCCAACTGCTCCTCGCCGAACTCGCGGACGGTTTCGAGCATGAGATACCGCAGACCGACTTGATCCTCGACGACCGTGAGCATCGACTGCGTGACCAGCCCCTCGACCGCGGCCGCCGCGTCGACGACCTCGCCCCACTCCGCGACCGCGACGGCCGCCTCGAGGGTGAAGCCGGCCGGGAAACGACACAGCCTCCGCAGGGCCGTCCTCTGGTCGGGTTCGAGGAGGTTCCAGCTCCACTCGATGACGGCGTGCAGGGTGCGGTGCCGCTGCGGCGACGTCCGGTCACCGGACCGCAGCAGCGTGAACCGGTCCGAGAGGCGATCGTTGATCTCCTCGACGCTCATCGTCCGGACACGCGCGGCGGCCAGCTCGATCGCCAGCGGCAGCCCGTCCAGCGTGCGGCACAGCCGGGCGACGGCCGACGGGTCCAGCCGCACCGACGGGCGCACCGCCTGCGCCCGGGAGCGGAACAGTTCCGTTGCCGGCGAACCACTCTCGTCGACGGCGAGCGGCGGCAGCGGGTACACGGCCTCCGCGGTGATCGCCATCGGCGCCCGACTGGTCGCGAGCACCGTCAGCTGGTCGCTCGCCGCCACCAGGTCGGCGACGACCTCCGCGACGTCGTCGATCAGGTGTTCGCAGTTGTCGAGGATCAACAGCGACGGACGCGCCGACAGCGCTTCCCGCAGGCGGTCGCGGGCATCGCGGATCCGGGCGCGGGTCAGCGCCGTGCCCGGGGCGAGCTCCACCTCTCCGATACCGAGTGTGCCGCTGATCGCCGCGATGACGTCCGCACCGTTGCGCAGCGACGCCAGCTCGACCAGGGCAACCGGAAGTCGTTGCGCGGCACGGAGCCCGACCTCGTGCACGATGCGGGTCTTGCCGGTGCCGCCCGGACCGAGCACGGTGACGACCCGCGACGCGCCGAGCAGTGCCTCGACCGCGGCCAGGTCCGCGTCGCGGCCGAGCAGGGTGTTCGGCGCGGCCCGCAGCCCGACCGAGGTGGGCCGCAGCGACGCGGGTTCCGCGTCGATCGCCGGAATCGTCCGGGTCTTCGGCAACGGCGCCGTCCCGGTGAGCAGCGCCGTGTTCAGCTCCACCAGCCTCGGCGAGGGGTCGGTGCCGAGCCGGTCGGCGAGCCGCTCCCGCAGCCCGGCGAACACCTCGAGCGCCTCGTTGCCCAGCCCCAGTCCCGACAGCACCAACATCAGCTGCCCGTGGGCCTGCTCGTCGAGCGGTGCCCGCGCGACCACCGCCCGCGCCAGCGGGAGCGCCTGCCGCAGTTCGCCCGTCGCGACGAGCGCGGTGAGCTCGACGACGTCCAGCGCCGCGGCCCTCGCCGCGGCCTCGCCGGCGAGTTCGTCGGCCTGCTCCCCGACCGGCAGGTCCGCGCCCGGGTCCCCGCGCCACAGTGCCCGCGCCTGCCGGACCGTCGTCACCGCGGCCAGAGGGTCCCCGTCGGCCTGTTGCTGCTGCGCCCGCTGTTCGAGTGCGCGGGCCAGCGTCACGTCGACCTGCGTCCGGGACAGGGCCAGCCGATAGCCGGCGGGGCCGCTCTCGAGGACACCGTCGGGCAACGCGGCCCGCAGCCGGGAGATCTGGGTGTGCAGCGCGTTCGTCGGCGAGCGCGGCGGGTCGTCGCCCCACACGTCCTCGATCAGGGCCTGCGCGCTGCGGGCCCGGCCGGGGGTCCGCGCCAACGCGACCAGGAGCGTGCGGGCGCGCGCGCCCGGCAGCGGGACCAGCGCGCCGCCACGCCGGGTCGCCACCTCGCCAAGCAAGGCCACCTCGACGCCGGTGGACGCGGCCGGGGCGAGGTCGTTCGAATCGGGTTGCACCGCCGCCAATGCTAGCCACCTACGCGGGCCCGCGGCCGCGTGGTGAAAGATCGGGGAATGGCTTCAGTTTCCGAATGGATCGAAGGCGCCCGCCCGCGCACCCTGCCGAATGCGATCGCGCCGGTGCTCGTCGGAACCGGCGCGGCGGCGTCGATCGACGGCGCAGTGTGGTGGAAGGCGGTGCTCGCGATGGTGGTGTCGATGGCGCTGATCATCGGCGTCAACTTCGCCAACGACTACTCGGACGGCATCCGCGGCACCGACGACGAACGGGTCGGCCCGCTGCGCCTGGTCGGTTCGAAGCTCGCGTCGCCGGCCGCGGTCAAGGGCGCCGCATTCACCTGCTTCGGTGTCGCCGCGGTCGCCGGAGTGACGTTGTCGCTGGTGTCCGCGTGGTGGCTGATCCTCGTCGGCGCGGTCTGCATCCTCGGCGCCTGGTACTACACCGGCGGATCGAAGCCATACGGCTACAGCGGCTTCGGCGAGATCGCGGTGTTCGTGTTCTTCGGGCTCGTGGGCGTGCTCGGCACCCAGTTCGTGCAGGCCGAGCGGGTCGACTGGGTTGGCCTGGTGTCGGCGATCGCGGTCGGATCGTTCTCGTCGGCGGTGCTGGTGGCGAACAACCTGCGCGACATCCCCACCGACACCGAGTCCGGCAAGCTCACCCTCGCGGTGCGGCTCGGCGACGCCCGCACCCGCACCCTGCACCTGGCGCTGCTTGCGGTGCCGTTCGTCGTCACGCTGGTCCTCGTCGCCCGCACCCCGTGGGCGCTGCTCGGCCTGCTGGCGCTGCCGCTGGCGGTCAAGGCGAACGCGCCGGTCCGCTCCGGCGGCCGGGGCCTCGCGCTGATCCCCGCGCTCGCCGGGACCGGCGCGGCGATGCTGGTGTGGGGCGCCGCAACCGGCCTCGCGCTCTGGATCGGCTGAGCGGGACGTCCGCCACCTCTCGCCGCACCGGGTTGTCTCGGGTCAGCGCTTGGCGCTGGGGAACACCGCCGTGAGCACGAAGTTGACGAGCGAGATGATCAACGCGCCCCAGACGGCCGTCCAGAACCCGTCGACGGTGATGCCGAGGCCGGTCGAGTCGGTGATCCACGACGTCAGCAGCAGCATCAGAGCGTTGATCACCAGGGTGAACAGTCCGAGCGTGAGGATCAGCAGCGGCAGCGACAGCAGCTGCACGATGGGCTTGACGAAGGCGTTCACCACGGTGAACACCAAGGCGATGAACAGCACCACGAGGACCTGGTTGACGTTGTCCTTGGTGGCGATGTCGATACCGTTCACCCATTCCGAGGCCAGCCAGATCGCGATCGCGTTGATCACCAGACGCAACAGAAAGCTCATGCGCCCATGCTGGCACACGCGCTAGACATGGGTGGTGATTCGAGCCGCCACCACCGCCGACCTGCCCCTGCTGCCCGTGATCGAGGTCGCCGCCGGTGAGCCGTTCCGCGCCCTCGGCATGACCGCGGTCGCGGACGACGCCCCGCCGACGGTCGCCGATCTCCTGCCGTTCCTGCGCGCCGGCCGGCTCTGGGTCGCCACCGCACCCCCCGCCTCGGCGGCCGGCGACCACCGGCCCGAGCGCCCGGTCGGCTATGCGACCGCCGAGGTCGTCGACGGGCGGGGCCACCTCGAGCAGGTGTCCGTCGATCCGCGCTGGGCCGGCCGCCGGCTCGGTGCCGCGTTGATCGACGCCGTCGTCGAGTGGGCCACCGACCGCGGCGACCGGTGGCTGACGCTGACCACCTTCGTCGACGTCCCGTGGAACGCGCCGTACTACCGGCGGCTGGGTTTCGAGCCGATCCCGGAGGCCGAGATCGGCCCCGGTCTGCGGGCCGTCCGCGCCGAGGAGGCCGCGCACGGACTGGACGCCTGGCCGCGCATCGCGATGCGCCGCCACCTCTCTCCGGGGGCGTGACCGGATCGTCGACGGGGCCCGGTCAGGCGGCCCGATCGAGGAGTTCGACGACCCGACGCCGCAGTTCGGACGGCACGATGTGCGGCCCGATCACCGCGACGACCGCGGGGTCGGCGCCACGCAGCAATCCCAGCAGTACGTGCTCGGTGCCGATCTCGGTGTCCTTGCGGGCCAACGTCTCCCGCAGGGCGAGTTCGAGGGCCTTCTTCGCGTCGGAGGTGAACGGGATGCGGCCGGTGCGGCGCGCGAACCAGCCCCGCCGCCCGACGCCCTCGTCGCCGCGGTCGAGGGCGTCGGCACCGAAGCTCGCCTCGACGCTGTCACGGACCGCGTCGAGATCGATCCCGATCGACCGCAACGCCTCCGCGTCGGTCTCCCCGAGCGGCCGGTCCTCGGCGCCCCGAGCGAGGCTCGCCCGCACCTGCGGCGCAGTCAGGCCGGCCTCGGCGCACATCGCCCCGAGCGGCGAGTTCGATTCCACGACAAGGATTCCGAGAAGAACGTGATCCGTCCCGATTCGCGGCGCGGACAGGTCCTTCGCCTCCCCCTGAGCCTGGACGACGACCGAACGCGCCGCTGCGGTGAATCGCTCGAACATTTCACTTCCTCCGGTTGTGTTTCTGATGCACGGCCTGCCTGCTGACTTCGAGCGAGTCGGCGATCGCCTGCCAGGACCACCCCTGGTCGCGGGCGTTCTGCACCTGCACCGCCTCGAGCCGTTCGAGCAGTCGGCGCAGCGCGAGCACCGCCCGCAGGCCGACCTTCGGGTCGGGGCTGCCCGCCGCTGCCGCCAGATTCGTCGCCTCGGACATGATGTCAATCTAAATTGACACGCGCGCCACGTCAAGGAAAGTTGACAGATCGGGGACAGCGCTACCGTGGATCAGAGTTGGACAACCACCCAGGAGGAGATTCCATGGCACTGAACAAGACCGCCGTATCCGCCCTCGCCGCAGGCGGGCTCGTCGGCGGCTACGCCGTCGCCCGGCAGACCGGCAACCGCCCACTCGGCGGCGCGGTGCTCGGCGTCGTCGGATCCGTGTGCGGGACGTACTGGGCGCGCACCTCCGGACCCGCCCGGACGGCCGCACTCGTCGCCACCTACGTGGGCGCGTTCGGTGCCTCGCATCCGCTGGCGAAGAAGATCGGCGCGTGGCCGTCGGTCGGTGTCGTCGCCGCAGGCACCGCTCTGGCGTCGCAGCTCGTCAGCAAGTGACCCGCGCGGATCCGGGGCGGCTCAGGCGCCGAACTTCGGCGCGATGTGCGCGACGACGGCATGAATGCTGCCGTCCCGGATCTCGAACGTCTCGGTGATCTCCACGGTCATCAACTTCGCCCCGGCGATGCCCGCATCGAGCAGGTAGCGAGTGGAGACCACATCCCCCTGCTCGCTCATCTCCAGGTCCCGGATGCCCTGAATGACCCGGTACTGCGGACCGTGCGCGAGGTCCCAGGCCATCTGCGAACCGTTGAACCCGGTCTTGAGACCCGCCTCGACGCGGGTGGCACCGGACGCGAACCGCACCGCCGACGCGTCGTGGGAGAGCAGAGCGTCGATGTAGGCGCGGGCGACCGCTTCCCGTTCGGTGTCGACGCGCGTCGGGTCGGCCGACACGGCCGGGCCGGCGGCCGCCGGCCCGGCGGCGAGAACCACCGCGGCGACCGCGGCAACGGCTCCGAGGACGGACAGGGCGACGAGTCGAGGGGTGCGCATGCCCCGGAGCCTAGCGAGAACGTGTTCCAGATGTGAACACAACGCCGCAGGTCGTGCACTCAGGGTCACGCGTTCCCCGGACACCGACCGGCCGGTCGCGTGAGGATGAACGGGCAGTACGCGTTCCGAGACCGACGAACCGGCACGTCACCGGCGTACGGCCCCGAGGGATCCCGCAGCGAAACGATTCGCACCGAAGACCACCTCGATCACCGAACGGACCGACCGTCATGCGCACTCTCCCCCGTCTGGCAGCCACCGTCGCCCTGACGACCACCACCGCTCTGGCCCTCGCCGCGCCCGCCCAGGCCACAGCCGCGCAAGGCGTCACCGCGGAGACGCTCGCGGAACTCGAACTCGCGCCGACGCTCCTGCCGCCACCTCCGCCCGGACACCCGCCGGTCCCGGACGAGACGGAGGGCACCCTGCGACGGATCGTCATCGACCCCGGAGGCAGCACCGGTTGGCACCACCACGACGGCCACGTCCAGGGCCTCGTCGTCGCGGGCACCCTCACCCGGGTCCTCGCCGACTGCTCACGGATCAGCTCACCCGCGGGATCCTGGGTCACCGAGGACCCCGGAGACGACCACGTCGGACTCAACCTCGGACCGGACCCGGTTGTCCTGCTGGTGACCTACCTGTTGCCGGACGACGAACCCTTCTCGGAGGACGCACCCGCCCGATGCCCCTGACCTCCCCGCCTTGACCTGAAGTTCACTTGAGGTCCTACGGTCGCCCTTGCCGCGCACCCGGGAAAGTACGGCGGGCAGGGTATGTCGCACCCGGGCCGTAGCGTTGCACCGAGCAGCACCGAAACCGAGGGGACGGCAGTGAACAACGTCGTTGCAGAGCACGGCACGAGCATCGAGGGAGTCCGGTCATGAGCATGGAATCGGTCGCCTGGAGTTCGATGTACCGGATGATGAACGCCAGCGACGACCGCCGGCCGTTCTCGATGGCGACGATGCGGCGCATCCTCGGATTCGCCCGGCCCCACCGCCGCAAGATCGCACTGTTCCTGATCGTCAGCGTCGTCACCGCGGCTCTGGCCGTCGCGACCCCGGTGCTCGCGGGCCGGGTGGTCGACGCGATCGTCAAGGGCACCGACTCCGGTGTCGTGATAGGTCTCGCCGTCACGATCGCCGTCATCGCCGTGGTCGAGGCCGCGATGGGTCTCTACAACCGGTTCCTGTCGTCGAGCATCGGCGAGGGCCTGATCCTCGACCTGCGCACCTCGGTGTTCGATCACGTGCAGAAGATGCCGATCGCGTTCTTCACCCGCACCCGGACGGGAGCGCTGGTCAGCCGGCTCAACAACGACGTGATCGGCGCGCAGCGGGCCTTCAGCGACACCCTGTCCGGAGTGGTCGCGAACCTGGTGACGTTGGTCCTGACGCTGGTCGTGATGCTCGGGATCTCCTGGCAGATCACGGTGCTGGCACTGCTGCTGCTCCCCGTGTTCGTGCTGCCCGCCCGCCGGATCGGCGCCCGGATGGCCGGCCTGCAGCGCGAGGCCGCCAACCACAACGCCGCGATGAGCACGCAGATGACCGAACGGTTCTCGGCCCCCGGCGCCACCCTGGTCAAGCTGTTCGGGCGGCCCCGGGAGGAATCCGCCGAGTTCGAGGTCCGCGCCCATCGGGTCCGCGACATCGGGGTCCGCACCGCGATGACGCAGTCCGCGTTCGTGACCTCCCTGACGCTGGTGTCGGCGCTGGCACTGGCCCTCGTCTACGGACTCGGCGGCTGGTACGCGCTGAACGGCCGACTCGAGGCGGGATCGGTGGTCGCGCTCGCCCTGCTGCTGACCCGGCTCTATGCACCCTTGACGGCGCTCGCGTCCGCGCGGGTCGAGGTGATGAGCGCCCTCGTGAGCTTCGAGCGGGTCTTCGAGATTCTCGACCTCGAGCCGCTGATCGCGGATCCCGAACACCCGAGGCCGATGCCGGACGGCCCGGTCGCGGTGGAGTTCGAGCGGGTCCGGTTCGCGTACCCGTCGGCGGACAAGGTGTCCCTCGCGTCGCTCGAAGAGGTCGCGGCCCTCGACAGCCGCGGCGGTGTCGAAGTACTCCACGACCTCTCGTTCCGCGCCGAACCGGGCCAGATGGTCGCGCTGGTCGGCTCGTCCGGGGCGGGCAAGTCGACGATCGCCCAGCTGGTGCCGCGGCTCTACGACGCCGACAGCGGCACGGTCCGCCTCGGCGGAGTCGACGTGCGCGACCTGTCGGCGGACACCATCCGGGCGACGGTCGGCATGGTCACCCAGGACGGTCACCTGTTCCACGACTCGATCCGGGCGAACCTGCTGCTCGCCCGGCCCGAGGCAACCGAGGACGAGCTGTGGGAGGTGCTCGGCCGGGCCCGGCTCACCGAGCTGATCCGGGCCTTGCCCGACGGCCTCGACACCGTGGTGGGCGAGCGCGGCTACCGGCTGTCCGGCGGCGAGCGGCAACGGCTGACGATCGCCCGGCTGCTGCTGGCGCATCCGCGGGTGGTGATCCTCGACGAGGCGACCGCACACCTGGACTCGACGTCGGAAGCGGCGGTGCAGGCGGCACTCGGGGAGGCACTGGCGGGCCGCACGTCGGTGGTGATCGCGCACCGGCTCTCGACGATCCGGGCGGCCGACCAGATCCTGGTGGTCGAAAGCGGCCGCGTCGTCGAACGCGGCACCCACACCGAACTGCTCGCCGCGGGCGGCCGATACGAGCAGCTCTACCGCACCCAGTTCGCCGACACCGACCAGCGCGCGCCGGTCCACTGAGGCGGCGCGCGCACCGCGGGAGCCCGGACCGGGCGCACTGCACCGGGGTTCAGCCGCGCCAGTTGCCGGTGGCCGCGAACTCGGCGAGCACCGCGCTCGGACCGGTCAGGTCCATGCCCTGGTCGCGCACCCAGTCGTCGTCGAAGTAGGTGCCCGCGTAGCGCTCGCCGCCATCACAGATCAGGGTGACGATGCTGCCCGCGCGCCCGGCTGCCCGCATCTGCGCGAGCACCGTGAACGCGCCCCACAGGTTCGTTCCGGTCGAGGCGCCGACCCGGCGGCCGAGGACACTACTGGCGTGCCGCATCGCGGCGACGGACGCGGCGTCCGGGACGGTCATCATCCGGTCCACGACCTGCCCGATGAACGACGGTTCGACGCGCGGCCGGCCGATCCCCTCGATCCGGGACGGCATTCCGGTCCGGTGGTCGGCCGACCCGGTCTCGTAGCCGCCGATGAACGCCGAGTTCTCCGGATCCACGACCAGCAGCCGGGTCGCGTGCCTGCGGTAGCGGATGTAGCGGCCGATGGTCGCGCTGGTGCCGCCGGTGCCCGCCCCGACGACCACCCAGTCCGGCACCGGGTGCCGTTCGAGTCGCATCTGGTCGTAGATGCTCTGGGCGATGTTGTTGTTCCCGCGCCAGTCGGTCGCCCGCTCGGCGTGCGTGAACTGGTCCATGTAGTGCCCGTCGACCTCGTCGGCCAGCCGCTGCGCCTCGGCGTAGATCTCGGACGACCGGTCGACGAAGTGGCAGCGACCGCCCTGTTCCTCGATCAACGCGATCTTCGCCGGACTCGTGCTGCGCGGCATGACGGCGACGAAGTCCAGGCCGAGCAGTTTCGCGAAGTACGCCTCGCTGACCGCGGTCGACCCCGAGGACGCCTCGATGACGGTGGTGCCCTCGGTAACCCAGCCGTTGCAGATCGCGTACAGGAAGAGCGAGCGGGCCAGCCGGTGCTTGAGGCTGCCGGTGACGTGCGTGGACTCGTCCTTGAGGTAGAGGGCGACGTCCCACTCCCGCGGCAGCGGATACCGCAGCAGGTGGGTGTCCGCGCTGCGCTGGGTGTCGGCGTCGATCAGCCGCACCGCGCCGTCGAGCCAGTCGCGCGGGCCGCTGCGGTCCACGACGGTGGGCGTCACCTCACTTCTCGCCGCGCAGCTTCGAACGCAGGTCGTCGCGGTCCTTGCGGCGCTGTTCGTCCACCACCGCGATCTGCTGGTTGACCCGGGTGCGCAGCGACTTGAACAGCACCAGGGAGAGCGGCAGCGCGATCAGGACCGCGAAGATCAGGGCAACCAGCAGCGGCACGTCGACACCGACCAACCGGCTGCCACCGAGGATGACCGCCGCGAGAGCCACGACCAGGCCGAGCCGGGCAACGGTGTAGAGCGCGAGATCGCGGGCCAGCTTGCCCTTCGCGTTCGGTGGGGTGGGGGCGGGGGTCGAGTCAGTCACCCCTCCAGGTTACCGACCGGGTCGAACCGGGCGGCCACTGCCGGACTTATCCGATTTGCGAATTACCTCCCCTTTACCGAACTTAGACAGTTCGAGTACCCGGGGGGTCGAGTGCCACGATGTCCGCACTGCCCGCGAAGCTACGCCCGCGGCCAAGGCCGCAGCGTGCCAACACTCTAGAGGGAGGGCCTCGATGAGCGTCCCCGCGTTCCACGCCACCCAGGAATCACTTCTCACCCCTGGCCAGGTGGCCGCCCTGTTCCACGTCGACCCCAAGACGGTCACCCGATGGGCACACGCGGGACGCCTGGGATCCCTGCGCACTCCGGGCGGACACCGCCGGTTCCGCGAGTCCGAGGTGATGGCACTGCTCCAGTCGCTGACCACCGAGGCCACCGCGCACTGACCTTCAGCAGCGCGTCAGCCCCACCGAGTGAGCGGAAGCGGCCGGTCGACCACCTCGACCGACCGCTTCCGCTCATTCCGTTCGGGCGGGCTCCGGCGGCTCGGCGATGCCGTCGCGCTCGTCCCGATCGGCCCACTCCAGCAGCGGCGTCAGATCGTAGGGCGCGTCGTCGATACCCGCGTGCAGGTCGCCGAGTCGAGCGAACCGCGCGGGCATCGACGCCAGCGTGAAGTCGTCCGGGAGCGCGTCATCCAGCTCGTCCCAGTGAACGGGAGCCGACACCCGCGCGGTCGGCACCCCGCGTACCGAGTAGGCGGCGGCCATCGTGTGGTCGCGCGCATTCTGGTTGTAGTCCACGAACAGGGCCGCCGGGTCCCGATCCTTGCGCCACCACGTGGTGGTGGCGTCGCCGGGGGCGCGCCGTTCCACCTCACGCGCGAACGCCAGCGCCGCGCGCCGCACGTCCGCGAATCCGTGGTCGGGCGGGATCCGGACATAGACGTGCAGGCCACGACCCCCGGACGTCTTCGGCCAGCCGATGGCACCGAGCTCGCCGAGGACCTCGCGCACGACACCCGCGACCCGCAGCACCCGGTCCCACCCACAGTCGGGCATCGGGTCCAGGTCGATCCGCCACTCGTCGGGTTTCTCCACGTCGGCGCGCCGCGAGTTCCACGGATGGAACTCCACCGTCGACATCTGCACCGCCCAGATCACCTCGGCCAGTTCGGTGACGCACAGTTCGTCGGCGTCCCGGTCGTAGCGCGGGAAGTGCACCCGGACGGTCTGCAGCCACGGCGGGGCGCCGCGCGGCACCCGCTTCTGGTGCACCTTGTCCCCCGCGAGACCGTCGGGGAACCGGTGCAACATGCACGGCCGCTCCCGCAGCGCCCGCACGATGCCGTCACCGACGGCGAGGTAGTACTCGACCAGGTCCAGTTTCGTCGCACCCGTCGCCGGGAAGTAGACCCGGTCGGGGTGGGTGACCCGCACGATTCGACCGCCGACCTCGATGGAGGCGGCACCCGAACCAGCGGCGGCCATGCCGCTCAACCTACCCCGGAGTCAGGGCCCGCTGGGTGGGAACTCGGCCCCGAAACCGGCCCGATTCGTGTAATACTGCAACGCGTTCTACCCGCCTCGTGACCACCCTCCGAGTCGGGTCTTGCCCCTGCAGATGAGGACTTGATGAGCGACGCGACCCCCGCCGTCGAGGGCTGGTTCACCACCGGCCCCGAGCCGGCCCTGATCGGAAGCTCGTGCCGGTCCTGCGGCACGATCTCCTTCCCCCGGGAAACCACCTTCTGCAAGAACCCGGCGTGCTCCGGCGAGGAGTTCGACGACGTCGAGCTGTCCCGCCGCGGCACCGTCTGGTCGTACACCGACGCGCAGTACAAGCCGCCGGCACCGTACATCCCGACCACCGACCCGTACGTGCCGTTCGCGCTGGCCGCGGTCGAGCTGGCCGAGGGCCTGGTGGTCCTGGGCCAGGTCGCGGACGGCTTCGGCGTCGCGGACCTGAAGGTGGGCAACGAGGTGGAGTTGGTCGTCGAGACGCTCTACACCGACGAGACCGGTGATCGCACGATCTGGCGTTGGAGGCCGGTCACCGCACAGAACGGGGCACAGGCATGAGCAGCAACCACGATGTGGCGATCCTCGGCGTCGGCATGCACGCCTGGGGCAAGTGGGGCCAGCCGTTCGTCAAGTACGGCGTCGCCGCGGCCCGCGCCGCCCTCGCCGACTCGGGCGTGGACTGGCAGGACGTCGACTACATCGTCGGCGGCGAGACCGTCCGCAACGGCTACGGCGGCTACGTCGCCGGCGCCACCTTCGCGCAGGCCCTCGGCTGGAACGGCGCCCGCGTCGCCACCTCCTACGCGGCGTGCGCGACCGGCGCCCAGGCCCTCGACACCGCCCGCGCCCGGATCCTCGCCGGCCTGTCCGAGGTCGCACTGGTCGTCGGCGCCGACACCACCCCGAAGGGCTTTCTCGCCCCCAATGCCGGTGAGCGCTGGGACGACCCGGACTGGCTGCGGTTCCGCCTGATGGGCATGACCAACCCCGGCTACTTCGCGCTCAACGCCCGCCGCCGCATCGACCTGTACGGCGCCACCGTCGAGGACTTCGCCGCGGTCAAGGTCAAGAACGCCAAGCACGGCCTGAACAACCCGTACGCGCGGTACCGCAAGGAGGTCGCCGCCGCTGACGTGCTGGCGTCGCCGATGGTCGCGGACCCGCTGCACCTGCTCGACATCTGCGCCACCTCCGACGGCGGCGCGGCGATCGTGCTGACCTCGATGGAGTACGCCCGCAAGAAGGGCATCGTCGACCCGGTCAAGATCAAGGCGATCTCCACCGTCACCCCGACGTTCCCGCAGACGATCATGGACATGCCGAACTTCTCGACCGAGTCGGCCTCCGCGGTCCCGGCCCCGGAACGCACGTTCAAGCAGTCCATCGGCCACGCCGCCTACGAGGAGGCCGGCATCGCGCCGGAGGACATCGACGTCGCCGAGGTGTACGACCTGGCGACCTCGGTGGAGCTCGACTGGATCGAGGATCTCGCGCTGTGCAAGCCGGGCGAGGCCGAGCACCTGCTGCGCGCCGGGGACACCACCATCGGCGGCCGCATCCCGGTCAACCCGTCCGGCGGTCTGGCCTGCTTCGGCGAGGCCGTCCCCGCACAGGCGCTCGCGCAGGTCTGCGAACTGACCTGGCAGCTGCGCGGCCAGGCCGAGGGCCGTCAGGTCGAGGGCGCCCGCGTCGGCATCACCGCCAACCAGGGCCTGTTCGGCCACGGCTCGTCGGTGATCGTTTCCGTCTGACGTCGCACGCACCGAGAAGCCCTCGCCCGGACCACCGGGCGAGGGTTTCTTCGCCCTGTGACGGGGCGTGACCGTGGCGACTAGCCTTGAGGCAAGGAGGTGCGACGTGATCTACCTGTTGGCGCTCATCGGACTGGTGACGCTCGCTGTGCTGCTGTGGAAGGCATTCGGTCCCGACTTGCAGACGCCTGCCGGACGCGTGCAGGGACCGGACGACGATCCCGAGTTCCTGTGGCGGGTCGACCGGGAGAACCATCGCAGGACCGGGGACGCCCCGGACGGCACCCCGGGTGACCCCCAGGAGTGACCCGATCCGCAGTGCAGCGAACGAACCGTTCGGGAGCTCACGCAACCTGACCGGTTCGTCCACGCGGGATGGCGGCGGTCACTCCGCCGGCTTGGCCAGCGCCTTGAACATGCGGTCCGTCATCTTGACCGCCTGGTCGCCGCCGTCGGCGTCCTGAACGAACACCGCGAAGGCCAGGTCTCCCCGCGACCCGTAGAACCACCGGTCGTCTTCGTCGGCGCCGGTCGCGCCGATCAGGTCGCCGTAACCCGCGAGCAGGTTCGCCGGTCCCCGGTGCACGGTATCCCTCATGATGCCGCGCAGCTGGTCGGTGACCTGCGCCGGGAGCTGCGACAGTTCCTCGTCCGTCGTGGCAGGTTGCCCGGCCGCGATGGTCGGGACGGTCGGCGCGCCCCGGGCTATCGACGCCGCCACCAGTGCCATGCCGAACGGGCTGACCGTCACCTGGTCGTCGCTCTTGCGGTCCGACGCGGCGCGCATCAGGTTCGGCCCACCGCCGACGAAGGACGCGGTCTTCTGGTCCAGGCCGGGAATCGTGTAGTCCACGCCGAGGCCCAGTTGTTTCGCCGCGTGTTCGACGTCGGTGTTCTGCGCGGTCGCCGCGATCCGGACCAGGTCGAGGGTGGAACCCGACGGGTAGAGCCCGGTGAACGCGATCGGCCCCAGGTCGCTGGCCTGGTTGTTCTGTGCAACCGCGAGGATCGCGCCGGTGGACGGCTGCAGCGCGACGATCGCGGCGGGGGTGCCGACACTGACCGCCGCGTCCTCGGCCGCCATCTGCAGCCGCGGCTCGATCGTCGAGCGGATGTCCGGACCGGGCGGCCCCTGGTAGCCGGTCAGCCGGACCGTCCGGCCGTCGGGCTCGACCGCGTTGACGGCCCAGCCGGCGGTCTCGTCCCGATTCGCCTGCCACACCCCTCGCATCGCGTCGACCACCGGCCCGTACACACGCCGGTCGATGGTGATCAGCTTGGGCTGCGACTCGACGACCACCCCGGGGATCGGGCGCAGCCGGTCCTCCAGCACGGCGAAGTCCGCGTCGCGCAGGTTGACCGCGGTGATCGCCTGCCCCTTCGCGGCGGCGAGGTCCTGCTGCAGCGACTCCGAGGTGATCAGCGGCGCGACCGGCTCGATGGCCTTCGCGAGGGCGGCGGCGCTGCCGACGAGGTCCGGCGTGCGGGACGGGTCGAGGCGGATCGCGTTGATGGTCTGCTCGGTCATCATCGGCGCGCCGGTGATGTCGAACACGGTCGGCGGCGCGGCGTCGGTGCGGTCGAGGCGGACGGTCCGGCCGTTTCCGAGACCGGGCATGAACGTCGCCGGATTCCACGACACCCGCCAGCCGACCGACAGGTTCCGAACCCAGCCGTCGACGTTGTAGGTCCAGACCCGGTCCTTGCCGAGGTCCCAGGTGGCGACCGCGTTGAACATCCCCGACGAGGCGTCGAGATCGATGATCTGGTTGATGTCGAAGTGCACCGACTCGGGGGCGAGCGAGTCGAACGCCTGCGACATCGATTCCTTGGCGGCGTTCGGGTAGGACGTCAGTTCGGCGGCGGCGTCGATGTCACCGTCGTTGATTGCGTCGACATAACGGGCGAGGACGGTGGGGGCGTCACTCTTCGGTTTCGACAGGACGCCGGTGACCACCCCGACCGCGAGCAGCAGGACGGCGCCGAGCGCAATCATGTTCCAGATCCGAAGCCGCCCCGACGCCCTGCGCATGTGTCGATCATCCGATACCGCAGCGGTCACTTCCAAGATCTCCCGGGACCTATGTGGTCACAACTCCGCCACGGTTCCGTGACCGTTAGTGTTTTTCGCTGTCGATTCGTGACCCGGTTTGCCGGACAAACGGCCGTCGGCTCAGTTCAGGCCCGCGTAGGAGTGCAGTCCGGACACCACCATGTTGATGATGAACAGGTTGAACAGCATCGCCACGAAGCCGGCCACATTGATCCACGCGGCGCGCGTGTCGCGCCAGCCCGACGTCGCGCGGGCGTGCAGATAGGCGGCGTAGATCACCCAGGCGATGAACGAGACCGTCTCCTTCGGGTCCCAGCCCCAGAACCGGCCCCAGGCGGCTTCCGCCCAGATGGCACCCAGGATGATGCCCGCACCGAAGAGCGGGAACGCGACGATGGTGGTCTTGTACGCGAGGCGGTCCAGCGTCTGCGCATCCGGGAGCCGGCCCGCGAGCTTGCCGAGGATGCCGCCGGACTCCTGGCCCTGAGGCTGCCGGATACGAAGCAGGAACAGCAGGCTGGCGACGCCGGAGACGAGGAAGATGCCGCTGCCGACGCTGACGATCGTCACGTGGATGGGAAGCCAGTACGAACGCAGAGCGGGGACCACCGGGGCCGCGTCGGCGTACAGCACGGTGCCCGCGAGGAACATCAGGATCAGCACAGGGATGAGCAGGAACGCCCACAGCGACCGGTAGGTCTGCTTGCGCAGCCCCACCACGCCGACCGCGGTCGCGGCGGCGACCGCCATGCTGACGAACTCGTACATGTTGCCGAGGGGGAACCGTTCGGTTGCGAACCCACGGAGCACGATCGACGCCCACTGCAGCACGACGCCGACGACGAGCACCGACATCGCCATGTTGCCGAGCCGCTCGGACAGCGGCTTGGCCTGCGTGTCGCTGACCCGCCCCGGGCCGGCGGCCTCGGAGGTCGGCACACCGCCGGCGGCGACCAGCTCACGCTCCTGGACCGCCCGCGCCCGCGTCGTCGCGTACTGCGCGATGAGCAGCACGAACGCCAACACGAAGATCGCGAACGCGGACTCGAAGGCGAGGTCGCTGTACCGCGCCAGGGTCTCGTTGATCGGCATGGTTCTCTCTCCTGCGCGTCAGGCGCGGCTGTGCGGTGTCGTCTCGGTCGTCTGCGCGGGACCGAGGTCCTCGAGCAGTCGTTGGCTGAGCCGGTCGAACTCGTCGCCCCAGCCCGCCTGATCGGTGCGGGCGAGGCCACCCAGCTCTACTACGGTACGTCGTCTTTCCGATCCCAATGTATCCGACACCGTGTCGGCATCTCCGTCCGAGGGGGCCGGATAGGTACGCACCCAGATGCGGCGGCGCTTGACCACCAGCGACACCAGCAGGCCACCCATCATCGTCAGGGCGAACACCAGCACCCACTGCTGCGCCGGGTCGTGCGAGACCTGCAGGTTGACGAAGTCCGTCGCCCCGTCGAACCGCACCACGGTGCCGTCCGAGAGGGTCGCCGACTCGCCCGGCCTCAGGTTCACCCGGTCCTCCTTGACGAGCCGGCCCTGGTTCACCAGTTCCTTGCTCAGCGAGAAGATCGACTGCGGGTTGCCGGTGTCGAGGCCGGTGTCGCCCCGGTAGATGTCGATGGCGACGGCCGGATCGGTCAACGCCGGGTAGCTCGAGGAGAGCAGGTTGCCGTGGAGCACGGCGGTCGGCGCGAAGAGTCCCTCGATGCCGATCTGGTTCTTCCGGCGCTCGGTCTCGTCCGGGTACATGCCGCCGGGCGGGTCGAAGCGCATGGCGCCACTGGACAGGAAGGTGGTCGCGTCGTCGGGCCGCCACTGCAGTGTCTCGGTGCGGGTCTCCCCGTTCGGGAAGGTCACCGTGAACGTCGGGGCGTAGCCGTGCCCCTGCAGGTAGACGCGGTCGCCCGCGGCGCGCAGCGGATGGTTGACCTGCAGCGTCGCCTGCCGCCACGTGTCGGACTCGAGGTCGTCGCCGGACTGGTAGTCGATGTTGGAGGTGAACATCTCGGCCTGACCGTTGTCGAGGTAGTCGGCCTTGAAGTCGTTGACCTTCACGCACAGCGGGGTCAGGCCGGTGCCGTCCTCCTTGAGTCCGGCCCGGAACGAGTCGAACATCGCCGGTGACGTGGTGCAGATACCGGGACCGCCGTCGGCGACCACGATGACGTTGCCTTCGTAGCTGAACAGTTTTCCGATCGCGATCGCGGCGAGCAGGCCGACAAGCGACAGGTGGAAGACCAGGTTGCCTGCCTCGCGCAGGTAGCCCTTCTCCGCGGACACCGTGATCTCGCCGGGCTTGCCGGAACGCAGCTCTTCGCCGGTGCGGGTGACCGTCTTCCACCCGCGCAGCCGGGACACGGTGGCAGCCGCCACCTCGTCCGGGGTGGCGTCGACGACGGCGTCGGTGTGGTGCGGCAGCCGGGACAGCCGACGCGGTGCGGCGACCGGCCGGGTCCGCAGCGCCTGGAAGTGATCCCAGCAGCGCGGGATGATGCAGCCGATCAACGAGACGAACAGCAGCACGTAGATCGCGGTGAACCAGAAGCTGCCGAACACGTCGAACAGTTCGAGCCGATCCATCCACGGTCCGAGGGTCGGGCGGTTCGCGATGTACTCGTCGACCTTGCCCGCGTTGAGGCTGCGCTGCGGCAGCAGCGCGCCCGGAATGGCCGCGAACGCGAGCAGGAACAGCAGGACCAGCGCGGTGCGCATCGACGTCAGACCGCGCCAGGTGTTGCGGCCGAGCGCCACCAGACGTCCCACCGCCGACTGCCGAGAAACCGCACTCCGACTCTCGTCCGTCACTGCGTCCTCCTTCTGGTCTGCCGTCATCGGATGTTCGACGCGGATGCTCCCTTCGCAAGGGAGTGGATGCGCCGGTCTCCTTTCTGTCGGTGGGGTCGGTTAGGTTGCCCAGCATGGGGGAAGTGGTGCGGTACACGTTCCGGTTGCGGCCCGGCGCGCAGGCGGCGCGTGCGTTGACCCACGAGTGGCATCGGTGCCGGTTCCTGTGGAACGAGGCGGTCCACCAGCAGCAGTCGGGACTGCGACCGACGTTCGGAAGGCTGTCGAAACTTCTGACGGAGGCGCGGTCGCACAACGCGTGGCTGCGGGAGGGTTCGCAGGTCGCGCAGCAGCAGACGCTGCGCACCTACGCCCAGGCTCTCGACCAGTCGTTCACGGTGAAGGGGCGCGGCCGCCCGACGTTCAAAAACCGCAAGACCACGTTGCCAAGTCTGGAGTTCACGCGGCGCGGCTTCCGGATCCGCGACGGACGCCTGGTCCTGCCGAAAGGCATCAGCATTCCGGTCGTGTGGTCTCGGGAGTTGCCGTCCGAGCCGTCGAGTGTCCGGATAACCCTGGATGCGCTCGGTCACTGGTATGCCTCGTTCGTCGTCCGACGAGACGTACCGGCTGCGCCGGAAGCCAGAGGTGGGATCGGTGTCGACTGGGGTGTGTCGTGCACGGCCACCACAACGAACAGTGACTTCGACCTGCCGTATCTCGGACACCGCAAGCGGTGCGCCGCGGAGTTGACGAGGGCACAGCGGAAGATGGCCCGCCGCCACACCGGCAAGCGGGGCCCCCAGTCCAGTGGCTACCACCGTGCGAAGCGGCAGGCGGCGAGACTCCAGAAGAAGGCGGCCCGTCAGACCCAATACGATTCCCGGGTGTGGGCGAAGCAGGTCGTCGATAGCCACGATCTGATCGCGGTGGAGGACTTCAGTCCGAAGTTCCTGACCAAGTCCAGGATGGCGCGCAAGGCCGCGGATGCCGCGATCGGTGCGGCGAGGCGGGAACTTCTCGAGCGCGGCGTGCGGGCCGGCCGGAAGGTGGTGTTGGTGCGGCCCGCCTACACGACGATGACGTGTTCGAGGTGTTTCGCGAGAGCCAAGCAGCGCCTCGAACTCGGCGAACGAACATTCCGATGCTTCGACTGCGGGCACTCCGACGGTCGGGATCGGAACGCTGCCAGGGTGATCCTGGCTGTGGCAGAGCGCGGCCACACATGTGTTGACGACGTCAGACAATCTGTTCACCTCCTTCGGGTTGGTGGTCGGGTTGCGGTCTGAGCGTGGAATCTCCCGCTTTCGAGAGAAGCGTTAAATCGGCAGCGTCACTTCCGACACGAACGCATCCCTGATCCATCCGACGAACACATCCCAGGCGCCGGTGACCAGCGCGACACCGACCGCGACGAGCATGATGCCGCCGAACACCTGGATCGCCCGCGCGTTGCGGCGCAGCCAGCCGACGCCGCGCAGCGCGCTCGCCGATCCGAAGGCCAACAGCACGAACGGCAGGCCCAGCCCGATGCAGTAGGCGACCATCAGCACCAGCCCGCGGGCCGCGGTCGAGCCCTCGGTGCCTGCCGCGACTGTGAGCACCCCGGTCAGCGTCGGGCCGAGGCACGGAGTCCAGCCGAGCGCGAACACACCGCCGAGCAGCGGGGCCCCGATCAGGCCGGAGATCCGGCGCGGCTCGAACCGCACGTCGCGCTGCAGCGCCGGGATCAGGCCGATGAACACCAGGCCCATCGCGATCGTCACGACGCCACCGATCCGCTGGAACATCTCCCGGTTCACGGACAGCGCGGACATCGCGCCGAACACCGTCATCGTGGCCAGCACGAACACCACGGTGAATCCCGCGACGAACAGGGCCGCCGCGCCCGCGACCCGCAGCCGCGCGGTGCGGGTCTCGGTGCGCACGCTCGCCTGCTCGACCGTCACCGCCGGCGCGTCCGCGCCGACGACGCCGGCCAGGTACGACAGGTAGCCGGGCACGAGCGGCACCACGCACGGTGATGCGAACGACACCAGTCCCGCCAGGATGCAGACGGCGAACGCCAGCAGCAGCGGACCGGTGGCGGCGGTGTCCTGGAAGGTCGCGCCGATTCCCTGGGCGCTCACGCTCAGGCCCTGCGCGAGGATTGCAGTACTCACTGTTCGGCCGCGATCCTCTCGACCACGGGTTGCAGGTCGTCGACGAGCAACGCGGTCAGGAACACCGCCGCCACCCGGTGCTGACGGTCGAGCACGAGTGTGGACGGGATGACGCTGGTCGGGTAGCTGCCGCCGAGCGCCGTCAGGCTGCGCATCGACGGATCCCAGATCGACGGGAAGGCCACCTTGTTGTTGGTGACGAAGTCCTGCGCCTTGTCGCGCTGCGGGTCCTTGACGTTGATGCCGAGGAACGCCACACCCTGGTCGCGGGTGTTCTCGTACACCTTCTCGAGGTCGTCGACCTCGCCGCGGCACGGCCCGCACCACTGGCCCCACAGGTTCACGACGACGACCTGGCCGGCGAAGTCGGACAGGGAGAGGGTCTTCCCCTCCTCCATCAGGTCCTCGCCGGTGAGATTGCCGATGGTGCCGCGGTCGGCGGGCGGGTCGTAGAAGATCGACGTCTTGCCGCCGGGCGAGACGAAGTCGAAGGTGCCACCCTGCGCGACCGCGTCGTCACCGGTTGCGCAGGCGCTGGCCACGCCGCCGAGCAGCAGGCTCAGCAGCACGGCGACAAGCGCCCGCGCGCGTTTCCGGTGACCACCGGAAAGGCGCGCGGGTGGTGTAGCCGCACTCATGCCCCGGTCACCGTCGGATCGGAGGCGCCGGCGGGCTCGGAGTAGACGATGTCGACGAGGGTGTCGCCCTCGTAGACCAGCGACGTCAGCGACGCCAGACCGCACTGCCGGTGGCGCGGGTCGTGCCAGAGCCGCTCACCCTGCAGGAACCGGCGCAGCGTCCACACCGGAAGCTGATGGCTCACGCACACCGCCTCGTGACCGACCGCGGAGATCCGGGCGGCATTGACGGCGGCGAGCATCCGGTGCGCGATCTGCAGGTACGGCTCGCCCCACGACGGGGTGAACGGGTCGCGCAGCTTCCACCAGTGCCGCGGCCGGCGCAGCGCACCGTCCCCGACCGAGACCTTCAGGCCCTCGAAGTCGTTCGCCGCCTCGATCAGGTTGTCGTCGGTCGCCAGGGTCAGCCCGTGGGCGTCCGCGATCGGGGTCGCGGTCTCCTGCGCCCGCTGCAGCGGCGACGCAACGACATGGGTGATGTCGTGGCCCGACAGGACCGACGCGACCGTGCGGGCCTGGGCCTGCCCGGCCACCGAGAGCCGGTATCCGGGGAGCCGCCCGTAGAGGATGCCCTTCGGGTTGTGCACCTCGCCGTGCCGCAGCACGTGCACGATCGTGCGGGACTCGGCGGGGTCTGCGGACGGCGTCTGCTGCGGACTGGTCACGGTGGGCTGCTCCGGGAGCTTCGGTGGTTGACGGGTGGAGTGGTGTGTCGGACGGTCGGGTTCAGCCGGCGGGCGTCGCAGCTGCGGCCGCCGCGGCCGCGGCGGGCAGTGCGTCCGCGATCCGGTCGAACGCGCCGTCGTCGAGGGCGGCCGAGACGAACCACGTCTCGTACGCACTCGGGGGTGCGCACACGCCACGGGAGAGCAGCGTGTGGAAGAAGGCGGGGTACCGCCAGGTCTCGCTGGCCTTCGCCTCCGCGTAGTTGGTGACGGGCTGGTCGGCGAAGAACACGTTCACCATGGTGCCTGCAAATTGCACCTGGTGCCGCACCCCTGCCGCGTGGAGTGCGTCACCGATCAGCTTCCCGAGCGTCGCGGCGTTGCGGTCAAGCGCGTCGTACACGCCCTGATCTGCGGCTTTCAGGCTGGCGAGGCCGGCGGCGACGGCGACCGGGTTCCCGGACAGCGTGCCCGCCTGGTACACCGGTCCGGCCGGCGCCAGGTGTGCCATCACGTCCGCGCGACCACCGAACGCGGCGGCGGGCAGCCCGCCGCTCATCACCTTGCCGAACGTCATCAGGTCTCCGGCGACGCCGTCGATGCCGTACCAGCCCGTGCGGCTGGCCCGGAATCCGGTCATCACCTCGTCCATGATCAGCAGTGCGCCCTGCTCGGTGCACAGCCGGCGCAGTCCCTCGTTGAATCCGGGCAGCGGCGCGACGGTGCCCATGTTGCCTGCGGCGGCCTCGGTGATCACGCAGGCGATCTCACCGGGGTTCGCGGCGAACGCCTGTGCGACCGCGTCGAGGTCGTTGTACGGCAGCACGATGGTGTCCGACGACTGCGCGCCCGTCACGCCGGGCGAGGTCGGCAGCCCGAACGTGGCCAGGCCGGAACCGGCCTCGGCGAGCAGGGCGTCGACGTGCCCGTGGTAGCAGCCGGCGAACTTGACGATCTTGCTGCGGCCGGTGAATCCGCGCGCCAGCCGGACCGCGCTCATCGTCGCCTCGGTGCCGGAGTTGACGAGCCGAACCTGCTCGACCGGCGCGATCCGGTCGACGATCACCTCGGCGAGTTCGATCTCGCCCTCGGTGGGGGCGCCGAAGGACAATCCGGTCGTGGCCGCCTTCTGTACGGCCTCCACGACGGCGGGGTGTGCGTGCCCGAGGATCATCGGACCCCACGAGCAGATCAGGTCGACGTAGTCGTTGCCGTCCACGTCGGTGAGCGTGCACCCCTTGGCGGACGCGATGAACCGTGGTGTGCCACCGACCGAGCCGAACGCCCGGACCGGCGAGTTGACCCCACCGGGGATGACCGCGGAGGCCCGCTCGAAGAGCTGCGCGGACCGGACGGAAACTTGCCCGGCACCGCCGGGAGAGGGCTGCGCGGAGGCGCCGGGGGTGACAGTCACGGCCTCCAGTGTCCCAGTTCCCGAGATTCTGTCCACGACAGGGTGTAGGACAGCGATCCGGATGCCGGACTCGAGTCGATGAGTGAGGATGTGCGGCATGACATCGGAGCTCGAGTCCCTCCAGCAGCATCGACACCTGTTGTACGACCGATTCGCGATCGCCCAGGTCGCCGTCTCCGCCGACGGGCACGAGGTTCCGTTCGCGGGGCCGATGGAGACCGGTGTCCGGGTCGGCGGGTTCGCGGTGGTCGAGGACGACACCGGGGCACGCGTCGTGGTTCAGGTGCGCAAGGTCGAGGTGGTCGAGAAGGAGGGGCCCGAACTCGACGTGGACCTCGGGGAGCAGGTGCACGGGTTCGGGGTGTCCGCGGCACGAGCCCGGCCGATGGTGCGGGCCGTGCACGGGCGGGCGGTGACCCTCGGCGAGTTCGACGGAGACCGGTTCAGCCTGCGCGGGCGCGTGGAGCCGTTCGGTGAACGCCCGATCCGTCCGGCCACCCCGGAGGAGGTCGCGGCCGTCGCCGCCGGGCTGTCCGCGGACGGTCCCGCATTCGACGTCGGCGCAATGGCACAGGCACCGGAGGTCGCCGCCCGCCTGCATTCCCCCGGATTCGGCAGGCACACGTTCATGTGCGGCCAGTCCGGTTCGGGAAAGACGTACACGACCGGCGGGCTGCTCGAGAGGCTGCTCGCGTCGACGACGCTGCCGATCCTGGTGATCGACCCGAACTCCGATCACGTCTTCCTCGGCGAGGTCGCCGACCCCGACGACGACTCGCCCGCCGCGGTCCGGCACCGTGCGGTCGCCGCGGGTGTGCACGTCGCGCGGGCCCGCGGTTTCGGCTCCCCGATCACGCTGTGCATCGACTTCAGCGACCTCGACGTCGACACCCAGGCGTTGCTCCTGCAGATGCACCCGGTCCGGGATCTGGACGACTACCACGCACTACGTGAGGTGACCGCGACCCTGACCGCCCCCTATTCGGTCGCGGAGGTGGCGGCCGCCGCGAGTTCCTCCGTCGACGGCGATCGGCTGGCGAAGCGGATCGCGAACCTCGGGATCGTGGATTGGGAACTGTGGCGGCGCGACGGCGAGCGCTCGGCGGTCGAGTACGACATCCGGGCGTCGCGGTGCGTCGTCGTGGACGTCGGCAGCCTGGCGACCGCGGACGAGCGAACTGCGATCGTCCTGGCCCTGCTCGGCCGCCGGTGGGCGGCGCGGCGGTCGCGGGAGCCGGTGCTCATGGTGATCGACGAGGCGCACAACGTGCTGCCCGCAGTGACCGACAACCCGCTGCTGGCGGCGACCGCCGAGTTGGGCATCCTGATCGCCGGCGAGGGCCGCAAGTTCGGATTGCACCTGTTCGTCGCCACGCAGAGACCCGGCAAGGTGCACCCGAACGTGGTGTCCCAGTGCGACAACCTGGTGCTGATGCGGATGAACGGCTCCGCGGACATCGCAGAACTGGCGGGCTACTTCTCACACGTACCCGAACCGATGCTCGCTCAGGCCACCGGATTCGGGCTGGGCGAGGCCCTGTTCGCGGGGCCGATCGCCCCGGTGGCGCTGCTCGCGAAGGTCGGGCGCCGGGTCAGCCCGCAGGGTGGCGGTGACGTCCCCACGACGTGGGCCGAGGTTCTGCCGGGGTGCGAGTCCCCCGCCTGACGACGAAGGCCCGGGGCGACCGCGTCGCCCCGGGCCTTCGGCCTCGAAAGGTGCTGTGTCAGAGGACCACCGGGCTGGGCGCGTCGACGATGATGCCGTGGCAGACGCCGGTGGGCAGGCAGAATTCGTTGATCCGGGCCATGCCGATCCGGACGCCGTCGACGACGCGGTAGAAGGAGAAGGTACGGCCGTCGATGCTGTGGGCACGCACGTCGGGCATCGTGGTGATGTCCTTGTTCGTGTTCAGCAGGTCGTCCTGCGTGAGGACGGGGTTGACGAGGAACTCGGTGTGCGAGCCGTCGGCCAGCGGGGTGAACCGCTCGGAACCGGCCGGGGCCGGGGCGGCGGTCGCGATCGCGGCGGCGCCGGCCAGCACTGCGACGGCACCGGCGGCGACGGTGGTGACTCGGGCGATTCGGGTGACTGCGCTCATAGTCCACTGATAGAACACGACCGGCGCCCGTATTTCCACCGCTAGCAGTACCGATCGGGTCACGGCGAGTGAACTGGCGATTGACTGTGTGGTCCCATCCGGTGCCGCCTGGGGCCAGTGACAGTGGGCCGGGACAACCCCTTGCCGAAGGCGCGCGGGCCGGGCCGCACGCGCTGCAGCACAGCTCGCGGTGACCAGGAGCACCGAGCAGTCGCCGGCCGGTCAGCCCATGTGCACGGCGCCCTCGGCGGGGAGGTCGTCCTTTTTCGCCTGCACCAGGACGGCGCAGATCGGCGCGATGGCCGCGACCAGGATTCCGGCCCACAGGAACGCCGCCGAGTAGCCCGACACCTCCGCACCGAAGACGTGTTCGGTCATCGACGCCAGGAAATCCTGGACCGGCTGCGGCAGGAGCGCGATCTGCTCGGGGTCGGGCATCGCGGCACCGGACAGGTTGGCCGGCATACCCTCCGGGGGCACGGGGGCGGGGTTGTCGCTGAGGAAGCCGGACTTGGCGGACGCGTAGATGGTGGTGAACAGTGCGGTTCCGAGAGCACCACCCACCTGCAGCGCGGCGTTCGACAGGGCGCTCGCCGCACCGGCATCGTGGTCGGCGACACCGAGCAGAGCGAGGTTCTGCATCGGCATCATCAGCAGCCCCAAACCGAAGCCGAACACCACGAGACCCGGGAAGACGTGCGTCCAGTAGGAGCTGTCCACCTCGATCCGGGTGAGCAGGAACAGACCGATCGCGGCGATCACGGGTCCGGCGACCATCAGCGGCTTCGGGCCGATGCGGGTGGTGAGCTGCGCGGCGACACCCGCGGCGACGATCGTGCCGCCTGCCATCGGCACGGCCCCGAGCCCGCCCATGATCGGGGAGAAGCCCAGCACGATCTGCAGGTAGAACGTCAGGTAGAGCATTCCGCCGATCAGGGCGGCGCCCACCAGCAGCGAGCCGATCAGCGCCCCGCCACGATCCCGGTGCCACGGAACCGCCAACGGCAGCAACGGGTTCCGGGTGCGGGACTCGACGACAACGAAGACGGCGAGCAGCACCAGTCCGGCCGCGATGAAGCCATGGACTCGATCCGCCGGGCCCAGGCCGAGGGCCGGGTGGCGGCGCGGTGGGAGCCGATCGAACTGGTGACGCTGATCTTCGGAATCGTCTTCGGCTGGGTCGTCGCCCCCCGGCACCGAGAGCAACGTGACGTGCGGCGCCGACGAGATCGCGCGACGGAGGGAGGCGGTCCGCGACGCGGTGACGCGCCTGTGTCGTCCATGACGGCGGTGTCGGCCGGCCACGTCGGGATGCCCCACGATCCGGCTCACAGATTTCCGCGCGCCGCCTGTTCGCGTTCGATGGATTCGAACAGCGCCTTGAAGTTGCCCTTGCCGAAGCCGAGTGAGCCGTGGCGCTCGATGAGTTCGAAGAACACCGTCGGCCGGTCCCCCAGCGGCCTCGTGAAGATCTGCAGCAGGTATCCGTCCTCGTCCCGGTCGACGAGGACGCCGCGGGCCTTGAGCTGGTCGACGGGCACCCGGACCCGGCCGATCCGGGCCCGCAGCTCGGGGTCGTCGTAGTACGCGTCCGGGGTGGCGAGGAACTCGACGCCCTCGGCGCGCAACGCGTCCACGCTGGCGAGGATGTCGTCTGTGGCCAGGGCGAGGTGCTGGCAGCCGGGCTCGCCGTAGAAGTCGAGGTACTCGTCGATCTGGGACCGCCTGCGCCCCACCGCCGGTTCGTTGAGCGGGAACTTGACGCGGTGGTTGCCGTTCGCGACGACCTTGCTCATCAGCGCCGAGTACTCGGTGGCGATGTCGTCGCCGACGAACTCGGCCATGTTGGCGAAGCCCATGACCTCGTTGTAGAAGCGCACCCAGTGATCCATCCGGCCCATCTCGACGTTCCCGACCGCGTGGTCGAGGGCCGCGAACACGTGCTCGGGTGCGCCGGGCCTGCGCACGAATCCCGAAGTGCGGGGCTCGAATCCGGGCAGGTACACCCCGCGGTAGCCGGACCGGTCGACGAGCGTGTGCCGGGTGCTGCCGTAGGTCGCGAGCGCGGCGAGCCGGACGGTGCCGTGCTCGTCACGGACGTCGTGCGGTTCGTCGAGGACGACGGCGCCGCTGCGTCGCGCATGCGCGACGCAGCGGTCCACGTCGACGACTTCGAGGGCCAGGTCGGTGACACCGTCGCCGTGCCTGCGGTGGTGGTCGGCGAGCGCGCTGCCCGGGTCGACGGCGCCACTGAGCACGAAGCGGGCGGACCCGGACTCGAGCACATACGACTTGTGGTCGCGCAGACCGGTTTCCGGCCCGGCGTAGGCGACGAGGGTCATGCCCCACACCGAGACGAAGTAGTGGGCGGACTGGGTGGCGTTGCCGCACACGAACTCGACCGCGTCCATGCCGAGGACGGGGAACGGATCGGCGGCGTCGTCGTGATCGACGAGTCCGACCAGCCGTCGCAGCCGGCCGGCGCGCAGGTGGGCGGCGCGTTCGTGACTGGTGAGGCGCGCGGTGGTCATGCCCCACTGTCTGCCGATCGCGGCGGTTGCGCAACGGTCCGCGTTGACGCTGGTCATCGTGTACAGAATGCTGGATCGTGGGGCGGTTTCACTGGACAGGATGACCAGGAGGCGACCATGACGATCGACCGGCTCGACGCGGCCCTGCTGACCCTGCTGCACGACGAGCCACGGGTGGGCGTGCTGGAGGCGTCGCGTCGTCTCGGCGTCGCCCGCGGCACCGTGCAGGCCCGCCTGGACCATCTGGAACGCGACGGGGTGATCGCCGACCGCTCCCCCACCCTGGACGCGGCCGCGCTGGGGTTCCCGGTGACCGCGTTCGCGGCCCTCGAGATCACGCAGGGCCAGGGGCACGCAGCGGTGATCGAGCACCTGTCCGCGATCCCGGAGGTGCTCGAGGCGCACACCACCACCGGTGCAGGGGACCTGCTGATCCGGGTGGTGGCCCGCACCCACGGGGACCTGCAGCGGGTGATCAACGAGATCGTCGACGGCAGGCACGTGCTGCGTTCGTCGACCTCGATCGCGCTGGAGACCCCGATCCCGTTGCGGCACGTACAGTTGGTGTCGGTCGCGCGGGACGGGCCCGGGTGAGTTTCAGTCCTGTCCGCCCGACAGGTGCGGCTCGATTTCGCGCATGATCGCGGCGCGCGACCGCGCGCCGGGCAGCCGGACGACCCGCTCGCCGCCGACGAACAGCGCGAGCGTCGGGGTTCCCATCACCTGGTGTTCGCTGGTGGTGACGGGGTTCGCGCCGACGTCGAGCGAGACCACGCGCAGCCGGCCGTCCTGCTCGGCGGCGATCTGTTCGAGCACCGGGGCGATCATCCGGCACGGCCCGCAGTTCGGGGCGGTGAAGTCGACGAGCACCGGCAGGTCGGCGCCGAGGACGTCGGCGGCGAAGCCGGCGTCGGTCGTGGTGGCGAGCGTCATGAACTGTCCTTCTTCCTGTCGTCCGGTGAAGCTGTCAGCGATTGACCTGCGCGAGGAGGCGTTGCCCCGGAATCACTTCCGCGCCGCACTCGCACACGAGGCGCGCACCGACCCGGCCTCCGCACCCGCCGTGCCGGTAGGCCACGTCGGACGCGGCGGCGGAGTCGAGGTGACGCTCCCCCCAGTCGGTGAGGGCGGCGAGAACGGGAAGCAGATCCAGTCCGGCGGCGGTGAGCGTGTACTCGAGCCGCGCCCGGCTGCCGGGGACGCGGTACTCCCGGGTGCCGAGCACCCCGGCCGCGACGAGCCGGTGGAGTCGGTCCGACAGCACGGTGCGCGGTGCGCCCGTGGCCTCGCGCAGTTCGTCGAAGCGTCGCAGCCCGAGCGACACCTCCCGCACGACGAGCAGCGCCCAGCGCTCACCGAGCAGGGCCAACGTGTCCGAAAGGGTGGTCACGAGGCTGAGTCTACATTTGATACTCAGGCAGCGGAACCCCGGCCGGCGTCAGTCCGCCACCGCGAGCATCACCTCGGTGGACTTGATCAGCACGGTGACGGGTTTACCGGCCTCGAGGCCGAGATCTTCGACCGCCTCCCTCGTGATCGACGCCGTGACGATCTGGTCACCGCCGTCGAGACGCACCTTGACGGTGGCCATCACCGCACCGACCGTGACGTCGACGACGGTTCCGGACAACTGATTTCGGGTAGACAGGCGCATCGGTCTCCTCGATTCGGCCGGAGGGGCTCGACGAACGGTAACCCAGCGCCCACAGGGAGGTGTCGCGAACGGCGACCGCCCGTCCTCACCAGCGGAGCGCACCTGAGGTGAAGCGCGGTTCACAGATCCGCAATGGCGGAAGAAGGATCCCGAAACATCCGTGTTCGAGACTCTGTGACGTTGGGTCGGCCAACGAGAAGGCCAACCGGGAATCGAGGAGGAGCACGTGGGCGCATCCGGCGACGCCGACATGGTCGACACGCTCTGCGCCTACTGCGGGGTGGGGTGCGGACTGGTCCTCGAGATCACCACCGACCCGGAGACGGGGCGCCGCTGGGCCGCGAAGTCGTCCGGCCGCAAGACCCACCCCACCAACTTCGGCAGGCTCTGCACCAAGGGCGCGACCACCGCCGACATGCTCGCCGGCCCCGGGCGGATGGAAACGCCGTACCGGCGCCCCGAGCGCGGCGCGCCGGTCGAGGCCGCCGACATGGATGCCGCGATCGCCGACACCGCGCGAGGGCTGCGGACGATCGTCGACGAGCACGGACCGGACGCCGTCGCGCTCTACGTCTCGGGGCAGATGTCGCTCGAAGCCCAGTACCTGTCGAACAAGCTGGCCAAGGGGTTCATCGGCACGAATCAGATCGAGTCGAACTCGCGGCTGTGCATGGCCAGCGCCGGAACCGGCTACAAGCAGTCCCTCGGCGCGGACGGACCGCCCGGGTCGTACCAGGACTTCGACCACGCCGATGCCTTCTTCGTGATCGGCGCGAACATGGCGGACTGCCACCCGATCCTGTTCCTGCGGATGATGGACCGGGCCAAGGCAGGCGCGAAGGTGATCGTCGTCGACCCCCGGCGCAGCGCGACCGCGGAGAAGGCCGACCTGTTCCTGCAGATCGCGCCCGGCACGGACCTCGCCCTGCTCAACGGACTGCTGCACCTGATCGTGGCGAACGGGCACACCGACCCCGAGTTCATCGCCGAATTCACCGAGGGCTGGGACGCGATGCCCGGATTCCTGGAGGAGTTCACCCCGGACCGGGTCGGCGAGATCACGGGCATCCCCGAGGCCGACATCCGCATCGCGGCAAGGTGGATCGGCGAGGCCGGGAACTGGATGAGCCTGTGGACGATGGGCCTCAACCAGAGCACCCACGGCACCTGGAACACCAACGCCCTCTGCAACCTGCATCTGGCGACCGGCGCCATCTGCAGACCCGGCAGCGGCCCCTTCTCCCTGACCGGGCAGCCGAACGCCATGGGCGGTCGGGAGATGGGCTACATGGGACCGGGTCTGCCGGGTCAGCGGTCGGTGACCGTCGACGCCGACCGTGAGTTCGTCGAGGATCGATGGGGCATCCCGCGCGGCACCCTGCGCACCGAGGTCGGCGGCGGCACCATCGACATGTTCTCCCGGATGGCCGACGGCGAGATCAGGGCATGCTGGATCATCTGCACCAATCCCGTTGCCACCGTGGCCAATCGAAAGACCGTCCTCGCAGGACTCGAGAGGGCGGACCTGGTGATCACCCAGGACGCGTTCCTCGAGACGGAGACCAACGAGTACGCCGACGTCCTGCTGCCCGCGACTCTGTGGACCGAGTCGGACGGGGTGATGATCAACTCCGAACGCAACCTCACCCTGTTCCAACAGGCGGTCGACCCGGTCGGGCAGGCTCTCCCGGACTGGCAGATCATCGCCCGGATCGCCTGCGCGATGGGCTACGCGGACGCCTTCACGTACTCGTCGGCGGAGGAGGTGTTCGAGGAGATCACGCAGTTCTGGAATCCCCGAACCGGATACGACCTGCGCGGGATCGGCTACCAGCGGCTGCGCGAGACCCCGATCCAGTGGCCGTGCCCGCCCGGCGTCGACAGCGACCGCCACCCGATCCGCTACCTCAACGACGGCGTCAGCCAGACCCTTCTCGTCCGCCCGGACGGCACGACCCCACGGCTGGCGTTTCCGACCGAGAGCGGCCGGGCCGTGTTCTTCGCGCGCCCGCACATGCTGCCCGCCGAGATGCCGGACGACGACTACCCGTTCCTGCTCAACACCGGTCGCCTGGCTCACCAGTGGCACACGATGACCAAGACCGGCAAGGTCGCCAAGCTGAACAAGCTCGACTCCGGCCCGTTCGTCGAGATCCACCCCGACGACGCGCAGCGCCTCGGTGTCACGGACACCGATCGGATCGAGATCGCGTCCCGCCGCGGCCGCGCCGTCCTGCCCGCCGTGGTCACCGACCGGGTGCGGCCGGGGAACTGCTTCGCCCCGTTCCACTGGAACGACGCCTTCGGCGAGTACCTCGCGATCAACGCCGTCACCAACGACGCGATCGATCCGGTGTCCCAGCAGCCCGAATTCAAGGCCTGCGCAGTCACTCTCACCAAGGTCGCCGCCACCGATGTTCCGGTCACCGATGTTCCGGCCACCGACACCGCGGAGCGGCCGGACGGCTCCGCCGCACAACCCTCGACGCAGGAGTTCAGCGTGCCCCGACTCGACACTCTCGCGGAGATCCTGGGCGTGGCCGACGAGCCCGCGCCCGAGCTGGGGCACGTGGAGCGGCGCTACCTCGCCGGCCTGCTCGCAGCACTGAGGACCGACGCCGCGAGTGGTGCCTCCGGAGTGCCGGCGCTGCCCGCGGGCGCCCCGTTCGATCCCGGCACCCGCGCGTGGGTGGATGGCGTCCTCGCCGGGTTGTACTCCCGGAGCCCGGTGCCCGGCGGGGGCGTTCCCGTCGCGCCGCCGCACAGCGAGTTCCCGGTGATCGCCTCCGGACCCGCCGGCCCGGAACCGAGCGGCGAACCCACTCCCGAACGTGCACCGATCGTGGTGCTCTGGGCGTCGCAGACCGGTAACGCCGAGGAGTTCGCGGCCACCTGTGCGGCCTCGCTGGCGGGGGCGGGACTGCCGGCCGTCCTGCGCGGCATGGACGAGTTCCCCGCCGCGGATCTCGCGTCCACCCGGGAGCTGCTGGTGATCACCAGCACCTATGGGGACGGCGAAGCGCCCGACAACGGGGCGGATCTGTGGGACGCGCTGTCCGGCGACACCGCGCCGCGGCTCGCCGACACCAGTTACGCCGTGCTCGCGTTCGGCGACTCCAGTTACGACGACTTCTGCGGCCACGGACGCACACTCGACGCCCGGCTGACCGAACTCGGCGCCACCCGCATCCTCGATCGAGTCGACTGCGAACCCGACTACGACACCGCCGCCGCCACCTGGCTCACCGCAGTCACCGAGGCGCTCAGGTCGGCACCCGCCCGGGTCGGCGCGGGTGCCGGTGGCGGCGAACCCTCCCCGGCGTCGACCACCGTCATCTCGTCTCCGGCACCCGCTGCGGAGCCGCCCGCCGCGGGCACGCGGTACGGCAAGAGGGAACCACTGTTCACCACCCTGACCCGCAACGTCCCGCTCTCGCTGCCGGGGTCGTCGAAAGACGTGCGACAGTTCGGGTTCCACCTGCCCGCCGGCACCCTCGACTACGAGGCCGGCGACGCGCTCGGGGTCTGGCCGCGCAACAGCACACCCTTCGTGGACGACTGGCTCGCCGTCACCGGCCTCGACGGCGAGGCGACGGTCGACCTTGCGGACCACGGCCCGATGACGTTGCGCACCGCCCTCACCGAACGGCTCGACATCACCCGCATCACCGCCGACCTGCTCCGGTTCGTGCACGAACACACCCGCGACGAGGGCCTCGCCGAACTGATGAAGCCGGAGAACAAGTCGCTTCTGGATGACTGGTTGTGGGGCCGCCAATCCCTCGACCTGCTCGGCCGGTCCCCCGTTCGTGCCTCCGTGGACGCCTGGCTCACCGTCCTCAAACCCCTTGCCCCACGGCTGTACTCCATCTCGTCCAGCCCCAAGGAGAACCCCGGCGAGGTGCAGCTGACGGTCTCCGCGGTCCGCTACAACGTCCACGGCACCGCTCGTCGCGGGGTGTGCTCGACCTACCTCGCCGACCGTGCGGAAACCGACGACATCGGGATCTACGTACAGAAGTCACGCCATTTCCGGCCGCCGGCGGATTCCCGCACCCCCATGATCATGGTCGGTCCCGGTACCGGCATCGCACCCTTTCGCGCCTTCCTGCACGAACGACGAGCATTGGGGCACACCGGACCGAACTGGTTGTTCTTCGGAGAACAGCACGCCGCCACCGACTTCTACTACCGCGAGGAGATCGAGCAACTCCACAAGGACGGATTCCTCACCGAACTCGACGTCGCGTTCTCCCGGGACCAGTCCGAGAAGGTCTACGTCCAGGACCGGATGCGGGAGCGGGGTGCGCTGCTGTGGGAGTGGTTGCAAGGCGGTGCGCACTTCTACGTCTGCGGCGATGCGAACCGGATGGCCAGGGACGTCGATCAGGCACTGTGCGGCGTCGTGGCACAGCACGGCAGGCTGGCGCCGCGCAGCGCCGAGGCGTACGTGAAGGCACTCGCAGCCGAGAGACGCTACGTGCGCGACGTGTACTGACCCCGTCTTCTCATGGAACCGGGATTGCGGCAAACTGGTCTCGAATCATCCGCGATTACCGACAGTCCACCTGTTATGTTCCGCAAATGCGAAAGGAGCGCGATGCCGTCGCTTCGCATCAAGGACGCCGCCGGCCTGCTCGGGGTCAGTGACGACACGGTGCGCCGCTGGATCGACAGCGGCGCCCTCGTCGCCGAGAAGGACGCGGCGGGCCGCAAGGTGATCGACGGCAGGGTGCTCGCGGAGTTCGCGACCGAGCACGCCAGCCCACCGCCGAATCCGATCGGAACGGCGAGCTCGGCCCGCAACCGGTTCGTCGGCCTGGTCACCAAGGTCACCGCCGACACCGTGATGGCCGAGGTCCAGATGCAGTGCGGGCCGTTCACCGTCGTCTCGCTGATGAGTTCGGAGTCCGTGCGCGAACTCGGGCTCGAACCCGGCTCCGTCGCCGTCGCCATGGTCAAGGCCACCACCGTCATCGTCGAAACCCCCGAAGGAACTTCGTGACACACCATCTCGTGACAACCGGAAGACTCGCAACCCTGGTCGCCGCCCTCGCCGCCACCGCCGCGCTTGCGGGCTGCTCGAGCTCGTCGACCGACGACTCCGCGACGGCGACCACCGCGGCCGGCTCGGCGGAGGTGACGGGCGATGTGACGGTGTTCGCGGCCGCATCGCTGAAGTCGACGTTCACCGAGCTCGGTGATCAGTTCGAGGCCGCGCACCCCGGCACCTCCGTCACCTTCAACTTCGCCGGGTCGTCCGACCTGGTGGCGCAGCTCCGGCAGGGCGCGCCTGCGGACGTGTTCGCCTCCGCGGACACAGCGAACATGACGAAGGCGCAGGACCTGGTCGCGGGCGCTCCGGTGGACTTCGCCACCAACACCCTGACGATCGTCACGCCGCCCGGCAATCCCGCGCAGGTGACCTCGTTCGCCGATCTCGCGAGGCCCGGCATCCAGGTGGTGGTGTGTGCCCCGCAGGTACCGTGCGGCGCCGCGACCGAGAAGATCGAGAAGTCCACGAACGTCACGCTGTCCCCGGTCAGCGAGGAGTCTTCGGTCACCGATGTCCTCGGCAAGGTCACCTCGGGTCAGGCGGACGCCGGTCTCGTCTACGTCACCGACGCGACCGTCGCAGGCGACAAGGTCACCGCGGTCCCGTTCCCGGAGTCCGCCGGGGCGGTGAACACCTACCCGATCGCGACGTTGAGCGCGTCGGACAACCCCGACTCGGCGGCCGCCTTCGTCGCACTGGTGACGGGACCCGAAGGCCGGAAGGTGCTGTCCGAGGCCGGATTCGCGGCACCGTGATCTCCGGGCGGCGGGTGGGTCACGACCCGGACGGGCGGGTCCGGATCGGGCTGCCCGCCGTGGCGTACCTGCCCGCCGCCGTCGGCGCCGCCTTCCTGATCCTGCCCCTGATCGCGGTCCTGCTCGAAATCGACTGGGGCAACTTCGTTTCCCTGATCACCTCCGAATCCGCGCGCACCGCCCTGCTCCTGAGCCTGAAAACGGCGACCGCGAGCACCGTGGCCTGCGTCCTGCTCGGTGTTCCGATGGCTCTGGTCCTGGCGCGCGGGCAGTTTCGCGGCCGCTCGGTGCTGCGCTCGCTGGTACTGCTGCCGCTCGTGATGCCGCCCGTGGTCGGCGGTATCGCGCTGCTGTACACCTTCGGTCGCAACGGCCTGCTCGGCCAGCAGCTCGAGGCGTTCGGGATCCGGATCGCGTTCTCCACCACCGCGGTCGTGCTGGCCCAGACGTTCGTCTCGCTGCCCTTCCTGGTCGTGAGCCTCGAGGGGGCACTGACGGTGGCGGGCCGGCGGTACGAGGAGGTCGCCGCGACGCTCGGGGCCCGGCCGACGACGGTGCTGCGCCGAGTGACGCTGCCGCTGGTGCTGCCCGGACTGGCGTCCGGCGCCGTCCTCGCGTTCGCCCGCGCGCTCGGCGAGTTCGGCGCGACCATCACCTTCGCCGGGTCGTTGCAGGGAGTGACCCGCACCCTGCCGCTCGAGATCTATCTGCAGCGCGAGACCGACCCCGAGGCCGCGGTCGCGCTGTCCCTGCTCCTGATCGTGGTGGCGGCGGTGATCGTGCTGCTCACGCACCGCAGCCGCCCGGCGGGCGCCCTGTGAGCGTGCTGCGGGTCGATGCCCGCCTCGACCGCCGCGGCGCCGCCTTCGAGGTCACTCTCGCCGACGGTGAGGTGCTGGCCGTCCTGGGACCCAACGGAGCGGGCAAGTCGACGCTGCTGTCGCTGATCTCCGGGCTGCTGCGACCCGACCACGGCCACGTCACCCTGGACGGCCGCACCCTCACCGACGCGGCGACCGGGGTGTTCGTCCCGCCGCACGACCGCGGAGCGGCGCTGCTGTCCCAGCAGGCGCTGCTGTTCCCGCACATGACCGCCGCGGCGAACGTGGCGTTCGCACCCCGCAGTCGCGGGCTGTCCCGCCGCGCGTCCCGCGACGCCGCCGACCGCTGGCTGCGCGAGGTGGACGCGCAGGACCTCGCCGATCGCCGGCCCTCGCAGCTCTCCGGTGGCCAGGCGCAGCGGATCGCGATCGCCCGGGCGCTGGCCGCCGAGCCGCGACTGCTGCTGCTCGACGAGCCGATGGCCGCGCTCGATGTGGCGGTTGCACCGGCGCTGCGGCGGCTGCTGCGCCGCATCCTGCGAGAGCAGCGACGGACCGCGGTGATCGTCACCCACGATCTGCTCGACGCGCTCGCGCTCGCGGACCGGGTGATCGTCGTGGAGTCGGGCCGCGTCGTCGAATCCGGCACGGTCCGTGACGTCCTCGCCGCACCCCGCAGTGCCTTCGCCGCGCGGATCGCGGGCGTGAACCTCGTTCCCGGCACGCTGATCGGGCCCGGCACGCTGGAGTCGCCGTGGGGCGTGAGGGTGTCCGGGACCGCAGGCGCGGACGGCCCGGCGGTCGGATCGTCCGCGGTCGCACTGTTCAGGCCGAGCGCGGTGGCGGTGCACACCGATCCCCCGCACGCCAGCCCCCGCAACGCCTTCGCCGTCACGATCGCCGAGCTGGAGTTGCACGGCACCGCGATCCGGGTCCGCGCCGAGGAGAGTCCGGACGGCGGCACCGGCCTGGCCGCGGACGTGACGCCGGCCGCAGTCGCCGACCTCGACCTCGTCCCCGGTCGGCGGGTGTTTTTCGCGGTCAAGGCGCAGGAGGTGTCGCTGCATCCCGCCCTGCCGCCGCTCAGTGATTAGCTTGCCCCACGCATACACAGCAGGACCCGTCACACACGAATTCAAAGGCTTTGCAGGCGAGGAACTTCCACACCTTCCGGTCTCGCCGACGATGACGTGTCACGAGATGGGGGTTCGACCCTCGGGGTCGGGTACGACCACGGCGACCTCCCTGATCGACGCCCATTCGCACGCTCGAATGGACGCCGGGCGCACATCCGCGCTCGTGACACCGTGGCGGCGATCAGTCGGTGCGCGACGGTCACCGCTTGCCAGTAGAGGATTCCGACCAGTATCGACAGCGCGAAGGCCGGCCATGGATGCCGGTCACGGAGCGGCAGGTATACCTCGAAGTGAGTTATGTAGATGTAGAGCGATGCACTCGCCAATATCCCCGCCACCCGGATCAGTGCAGTGGGGCAGCGCACGGACCGGACCCACACGAGCAGGCACAGTCCGGCGATGACGATGACTTCCCGTTGGGTGTCGCCGAAGAAGAAGCCCGGCACGGTCGCCACGATCGCCGCCGTGACACAGATCCGCTGCCAGGCCGTTCCGGCCTTGGCGGCGGCCCAGCCGAGGGCGAACAGCCAGAAGACCACAGACGCGGTGAGGATGCGGTTGGTGCCATCGTCGACCGGGACGACTGCGTATCGGGTGAGCAGGCCGACCGCGACCAGTCCCATCGCGAAAAGGAAGGGGTACGCGCGTTCGGCGCGGTCCACGAGCGGGATGTACAGCACGGCGGCAGCGACCAGCACGATGTAGACGATCGCCTCGACGAACCAGTACCGCCACTCGATGGTCCATCCAGGCGGACCCAGGATCCCGTTGAGCAGGAACGCACTGGTGACGCGGTACTCGCCGGTCCAGGCGATGACCCCACCGATGAACACCATGGCCGGAATGGCGATCTGCGCCACGCTCCGAAGAGTGCGGCGCATCCGTTCGGCGCGGTCGTCTCCGCTGAGGTGGAACCGGGCGAAGTTGTAGCCGGCGACACCGAGGAGCACGTGCGCCCCACCGAGGATCGCGAACACGTGGATGTGCGAGCCCACGATCAGGACGATCGCGATCGCGCGGAGGAGCACATTGATTTCCACGGCCGGCCACCGACGTCGGCGGCGCGGCGTGAAATCCCCGATGCGGGTTGTGTGCCAGTCCTCGGGGAGATGGCCGAGCATCTGCTCGAGGCGCAGGGACATCCGCACGTAGGAGAGCGAGTCCCCACCCAGGCTCACGAAGGAGCTGTCGTCGGTGACGTTCGGGCAGTGCAGGATGTCTGCGTACAGTGCGCGCAGAGCCGCGGTGTCGGTGATCGGCTGCGTATCCTGCCGCGTCTCGTCGCCGCGGGCCAGGGCGTCCGCGGCCTGAAAATCGGGTTTGCCGGTGGCGGTGCGCGGTAGCGCGTCGACGCCGCACACCCGGATCGCGCCGACCGGAAGACCGGCGGCTTTCGCGGCCGCCGCTCGGGCCAGGGCCGCGTCGGCGTTTTCGGCAACCACGACCAGTTCGTCCGCACCGCCAACGCAGCAGGTCCGCAGCCCGCTCTCCGCGAGGGAGGACTCGACGCGCTCGAGATCGATCCGCAGGCCGAAGATCTTGGCAAACCGGCTGCGCCGGCCGACCACTTCGTACAACCCTGCGCCGCGCTGCCGGGCGAGGTCGCCGGTGCGGAGTTCGCCCCCGAGCGTGTCGCCGAGTTGCAGGTCGTCGGCGGAACGCGCGTAGCCGAGCATCACGTTCGGCCCCTCGTAGACCAACTCGCCGGCGCCGGCCGGTGCGTCGGCGACGGGGTCGAGCCGGAAGGATCCACCCGGAATCGGCTGCCCGATCGCCTCGGGATGGGTGGCTGCGAGCCCCGGTGGCAGGTACGCCATCCGGGCGGTCGCCTCCGTCTGCCCGTACATGACGAACAGCTCCCAGCCGCGCCGCCGGCTCAACTCGGCATACGCCCGGACCCGGTCCGGTGCCAGCCGGCCGCCGGCCTGCGTGACATAGCGCAGGTCGGGCAGGTCGAAACCGTCGAACCCGATGCGGTCGAGCAGGTCGAAGGTGTACGGCACGCCCGCGAAGGAAGTGCCGCCTGCGGTGCGGAACAGTTCCCAGAACCCGGGGTCGGTGACCGGACGCGACGTCAGGATCACGCCGGCACCTCGGAGCAGGTGGCTGTGGATGACGGACAGTCCGTAGCAGTAGTGCATGGGTAGGGTCGTCGCGGCCCGATCGCTGCTCACGATGGCGAGGTACTGCGCGATCGATTCGGCGTTGGCCTGAATGTTGCGGTGCGACAGGCGGACCAGCTTCGGCGATCCGGTCGACCCGGAGGTGGTGAGCAACAGCGCGAGGTCGGGGTGCAGCGAGTGCGCCGAGCCCGCGCGGACCTCCTCGAGCACCGCGTGTCCGGCGCTGTCACACCCGCGCACCACCACGTCCGGGCGGTACTCGGCAATCAGGGAGTCCAGGCTGTCCGGCCTGTCGCCAGGCACCAGCAGCACCGGATGTCCGGCGGACAGGGCCGCGAGGTAGACGACGATCAGATCGATCTCGTGGGCACCGGCGATCAGCACGAGACGGCGGGTCTCCCCCAGCCGGTGGACCACCTCGGCGACTCGGTCGGCGAGGTCTCGGTACGACACCGAACCGTCCTCCGTGACCAGTGCGACCGCATCGCCGTACTCGCCGAGCCGGCACGCGAGGGGTACCCCGGGGCGGCGCTCGACACGGTTGGACTGGCTCGGCATCGGTCGATTGTATGAGGCATGCCGTCTCTGACCTCCGGAGAGTCGTGCGGGGCGGCACCGAAGGGCTCCACGGGAACAGACTGGACGGCTGGTCTTTTCGCCGTTTCCGCATCTACTCCGGCGGGACCCCATTCGACTCGCGTCCGGTGAGGGTTGCCAACCCTTCAAGTGGCAAGATCGTCGGGGAGACAGCCGGGAGAAGTCCCGCTGGGAAGAAGGACGGACGGGCGATGAGGAAACGGATCGGGCTGATGTCGGGGGTGGCTGCGGCCGCCGCTGCGATGATGGTGGTGTCGGGGTGTTCGAATTCCGGTTCGGACTCCGAGGGAGGCTCCGCCAACACGATCACCGTCTACAACGCCCAGCACGAGTCACTGACGAAGGAATGGGCCGACGCCTTCACTGCGGAGACCGGCATCGAGGTGGAGCTGCGCAACGGCAGCGACACCGAACTCGGCAACCAGATCGTCGCCGAGGGCGACAAGTCGCCCGCCGACGTGTTCCTCACCGAGAACTCCCCGGCCATGACCCTGGTGGAGAACGCCGGGCTGTTCACCGATGTGGCGCCGGACGTCCTCGATCAGGTGCCGAGCCAGTACCGGCCGTCGAGCGGGAAGTGGACTGGAATCGCCGCCCGTTCAACCGTTTTCGCATACAACAAGGACCTGCTCCCCCCCGACCAGCTACCGAAGTCGCTGCTCGACCTGCAGGACCCCGCGTGGAAGGACAGGTGGGCCGCGTCGCCGTCGGGGGCGGACTTCCAGGCCATCGTCAGCGCGCTCCTCGAACTCAGAGGTGAGGACGCCACCCGCCAGTGGCTGGCCGGTATGAAGGAGAACGTCCGCACCTACAAGGGCAACAGCACGGTGATGAAGGCCGTCAACGCCGGGGAGATCCCCGGTGGTGTCATCTACCACTACTACTGGTTCGGCGATCAGGCGAAGACGGGCGAAAACAGCAACAACGTCGCCCTGCACTACTTCAAGAACGAGGATCCGGGAGCATTCGTCAGCGTCTCCGGTGGCGGAGTTCTGCGATCGAGCACCAAACAGGATGCGGCGCAGCGGTTCCTGAAGTTCGTCACCGGCCAGAAGGGCCAGGAGGTTCTCCAGAACGGGACGTCGTTCGAGTACACCGTGGGCAGCGGCGTGCCCGCCAACCCGAAGCTGGTGCCCCTCGCCGATCTACAGGCCCCGCAGGTCGACCCAGCGAAGCTGAACAGCCCGCAGGTGACCGAGCTGATGACCGAAGCGGGTCTGCTCTGAATCTCGCACTGATCGGCCGGGCCCGGCCGGGGGACGCGAACACGCGTCGCCCGGCCGGTCGGCCGCGCCTTCCGCTCCCGCTGTCCGTTGCCGCGCTCGCCGTGGTGGCCGCCTCGTTCATCCCGCTCGGCTACATCGTCGCGGCGAGCCTGGACACCGGCTGGGACACCGCGTCGGCGCTGTTGTTCCGACCTCGGGTGCGGGAGCTTCTCACCAATACCGTGACGCTGGTCGTCGTCACGGTGCCGATCTGCGTCGTCGTCGGTGTCGCGTCCGCTTGGCTCGTGGAGCGCACCCGGGTGGTCGGCGCGAAAGTGTGGGCGGTCCTTCTCGCGGCACCGCTGGCCATTCCGGCGTTCGTCAACAGCTACTCCTGGGTGACCACGATCCCGTCGCTCGGCGGGCTGCCGGGCGGCGTCCTCATCGCAACCCTTTCCTACTTTCCCCTCGTCTACATCCCGACGGCCGCGACGTTGCGCCGACTGGACCCGGCGGTCGAGGAATCGGCACGCGCCCTGGGCGCCGGGCCCTGGGAGGTCTTCTTCCGCGTCGTGGTCCCGCAGCTGCGCCTGGCCATCTCCGGAGGCGCATTGTTGGTGTCGTTGCACCTGCTCGCCGAGTACGGCGCATTCGTCTTCATCCGGTTCGACACCTTCACCACCGCGATCTTCGAGCAGTACCAGTCAACCTTCAACGGGGCCGCGGCCACCATGCTCGCCGGCGTCCTGGTACTGCTGTGCCTGTCCCTGCTGATACTCGAGTCGGCCGTCCGGGGCAGCGCCCGATATGCCCGGATCGGCCCGGGCGCTGCCCGCAGGTTCGTACCCGCCGAGCTCGGCTGGCGATACTCGCCGGTTGCGCTGTTGTTCCTCGGGGCGCTGGTCGCGTTGTCCGTCGGTGTCCCGGTGGTCAGTGTCGTGCGGTGGGTCGTCATCGGCGGGAGCGCGGCCTGGGAGTGGGACACCGTCGCGTCCGCATTGCTGCAGACTCTCGGATTCGGGATCGCCGGCGCGGTCGTGACCTGCGTGCTCGCGTTCCCGATCGCTTGGATCTCGATCCGCCACCGCGGCCGGTTCAGCCGTTTCCTCGAAGGTGGCAGCTACATCTCCAGCTCGTTGCCCGGCATCGTGGTCGCCTTGGCGTTGGTGACGGTCTCCATCCGCTATCTGCACCCGCTCTACCAGACCGTGACCGTCGTGATCGTCGCCTACGCGCTCCTGTTCCTGCCGCGCGCCCTGGTGAACCTGCGGGCCGGACTCGCGCAGGCACCCGTCGGACTCGAGGAGGCTGCGCAATCGCTCGGAATCTCACCGTCCTCGGCGTTCTTCCGGGTGACGCTGCCGCTGGCCGCCCCGGCTGCCGCGGCGGGCGGAGCACTGGTGTTCCTCGGGATCGTCAACGAACTGACCGCCACCCTGCTGCTGGCACCGACCGGGACCCGCACCCTGTCCATGGGGTTCTGGGCCCTCAGTAGCGAGATCGACTACGCCGGGGCGGCACCGTACGCGCTGATCATGATCGTGCTGTCGCTGCCCATGACCTACGTGCTCTTCACCCAGTCGAAAAAGGTGGCCGGACTATGACATACGCACTCGAGGTGGACGGGCTCGACAAATCGTTCGGCGCCGCGACGGTGCTGCGGCACGTGGCGTTCGCCGTCGAGGCGGGCTCCACCACGGCGATCGTCGGGCCGTCCGGTTGTGGCAAGACCACCCTGCTCCGGCTGATCGCGGGCTTCGAGAAGCCGGACGCCGGGACGATCGCGCTGGCCGGCCGGGTCGTCGCGGGCAGCGGATGGACGCCCGCGCACCGACGGTCGGTGGGCTACGTCGCCCAGGACGGTGCCCTGTTCCCGCACGCCACCGTCGGCGCGAACGTCGGGTTCGGGCTGCCCCGCCGGGCACGCACCGCATCGAAGATCGCCGAGCTGCTCGAGATGGTCTCGCTCGACTCGTCGTACGCCACTCGGCGCCCCGACCAGCTGTCGGGCGGACAGCAGCAGCGGGTGGCCCTCGCCCGGGCCCTGGCCCGGGAACCCGACCTGATGCTGCTCGACGAGCCGTTTTCCGCACTGGACGCCGGCCTGCGGGCGAACACCCGCAGGATCGTCGCCGACGTCCTCGCGAAGGCGGGAATCACCACCATCCTCGTCACCCACGACCAGCCCGAGGCCCTGTCCTTCGCCGACCGGGTCGCGGTGATGAGCGCGGGCCGGCTCGCCCAGATCGGCACCCCCCGCGAAATCTATGCCACCCCCGTCGACGTCCCCACCGCACAGTTCATCGGCGACGCCGTCGTGCTGTCCGCGCACGTCGAGGACGGGCGGGCCCGCTGCGCGCTCGGCGAGATCGCCGTCACCGCGGGCGGTGTACGCGGTGACGCCCGAATCATGCTCCGGCCGGAACAGATCGACCTGCGGCCCGGCGCGGGTGGCGTGACCGGCACCGTGCTCGCGGTCGACTATCTCGGCTCCGAGACCATGGTCAAGATACAGCTTGATCCCGACACCGAGACCCTCCTCGGTGAACAAGTCACGGTCCGCCGGTTCGGAACCGACACGGTTGCCGCCGGTGACCGCGTCGCCGTCATGGTCCGCGGCTCGGCAGTCGCCTACCCCAGCTGACCCGCCCCACCACATCGGCGACGTGGCCACGAAACACACTGCCGCGCAACAGATCATCCAGACCCTTGCAGCGTAGATCCTGATCGAGGGGCCGACGGCCCCGAATCCGCCCTCGACAGGGCGATGCTTCGCCCGCTAGCCCGCCGCGGGAGCTACCCTCAGGATCCGGTCGCCCGACCCGTTGTCGGTGGTGACGAGCAGCGTGCCATCCGGAGCCGGCGTGGCCGAGCGCAGCCGGCCGAACCGGCCCTCGAGCGCCGACGCCTCGTCGGTGACCGACCGCCCGTCGTCGGACAGGCGCAGCAGCACCAGTTTCTGCGCCTGCTGGCTGGTGACCGCCAGCGCCCCCGACCACGCACCCCAGTTCGTCCCGGGGAGGAACGCACCGCCCGGGGTCGCGATCGTCGGGGCACCGGAACTCCACACCGCGGGAATCGCTCCCGGCACCCGCTCCGGGTCGGTCATCGGCACCGACTCGTCGTAGACGCCGGGACGCCGGTCCGGCCGGTAGCCGTAGTTGCCGCCTGCGGTCAGCAGGTTCACCTCGTCGTCGACCCGGGTGCCCTGCTCGATGCCGTACAGCCGCCCGGTCCCGGGCTGCAGGGCCAGGCCCTGCACGTTCCGGTGCCCGAGGGTGAACACCGGACTGGACGGGTCCGGGTTCCCTGCGGCCGGGGCGCCGTCGACGTCGACGTGCAACACCTTGCCGCCGAGCGACGCCCGGTCCTGGGGCACGGTCGGGGACGCGGAGTCGCCGGTACCGACGTAGAGGGTGCCGTCGGGGTGCGCGAGCACGCGGCAGCCGCCGTGCCTGCCGCTGTCCGCGAGCGGGAACCCGGTGAGCACGTCGGCACCGCGGGCGAGCGTCGTCCACCCGGCGTCGACGGTCCAGGACACCACCCGGATGTCCCGGCCGCCCGCACCCTGATGTCCCTGGCAGGTGTAGAGCGTGCGGTTCGCCGCGAAGTCGCGGTCGAGGGCGATACCCATCAGGCCCGTCTCGCCGCGGGCGTACAGGTCCGACAGGTCCGCGGTCACCTCGCCGGTGCTGCCGTCGGCCCGCCGCACGACGAATCTGCCGGATCGTTCGCCGGTGAGGATCGCGCCGTCCGGGGCCACCACGACATCCCACGGCGTGGCGAGCCCGTCGATGACCGTGGTGACCTCCATCGCGGGCGGCTCGGCGTACGCGGCGGCCCCGGCGGAGCCGGTCGAGACGGTGGACCCACCGGTGTCGGCGGGCTGCGCACACCCGGCGAGCAGGACGGCGGCCGCCAGTACCGCACCGCGGAGAATCGACCCGTCCACGTTCACACACCTCCGACCGCCGGTACTCCGAGGGCGTTGCGCCCCTCCCCAGTGTGACCTCCCCATCGAGACCCGCAGCAATGCTCAGCGAGGTCGGGGGTAGCTCAATTGGTACTCCTCCGGCCGCACCCGTCGGGTCCGCAGCCGGTACCGCCAGGAGAATCCCGGCCACAACGAATGGTTGACGCCCTGACCGTCGAGGTACCAGCTGGTGCAACCGCCGGTGCTCCACACCGCCCTCCGCAGCCGGCGCTGCACGTCGCGATGGAAGGCGTCCTGCGCGTCCTCACGCACATCCAGTGCCACGGCTCCGGCGCGGTCCACGGTCGCGATCGCGTCGAGGACGTACCGAACCTGCGACTCGATCATGAACACCACCGAGTTGTGGCCGAGCCCGGTGTTCGGTCCGGACAGCAGGAACGCGTTGGGCAGTCCCGCGACGGTGATCCCGAGATGGGTGCGGATGCCGCCGCGGTGCCACAACTGCTGCAGGGTGACCCCGTCCCGCCCGGCGAGCGGCAGCCGGGCGAGCGAACCCGCGACCCGGAATCCGGTCGCGTGGACGAGCACGTCCACCGGTCGGGAGACACCGTCCGCGGTGACGACGCCCTCCGGGGTGATCCGCTCGACGGCCTCCGTGACCACCTCGACACCGGGCCGGGTGAGCGCGGGAAAGTAGCTGTCGGAGTGGAGAATCCGCTTGCAGCCGATGCGGTGGTCCGGGGTGAGCGCGCGACGCAGTGCGGGATCGTCCACGTGCCGGTGCAGGTGGCGCAGCGCCCGGCGCCGCAGCCGGGCGGACGCGGCGGGCGGTCCGGCGAGGGCGGGCACCAGCGCCTCCCCACGCCAGTACTCGACGGTGCGGGCCAGCCGCGGCAGGCGCGGCGGCCGCATTCCCCGGGCCGGGAGCACCCAGGCCGGGGTCCGCTGATACAGGTGCAGTTCACCTGCCCGCGAGGCGATTTCGGGGACGACCTGGACGGCGGACGCGCCGGTGCCGATCACCGCGACCCGCTTGCCGTCGAGGTCGACCGTGTGGTCCCACTCGGCGGTGTGGAAGGCCGGACCGGTGAACGTCTCCATGCCCGGGATGCGCGGAAGCTTCGGCAGGTGCAGCGCCCCGGTCCCGACGACGAGGAACCGCGCGGCGAACCTGCGGCCGTCGGCGGTGCTCACATACCAGCGCGCCGCGTCCTCGTCCCAGCGACCCTGGGCGACCTCGGCGCCGAACACGATCCGGTCGCGGAACCCGGCACCGACGCCCCGGAGGTAGTCGAGAATCTCCGGCTGGGCCGCCCGCGCCGCACTCCACCCCGCGCCGGGGGCGAAAGAGTAGGAGTACTGCACGGACGGGATGTCGCAGGCGCACCCGGGATAGGTGTTGTCCCGCCAGGTGCCGCCGACCTCGCCGGCCTTCTCGAGCACCAGGAAGTCGCGCTCGCCGGACCGCTGGAGCGCGGCCGCCATCCCGAGGCCGGCGAATCCGGCACCGATCACAAGCACCCGAGTGTCCCGCACCTCGTCATCACTCGTCACGCCCATACTTGAACACTGTTCAAGTATGGGCGTGAGAAGGCAAGTAACAGGTATCCCGCGCACCTGGATCCCGCTCAGGCCCCGAGGTACCACCCGTACGGACTCGGGATCGCACCCGCGGCGGTCAGCGGGGCGTAGTGGCGGCCGTACAGGGTGGCCACCAGATCACGACGGCTCGAGATCTCCGCCTTCGCGAGGATCGACTTCACGTGGTCCTGCACGGTGTACGCCGAGATGAACAGGGCCTTCGCGATCGCGTCGGTCGAGGCGCCGCGCAGCACCAGTTCGGTGATCTCGCGCTCGCGCGGCGTCAGCCCGTACGCGCGCACCAGCACGTCGGACAGGTGATTCTCGGTCGCCGCCTCGAGGATCACCGGGACCGAACCCGAACCCGCGAGCACCGAGCCGTGCGCCAGGATCCAGCCACCGCCACGGCGCGGGAGCCGGGCGTGCGCCGGCCGGTCGCTCGCGCCGTCCGCCGCGGACCTCGCCGCGGCGGCCACCGACCGGAAGACGCTGGGAACCACGTTCCCGTCCGCGATCTCGGCGAGCCAGCGCTCGGCCTGCGGTGTGACGTCGCCGAGCGTGCCGCCCGGTTCGACGATGGCGATGCCCGGCGACGCCACCGCGTCCACCGCCCGGTCCGCGGCGGTGTGCAGCATCGCGCGCCGCAACCCGTCCGCGACCAGCGGGCCGATCCGCGCGATCAGCGCCACCTCGTCCGCACGGAACGGGGCGCCGCCCATGCGATAGCCGACCAGGGTGCCCCAGCAACTCGCCCCGTCGAGGAAGGCGGCCCGGATCTCGTCGGTGACACCGATCGGTTCGAGGATCGTCTGCCAGCGCGGCGACCGGTCGAGCCGGCCTCCGGTCGCGGCGTGCAACGCGGCGACCGGCGGAACCGACCGGGCGAGCGCCGCGAAGGAGTTCACATCCGGGACGCGGAACTCGCTGTCGAAGAGCCGGGCCTCGGCCTCGTGGTCCTCGGCACGCCCGCTCAGCACGCAGCTGGTGAACAACAACGTCGCCGGATCGGTGGTCGACCAGGCCGCCACGTCCCAGGGCACGAACCCGCGCACGAGGGCGTCGAGTTCCTCGCGAAGCGCGTCGAGCCCGAGACCGCGATGCGTCAGCCGCACGACCGCGCGTTGCAGCCTGTCACCCTGGGATTCGGTCATGGGCGAAGACTAACCGCGCCGAATCGGTCCAGGGATCCCAGCTAGTGGGGATGGGCGCGGTGCGCGCCCGCCACCACGCTGAAACCATGACGAACACCACCGACACCATCACGATCGCCGACCGGAACATCGCCACCATGCGCCGCATCTACGACGAGATCTTCCGCGAGGGCCGCCTCGACCTGATCGACGAACTGTTCGACCCCGCCATGGTCAATCACACCGCGCCGGAGCCACACCGCCACGGCACCGCTCCGCTCCGGGCGCTGGTGACGATGCTGCGGACCGCCTTCCCCGACAGCCGGACGGACTTCGAGGACTTCGTCGCGTCCGGCGACGTCGTCGTCGGACGGAACTGGTACTCCGGAACACATCTGGGCGAGTTCATGGGCAACGCCCCGACCGGCCGCGCGTTCCGGTTCCGCCAGATGCACTGGATGCGGTTCTCGCCCGAGGGCCGGGTCGTCGAGCACTGGGGACTGCGCGACGACGTCACGCATCTCCAACAGCTCGGCATCATCGCCTGAGCCCGCCCCGGCTCAGGGCCATCGGGTTCGGCGTCGGCTCAGCGGAAGCGACGCAGGCGCAGGCTGTTGCCGACGACGAACACCGAGGACGCCGCCATGGCGGCGCCGGCGATCATCGGGTTGAGCAGGCCGAGGGCGGCGAGCGGGATCGCCGCAACGTTGTAGGCGAACGCCCAGAACAGGTTGGCCTCGATGGTGCCGAGGGTCGCGCGGGCGAGCCGGATCGCCTGCGGCACCGACCTCAGGTCGCCGCGCACCAGGGTCAGGTCGCCGGCCTCGATCGCGGCGTCGGTGCCGGTACCCATCGCGAGGCCGACGTCGGCGGTGGCCAGGGCCGCGGCGTCGTTGACGCCGTCCCCGACCATCGCGACGGCGCGGCCCTCGCCCTGCAGTCGGGTGATCACGGCGGCCTTCTCGTCCGGCAGCACGCCTGCGATCACCCGCTCGATGCCGACCTCGGCCGCGACCCGCCGCGCGACCGCCTCGCCGTCGCCGGTGAGCAGGACCGGGGTCATCCCGAGCTCCCGCATCCGCGTGATCGCCTCGGCGCTGGAGGGTTTCACCGCGTCCGCGACGGTGATCGCGCCGCGCACCGCCCCACCCCACGACACCGCGACCACGGTGTCACCGGAGGCGAACACCTCGGCCAGTTCCGGCGGCACCGGGTGTTCCGGCTTGCCGACCACGACCCGCAGGCCGTCGACGACGCCGACGACGCCACGGCCCGCGCGGTTCTCGAAGTCGGTCACCGCCGATGCCGTCCCGGCGGCGGCGATCGCCCGCGACACCGGATGTTCCGAGGCGGACTCGACCGCGGCGGCCCGCGCCAGTACCCGGTCCGGGTCCTCCCCGGCCGCGGCGACGACCCGGCCGACGGCCATCGTCCCGGTGGTGACGGTGCCGGTCTTGTCGAGGACGACGGTGTCGATGCGTTTGGTCTGCTCGAGGACCTCGGGTCCGCGAATCAGGATGCCGAGCTGCGCGCCGCGTCCGGTGCCGACGAGCAGCGCGGTCGGCGTGGCCAGCCCGAGTGCGCACGGGCACGCGACGATGAGCACGGCGACGGCGGCGGTGAACGCCTCGGTGGTGGCGTGCCCGGTGACCAGCCAGCCGGCGAGGGTGGCCGCGGCGAGCACCAGCACCACCGGCACGAACACCGCGGAGACCCGGTCCGCGAGCCGCGCGACGGCGGCCTTGCCGTTCTGCGCCTCGGTGACCAGCCGGGCGATGTGCGCGAGCTGGGTGTCGGCGCCGACCTTCTCGGCCCGCACCACCAGGTGCCCGTCGGTGTTCACGGTGCCGCCGATCACCGCGTCACCCGCGGCGATGTCGACGGGGACCGACTCGCCGGTGATCGTGGCGGTGTCGAGGGCGGCGCGGCCGCGGACCACGATGCCGTCGGTGGCGACCTTCTCCCCCGGGCGGACCACGAACAGGTCGCCGACGGTCAAGCGGTCCACCGGGATCCGCGACTCCGTGCCGTCCGAGCCGAGCACCGCGACGTCCTTGGCCCCCACCTCGAGCAGGGACCGCAGCGCGGCGCCGGCGCGCCGTTTTGCCTTCGCCTCGGCGTACCGGCCCGCGAGCAGGAACACCGTCACCGCGGCCGCGACCTCGAGATAGAGCTGGCTGGACGGATCGTGGGCCCCGAGGCGCAGGGAGAACTCGTGGGTCATGCCGACGTGTCCGGCGGTGCCGAACAGCAGTGCCCACACCGACCATCCGTACGCGGCGAGGGTGCCGAGCGAGACGAGGGTGTCCATCGTCGACGCGCCGTGCCGGGCGTTGACCAGCGCAGCGCGGTGGAACGGGTAGCCGCCCCAGAACACGACCAGGGTGGTCAGCGCGAGGCACACCCACTGCCAGTGGTCGAACTGCAGCGCAGGCACCATCGACACCGCGACCACCGGCACCGCGGCGATCGCGGACACCAGCAGCCTCGGTCCGAGCGAATCGGAGTGCGCGGGAACCGGTTCCGGTTCGGCCGGCACTTCCGTCGCGGTGTAGCCGGCCGCTTCGACGGCCGCGACGAGGTCGCCGAGCGTCACCGTGTCCGGGTGGGTGACGTGTGCGCGTTCGGTGGCGAAGTTGACCGTCGCGGTGACCCCGTCGAGCTTGCCGAGCTTGCGTTCGATGCGGTTCGCGCAAGATGCACAAGTCATGCCGCCGATGTCGAGATCGACACCGGCGGCGGCCACCGAGACGTCGGTGCTCACGATGCCAGCTCGTAGCCCGCCTCTTCGACGGCCGCGGTCACCGCGGCCAGGTCGAGCGGGGCGTCACTCGTCACGTCGACCCGCCCGCTGTCGAGGTCGACGGCGACCGCGGTGACCCCGTCGATCTCCGAGAGCTCCTCGGTGACCGAGGCGACGCAGTGCCGGCAGGTCATTCCGGTGACGGTGTAGGTGCTCTGCACGGGTGTCTCCAGTTCTACGACTTCACGAGGCGGGCGATGGCGTCGGACGCCTCCTTGACCTTCGCGTCCGCCTCGGGCCCGCCCTTCCGCGCGGCCTCGACGACACAGTGCGAGAGGTGCTCGTCGAGCAGCTTGAGCGAAACGGACTGCAACGCACTGGTCACCGCGGACACCTGGGTGAGGATGTCGATGCAGTACCGGTCGTCGTCGACCATCCTCGAGATGCCCGCGACCTGCCCCTCGATGCGGCGCAGCCGCTTGAGCAGGTTCTCCTTCTCGGGCGTGTATCCGTTCATACCCCTAAGATACCCCCCTTGGGTACCACCTGTCAGTGTCGGCGCCGCCACACGTCGAGGAGAGCGAGGCCGGCCACGATCACCGCGGCGCTCGCGGCGCCGATCCACGGCCCCGAGTAGTGCGTCGCCGTGAACGGCGGGGCACCGTCGACGACCGGCGCGAAGTCCGAGGTCGTCACCCCGCGCGTCCAGCACCAGACCGCGGCGACCGATGCCACCACCGCCGTCACCACCGCCGCGGCGTCCCGAACCCGACCGGTCACGTTCCGCTCCCCTCGTCCCGACCCGCCGACCCCGCCGCGGCCTCCAGCGCCGCCCGCAGCCCGTCCCCGTCCCGCGCCCATGCCCGCACCAGGTCGCCGTCGGTCAGCTGCAACCCGATCCCGGTGCGGCGGCGCGGCACCCCGGACAGGTCGCCGAGCGCGCGTGCCGTCTCCCACGGCAGAAGATCCTCCGCGAAGGGATCCGCCGCAGGCAGCACCTCCGCGACGTCGGCGAGCGCGAGCGTCTCGGTGCCGCACCGCAGCATGGTGTCGGTGACCTCGACGCTCGCGTGCGTGCGCGCCGCCTTGATCTGCACCGCCACCAGGGCGGCGAGCACGAGCGCGAAGAGCGTCAGCCCGAACACGTGCACCCCCGCCCCGACGAACAGGTCGGCGACGAGGACGATCAGGCAGAGCGCCGGTCCCAGTGCCACCACGCGCCAGCGTCCGCCCGGTTCGGCGAACACGGCGTCAGCCACGAACGAACCAGTCGCGGCCGGACGGCAGGTACACCAGCACGGCGGCGACGACCATCCCGATGGCGGTCAGCAGCGTCGGCAGCTGACCGACGCCCGCCGCGACGGACACCAGCTGGATCGCCGCGTACACCCCGCACAGCGCGACCGCGGCACGGCGGAAGCGCGCATCGCCGGCACGGACCGGGCCGGCCAGGAACCCGATTCCCAGTCCGACCGCGACGGCCAGGCCACCGGAGCCGCGCAGCAGCGTCACGAGCGCGTCGACGTCGTCGGGGCTCGCGCCATTGGCGAGCAGCTGCTCGCGCACCGCGTCCCCGGACGCGGTCATCGACAGCAGTCCGAAGAGCACGAGCAGCGCCGCGCACGCCAGCCACAGCCAGTAGGCGACCTCGACCGGACGCGGCCTGCTCCCCCGCTCCCCGTTCGATGTCATCGCGGCTGCACCCCGGGAAGGAAGTACCGGTTGGAGTCGCCGCGGTGCATCAGCACGATCGCCCCGACCGCGAGGACGGCCTGCAGGATGCCTGCACCACCCGCCACGATGACGGCGCCGCCGCCACCGGCACCGAGCCCGAACAGGGACGGGATCGCGACGAACACCATCATCACGCCGATCATCGTCACCAGCATGCGCGCCCAGTTGCGGCCCGCCCGCATCTTGTGGACGAACAGCAGATACAGCGCCGTCGCCCCGAGTCCGATCAGAGCGGTCAGGCCGAGCCCGACCACCAGCAGGGTCTGCGCGGTGTCCCTGCCGATCTGCACGGTCGCGTCCTGCGCCGCGACGTCGCGCAGCAGTTGGTCGACGTAGGTGTCGCGGTCGGCGTAGACGGAGAGCAGCGAGGCGATCATGTTGACCAGCCCGAGCGCGGCGACCGCGTACAGCAACTGGAAGGCCGTGACGACGTCCACCGGCGGTTCTGGGCGCGGCGGGACCGGGGGCGGGCCGTACTGTGGCGCACCCTGCGGCGGCCCGTACTGTGGCTGACCCTGCGGCGGGCCGTACTGCGGCCGACCGGACCCGTCGGGCTGCCACGGCGTCCCGGGCTGTGCCCCCTGCGGCTCAGATCCCTGCGGCTCAGATCCCTGCGGCTCAGATCCCTGCGGTGGGGGTCCCTGCGATGGCCACGAGCCCGGAGGCTGCGCAGTCACAGCCGGCCCGCCACTTCGGTGGCCCAGTACGTGAGCACGATGTCGGCGCCGGCCCGGCGGATGCTCAGCAGCGACTCCAGGATCGCGGCGTCACGGTCGATCCAGCCGTTCTGCGCGGCCGCGGTGATCATCGAGTACTCGCCCGAGATCTGGTAGGCGGCAACGGGAACCGTGGACATGTCGGCGACCTCGCGGAGCACGTCGAGGTAACTCATCGCGGGCTTGACCATGACGATGTCGGCGCCCTCCTCGAGGTCGAGGTCCACCTCGCGCAGCGACTCGCGGCGGTTCGCCGGGTCCTGCTGGTAGGTGCGCCGATCACCCTCGAGGGAGGATCCGACGGCCTCCCGGAAGGGGCCGTAGAACGCGGACGCGTACTTCGTCGCGTACGCCAGAATCCCGGTGTCGATGTGCCCGGCGTCGTCGAGACCCTCCCGGATCGCCGCGACCTGACCGTCCATCATCCCGCTCGGACCGAGCAGATGCGCGCCCGATTCCGCTTGCGCCACAGCCATGTCCACGTACCGGGTGAGGGTCGCGTCGTTGTCGACGGTGCCGTCGGCGGCCACCACACCGCAGTGTCCGTGCGAGGTGAACTCGTCGAGGCAGGTGTCCGCCATCAGCACGGTCGAGTCGCCGAGTTCGTCGCGAAGCGCCCGCAGTCCCCGGTTGAGGATGCCGTCCGGGTCGGTGGCTCCCGAGCCACTCGCGTCCTTGTCCTCCGGCCGCGGAACGCCGAACAGCATCAGCCCGCCCACCCCGGCGTTCACCGCCTCGGTGGCGGCGACACGCAGCGAGTCGAGCGTGTGTTGGTACACGCCCGGCATCGAGGTGATCTCACGCGGCGCGTCGACGCCGTCCGCCACGAACATCGGCAGTACCAGATGCCGTGGCTCCAGCGAGGTTTCGGCGACAAGCCGGCGCAGCGCCTTGGTGCTGCGCAGACGGCGTGGTCGTTCGGCCGGGAACAAAGAGGGGCCCTCCTTCGTCGGGCCTGTGAGTCCTTGCGGCCCGCCAGGGGGCACAAGGACTCACAGGTGCGTCAGCGCCTACGCGACTTCTTGCGCGGAGGAGGCAGCGCGCCCTCGGCACGCAGTCGCGCGGCGTGCTCGGCGAGTGCCTCGACCAGCGGACCGACCTGCGCCGTCTCCGGCTGCACGTCCACCCGCAGACCGAACTCGATGGCGGTCTCCGCCGTCTTCGGGCCGATGCACGCAACGATGGTGCGCGCGTGCGGCTTTCCGGCGATACCGACCAGATTCCGGACCGTCGACGAGGAGGTGAAGCACACCGCGTCGAAACCGCCCGTCTTGATCATCTCGCGGGTCTCGGCCGGCGGCGGCGCCGCCCGCACGGTCCGGTAGGCGGTCACGTCGTCGATCTCCCAGCCGCGCTGACGCAGCCCCTCCGCGAGGGTCTCCGTGGCGATGTCCGCGCGCGGCAGCAGCACCCGGTTGACCGGGTCGAAAACGTCGTCGTACGGGGCGAACTCGGCCAGCAGGCCCTCCGAGGACTGCTCACCCGACGGCACCAGCTCCGGGTTGATGCCGAAGCTGCGCACCTTGTCGGCGGTGGCCTGCCCGACACACGCGATCTTCACGCCCGAGAACGCGCGGGCGTCCAGCCCGAACTCCTCGAACTTCTCCCACACCGCGCGGACCGCGTTGGTGGAGGTGAACACCACCCACTGGTAGCGGCCGTCGACCAGACCCTTGACGGCGCGCTCCATCTGCGCGGGGCTGCGCGGCGGCTCGACCGCTATCGTCGGGACCTCGATCGGGATCGCGCCGTGCGTGACCAGCCGATCGCTCATCTCCCCGGCCTGGTCCTTCGTGCGCGGCACCAGCACGGTCCAGCCGTACAGCGCCCGCGACTCCCACCACGACATCTTGTTGCGGTGAGTGACGACCTTGCCGACGGTGACGATCAGCGACCCGACCAGCTCCGAACCCGCCTCGTTCAGCGTCGCGAGGGTGGCCTCGACGGTGCGCTGCTGGCGGGTGGTGCCGCGGACGGTGATCGCGGCCGGGGTCTGCGGCGCCAGGCCGTGCTCGACCAGTGCGCTCGCCGTCTCGGCCAGGTGGGCGGCGCTCGCGTGCAGGACCAGCGGTCCGGGCGCCGCGGCCAGCGCGGCCCAGTCCACCTCGCCGCGCACGTCGGCCTCGGTGTGCCCGGACCCGAGCGCCATGCCGGCGTAGCTCGGCACCGCGGACCCGGACGGCAGACCCGGCAGGATCTCGAACACGACCTGGGTGCGGGCGACGGCGTTGACCTCCGCGATCACCGAATCGGTGGTCAGCGGGTCGCCGGACACCAGGCGCACCACGTCGTGCCCGGCCTTCGCCTCGTGGACCAGGGTCTTGGCGACCTCGGCGGGCTCGCCGAGTGCCGGACGGACCTCGGAGATCGGGTTCTCCGGATCCTCCTCCACGCCCTTGACCCGCAGCGCGGTGCCGACCAGCGCGGTCACGCCCTTGTCGACGTCGGGGTCGGTGAAGGCGAGCGTCGCGTTGGCGAGGACGTCGCGGGCGCGGACCGTGAGCAGGGCGGGATCTCCAGGGCCCGATCCCACGAACAGGATCCGTCCGGGGGTGTTCTTTCGGACTCGGCTCATCGGTTGTTCTCCAGTGCGTTCAAGATGCCGGTGTTCGGGGGTGAAGCGTTGGGGGGTGTGGCGAGCGGATCGGTGCGCGGTGGTCGCGCGCACCGTTTCGCCCGCCGGGAGGTCGGATCAGTCATCGGCGGCACCGTCCTCGGCTTCGGCGGCGACCATCAGCTCGCGCGCACCGAGGTCGAGGAGTTCACGGGCGACCGCGCGCCCCAACTCCTCGGCGCGGTCCGGCGATCCGACGGCGGAGGCGCGGAGCGAGTCCGATCCGTCCACCGCGGCCGCGCATCCGCGCACCGACAGTTCCTCGATCACCCGGCCGTCGTCGTCCAGCGACTCGACGACCTCGGCGATCGCGCCGACCGGCGCGGTACAGCCCGCCTCGAGCTCCGCAAGCAGGGCCCGCTCGGCCACCACGGCCGCGCGGGTCGCGGCATCGTCCAGTTCGGCGAGCACCGCAGCGAGGTCGGGGTTGTCGGCCCGGCACTCGACGGCGAGCGCGCCCTGCGACGGCGCGGGCAGCATCTGCACCGGCTCGATCGACTCGGTGATCGCGTCCAACCGCCCGATCCGGGACAGCCCGGCCCTGGCGATGACGATCGCGTCCAGCTCGCCGGACTCGACCTTGCCGAGGCGGGTGTCGATGTTGCCGCGCAGCGGCTGAATGTCCAGACCGAGGCCCAGTGCACGCAACTGCGCCCGGCGCCGCGGCGCGGACGTCCCGACCTTCGACCCCGGCGGCAACTCGCCGAGGACGAGACCGTCGCGGGCGACCAGCGCGTCGCGCGGGTCCTCGCGGGGCGGCACGGCGGCGATCACCAGATCGGCGGGCTGCACGGTCGGCAGGTCCTTGTACGAGTGCACGGCGACGTCGACCTCGCCCGCGAGCAGGGCCTCACGCAGTTCCGCGACGAAGACCCCGACCCCGATGCGCTGCACCGGGCCTGCGGTCACGTCGCCCTTGGTCGTGATGATCACCAGCTCGGCGGGGTGCCCGGCCGCGATCAGGGCGTCGCGGACGGTTCCGGCCTGGGTGGTGGCGAGCAGGCTGCCGCGGGTGCCGATGCGCAGGGTCTTGCGGGGTGCGTCGGTGCCGGGCGTCCGGTCTCCGGGGAGGGGGGTGGTCACGTTCATTCCTGCATGCCCTTCCACCAGTTCACCGCATCCTCGTCACCGCGTCCGGCGGTGAAGTTGTCGGCGAGCTCGACCGCCCGGATCTCCATCGGGGCGGCGACCGCCTCGGCGCGTCCGGGCGCCAACTCGAACAGTTCACGCAGGGCGGCCGCGTAGGCGTCACCGCCGGGCGTCGTCGCGAGCTGCTTGATCCGCACGGTCGGGGCGTGCAGCAGCTTGTCGACCACGCGGCGCACGGTGCGGGCGACCTCGTCGCGCTGCGGGTCGTCGAGACCGGGCAGCCGCGACTCGAGCCGCATCAGTTCGCTCTCCACCACCTCGGCGGCGCGCTGACGCAGTGCCGTCACCGTGGGAGTGACCTCCGCGAGCCGCTGACCGGCCAGGTAGGTGGCGAGCTCGCCGGCGACGATCTCGCGCGCCGCGTCCGCATCGGCGGCCGCGGCGCCTGCACCCGGGTCGGCCTTCATGGTCGCGATGTCGAGGAGCGTGACCCCGGGCAACCCGGCGACGGCAGGCTCCACGTCCCGCGGCAGACCCAGATCGCAGATCACCAGCGGACGCTCGGCGGCGTTCCTCGACGCGAGCGCGATGTGCGCGTCGGCGAGGGTGACCACCGCGCCGACCGCGCCGGTACACGCCACCAGCACGTCCGCCTGGGTGAGCGCGGACGCCAGATCGGACAGGTCCACGACCGAGGCATCGACACCGGCAGCACGCACGGTGTCCGCGAGATGTTCGGCCCGCTCGCGGGTGCGGTTGGCGACGATCACCCGGCCGATGCCGTTCCGGGTCAGGTGCGCGACCGACAGACCACCCATCGACCCGGCACCGACGACCATCGCCGTCTTCCCGGTCAGCCCGTACTCGTCCGAGTCGCGACCGGCCAGGACCGTCGCCGCCCGGTCGAGCGCCACCGACACCACCGAGGCGCCTGCGCGGTCGATGCCGGTCTCCGAGTGCACCCGCTTGCCGACCCGCAGCGCCTGCTGCGCGAGCTCGTGCAGCACCCGCCCGGCGGCCTTCTGTGTGTCGGACACCGCGTACGCGGTGCGGATCTGGCCGAGGATCTGCTGCTCGCCGATGACCATCGAGTCGAGACCGCTCGCCACCGCGAACAGGTGCTCTGCCGCGGCCTCGCTGTAGCGGACGTAGGCGTGCTTGGTGAGGTCGTTCAGGTCCAGGCCGGAATGCGCAGCGAGCATCTCGCCGACGTCGGCGAGCGCGCCGTGGAAGGCGTCGACGACGGCGTAGATCTCCACCCGGTTGCACGTCGAGACGATCATCGACTCCGACACGTGCGGGGAGGCCAGCAACTTGTCGATCAGCTTCGGCCGATCGGCGTCCGCGACGGCCACCCGCTCGAGGACGGAGACGGGAGCGCTTCGATGCGAAATCCCGACCAGGAGAACACTCACGGTGCGATCACCGATCCATTCTTTGTCGAACCCAGGTCTTTCGAAGTCGAACGTGCGGCGGCCCGCGGCGCCCGGCCCGCGAGACCCACCGCCGCCTTCGCGGCGTCGGCCTCGCTCCTGCGGGCACTGTTGAAGGACAGCACCTGCATCTCCACCGCGATGTCCACCCGGCGGAGCTCGACGTGCGCCGGAACCTCCAGCGGGGCGGACGCGAAACTCATGATGCACCGGACACCGGCGGCGACGAGGCCGTCACAGACCTGCTGCGCAACCTCGTCCGGGGTGGCGACGACGCCGATCGTCGCGTCGAGTTCGCGGCACGCCACCTCGAGCTCCGCGACGTCGCGCACGGTCAAACCGTCGATGTCGACGCCGATCCGGTCCGGGCTGCGGTCGAACAGGCCGACCATCGTGAAACCGCGGCGACCGAATCCGCCGTAGCGGGCGAGTGCCTGCCCGAGGTTCCCCACCCCGACCAGCACCACGCGGTGCCCCTGGTCCAGCCCGAGCGCCGCCTCGATCCGGGCCCGCAGCCGGGTGACGTCGTAGCCGACACCGCGGACGCCGTTCGGGCCGAGGAAGGACAGGTCCTTGCGGAGCATCGCCGAGCCGACCCCGGACGCGGTCGCGAGTTCCTCGCTCGACACGATGAGAATGCCGTCGTCGGCCATCACACCGAGCACCCGCAGGTACGTGGCGAGCCGGGTGACCGTGGCCTGTGGCAGGTCCTTCACGGTGCCCTGAGCCCGAGCGCCCGACGAGGCCGCCTCGGCACGAGTGGTCGCATCAGCCCCGGCGACGCCACGGGCGGAGAACCCATGCGACTGGTGCTGTTCGCTCACTTCGTTTGGCTCCTCGTCCGGCCATGCACACGACCGGAACTCAGTTTGATCCGGGGGGATGTTCCCACCCACGGTAACTGCTTGTGAAGCCATGCACAAAGTTGCTCAACCCGCCGCGACCTGCACAGCGACCGAAAGTCGGGGCGAGCCGTTCGCCCTCAGATTGTCAAATCCGAGCGCAGCCGAACCTCGTCGACCTCCCAGTAGCTGTGCTCACGACCATCGAGCAGCACCACGGGAAGACGGTCGCCGTACTCGGCCCGCAGTTCCGGATCACGGGCCGCTGCCTCGTCGACGTCGACGGTTTCGAGCGGAATGCCGAATTCCTCACACAACGGCACCAGCCGCTCGTGGGCCGCGACGCAGGAGCCGCAGCCGGCCCGGGTCAGGAGGGTGATGGTGTGCGTCGTGGCCGTCATGGCTTCCACCCTGCCACCCGCGCCGCGCCGCTTCGGCGGCACCGGCGGAGACGGACATCACAGCGCCGCCGTTGCCCGGCCCGTCCGCCCGGTGCACCCTCGAATCGGGGGATAGGGTTACCCAGGATTGCCAACCACAGGAGGTGCGAGTGCCTGGGCTGACAGGGCCGACCGGTGCGGGAATGGGTGCCGGCTGGTCGCGCGTGCGGCGCCGTGGGCGTAACCCGCTGGGACCGACCGACGCGCAGCTGCGCGCGAACCTCGCCGGCGAGGCCAGCGCCGACGCCGCCCTCGCCCTGCACGAGGCCGACACCGCCGTCGACCTCGGTGTGACCGGCCCCACCGACGAGTCGGCGATCCCCCGCGACCTGACCGCCGCCGCGTTCTTCGACGTCGACAACACGATGGTCCAGGGCGCATCGATCATCCACTTCGCTCGCGGTCTCGCGGCCCGCAAGTACATCTCCCTCGGCGACATGGCCGGATTCGCCTGGCAGCAGCTCAAGTTCCGGGTCACGGGCAAGGAGAACAGCGACGACGTCGCGTCCGGCAAGGAGAAGGCACTCGCGTTCATCGCCGGCCGCGAGACCGCGGAGTTCACCCGGCTCGGCGAGGAGATCTACGACCAGCTCATCGCCGACAAGATCTGGCCGGGCACCCGCGCGCTCGCACAGATGCACCTCGACGCCGGCCAGCAGGTCTGGCTCGTCACTGCCACGCCCGTCGAACTCGCACAGGTGATCGCCAAGCGCCTCGGCCTGACCGGTGCGCTCGGCACCGTCGTCGAGTCCGAGGACGGCAAGTTCACCGGCCGGCTCGTCGGCGACATCCTGCACGGCGCGGGCAAGGCGCACGCGGTGCGCACCCTCGCCGTGCGCGAGGGCCTGAACCTCAAGCGGTGCACCGCCTACTCGGACAGCCACAACGACGTCCCGATGCTGTCACTGGTCGGCACGGCCGTCGCGATCAACCCGGACGCCGACCTGAAGGAGGTCGCACGCAACCGGGGCTGGGAGATCCGCGACTACCGCACGGGGCGCAAGGCCGCGAAGATCGGTGTCCCGACCGCCCTCGTCCTCGGTGCGGCCGGCGGCGCGCTCGCCGCGGTCGTCAGCCGCCGCAGGCACTGAGGTGCCCGAACACGGGCGGCTCCGCTGCGCTAGCCCGCGGACGGAACCGCTGCGCTAACCCAGGAAGACGTTCCGGCGCTGCGCGAGCAGCCGGTAGAGGGTCTGCTGGATCGTCTCGCGGACGTGGTCGGTGAGTTCGAACATCACCATCGGATCCTCGGCGTCCGCGTGGTCGTAGGTGTCGGTGCGGATCGGTTCCCCGAACTCGATGTACCACTTCGACGGCAGCGGGATCATCCCGAGCGGTCCCAGGTGCGGGAAGAACGGCGTCACCGGGAAGTACGGCATGCCGAGCAGGCGCGCGAGCGACTTGAGTTCGCCGATCTTCGGGTAGATCTCCTCCGAGCCGACGATCGAGCACGGCACGATCGGGACGCCGGCGCGCAGTGCGGCCGACACGAAGCCGCCGCGACCGAACCGCTGCAGCTTGTACCGCTCGCTGAACGGCTTGCCGATGCCCTTGAACCCCTCCGGGAACACCGCGGCGACCTCGCCGCCGCGCAGCAGCCGCTCGGCATCGGGGTTGCAGGCGAGGGTGTGCCCCGCCTTGCGGGCGACGGTGCCGATGACCGGCATCTCGAAAGCCAGGTCCGCGGCGAGCATCCGCAGCGGACGATGCGCCGGGTGGTGGTCGAACATGGCGACCGAGGTCATCAGTCCGTCGATCGGCACGACACCGGCGTGGTTCGCGACCACCAGCACGCCGCCCTCGTCGGGCACGTTCTCGATGCCCCGCACCTCGACCCGGAACCACGAGTCGAACAGCGGACGCAGCAGCGGCAGCCAGATGTTCTCCGCGAAGTGCGGGTCGTACCCGAAGTCGTCGACCTGGTAGTCGCCCGTCAGCCTGCGCCGGATGAACTCGGCCGTCGCCACGACCTGATCCGCCACCAGATCGCGGGCAGCATCCCGCAACGACCCGGTCAGCGACCCGGACGCGGAAGGGGTCGGTTCCGCGGCGTGCGACGGGAACAGCTCGGTCGGGTCGGACGGTTCGAGCCGCGACGTCCGGGTGGAGCCACGGGCGGCGCGGGCGGCGCGGGCGGCGTCACCACGTAGTGGAATGACCTTGGCGACCTCGTTCATCGTGCTCCTTCACCGACGCCGACCATGTGCTGGATTCCTGTCTCCACCGACCTCAGCCACTCCTTGCTCACCAGTGGCCGGTTCGCCGCGCCACCGATCATGTCGTCGAGTGCCTGCAGTGTCGTCCACCGCGGTTCGAAGCCGAGTTCGGTGCGCATCCGGGTGGTGTCGAGTCCGCACCCGAAGTGGAAGTAGTCGAGCTGTTCCCTGGTGAAGCCGCGGAGCCCGGCGCCAGGGAGCATCCGGCCGATGGAACCGAGCAGCGGGAACGGCATCGGGACCTCGACGCCGCCGGCCCTGCGGATCGCCTGGGTGAGCATCACCACCCCGTCACCGGCGATGTTGAAGGTGCCCGCCGGTCCGGCGAGGGTGGCCCGTTCGAGGGCGGCGAGCGCGTCCTCCTCGTGTAGCAGCTGCATCCGGGGGTCCCGGCCCAGGACCGTCGGCACCACCGGCGACTGCAGGTACCGGGCCACCGACCCGTGCAGGTTCGGCCCGATCAGTGGCGCCATCCGCAGCAGTGAGACCGCGATCTCCGGCCGCCTGCGTCCCAGCCCGCGGGCGTAGCCCTCGACCTCGATGCTGTCGCGCGCGTATCCCCCGCTCGGGGGCTTCCGGGCGCTCATCTCCTCGCTGAACTTCGCCGGGTCCTTCGCGCTGCTGCCGTAGACGGCGGCCGACGACCGGACCACCACCTTGCGGACGTCCGGCGACTTCTGGCAGGCGGCGAACAGCTGCATGGCGCCGAGGATGTTCATGTCCTTCATCGCGGTACGACTACCCGACTTGGGCGGCTTGACCATCGTGGAGGCGAGCACGACCGTGTCCACTCGCGCACCGCGCAGCACCTTGCCGATCAGCGGGTTGCGGATGTCGGCGCGGACGAACTCGGCCCGGCCCATCCGGCGCAACATGTCCTTCGTCGGAGATTTCGAGTCGACGGCGATGACGCGGTCGACGGCGGGGTCCTGCGCCAGCCTCGCCACGAGGTATCCGCCGAGGAACCGGCTGGCTCCGGTGACCAGCACCACCGATGGGGGCTGCACCCCGCGATCACCTGCCACGACCACCCCTGCCCGTGTTTCGAAGCCGTCACCGATCGGTCACCGTCGAGCGTAGCGGGTTCGGGCGGCGCCGTTCAAAAACTTAACGAGCTCGAAACCGCCCGTCTGCCAGGTGTTTTGACAGACTCCAAAACTAGTTCGAAATGGTCGGACGACCGACTCACGAAATGCCCGATTCGTCCCGGGGCAACCCCGAATGCACGCGATGCCCGCCACCGAAGAAACGGTGGCGGGCATCGAGTTCGACCCACAACAGTGGCGAGCCCCGCTCGAAACTCGAGCGGTCTACTTGCCGAGTTTCCGACGCTGCACGCGAGTCCTACGAAGCAGCTTGCGGTGCTTCTTCTTCGACATGCGCTTGCGTCGCTTCTTGATCACTGAACCCATGGCGGGAGTTCCTCACGTTCTTCTCTAGCGTTCCTGCGCACGCCGGTGACGTACGTGCGTTCGGTTGGCGCAAACCAACCTGGCGCTGTGGCCTCGTAGCCGTAAGCCCAGCGCCTGACGACACCCGGCTGGCTGGCACGACGAGTAGTCATCGTACCGGGGCGCCGCGGGCGGATCGAAACCGGACTGTCAGCCGGCGTCGAAGTAGGACGTTTCCAGGTAGTCGTGCACGGCCTTCGCGTGCACCCGGAACGACCTTCCGACCCGTACGGCGGGTAGTTCCCCGCTGTGCACCAGTCGGTACACCGTCATTTTCGACACGCGCATCAACGCCGCCACCTCGGCAACGGTGAGGAATTGTGTGCCGCCCAGGACGGGTTGATTCTCCGCACCCGATCCCTTCGACTTGTCTGTGGACACCATTTGCATACCTCCGGCACGTGTCGCGCCGCCGGCTTCCCCTCCGGCGGAACAGACACGCACGTGCTGCCCCGAGCTTAACGGGACAGGTGGGGTTACTGCGACGGGTGTGAGGTATCGGATTTCATTCCGGACCAGCACCGAGTTCCGCGGAACGTCGCTTCGCAGCGGCCAGCGCGTCGTTGAATGCGGTCCGCAGGCCACCCCGCTCCAGCTCTCGGACGCCGGCCGCAGTCGTCCCACCGGGCGACGTGACGTCGGCGCGCAGCTCGTTCGCGGTACTGCCCGACCCGTCGAGCATGGCCGCCGATCCGACCATCGTCTGGACGACGAGTTCGGTGGCGACGGCCCGGGTGAGCCCGAGTCCGACTCCCCCCTCGATCATCGCCTCGGCCACGAGGAAGAGGTACGCGGGACCGGAACCGGACACCGCGGTGACGGCGTCGAGCTGCGACTCGGAGACGGTGACGACCTTGCCGACCGCACCGAGGAGCTCGCGAACCTGCTCGAGGTGTTCCGAGGTGGCGTAGCGACCCGCGGCGATGGCGCTGACGCCCTCGCCGACGAGCATCGGCGTGTTCGGCATGACCCGCACGACGGGGAACCCGGCAGGCAGCTTGCTCTCGTAGCGGGCGGTCGGGATCCCCGCGGCCAGCGTGACGACCAGCTGCTCGACGTCGCCGTCGAGGTCGATGGAGCCGAGCTCGGTCATCACGGCGTCGACGTCGGCGGGCTTGACCGCGATCACCACGACGTGGGCACCGTCGGCGGCGTCCGCCACGGTGGTGGTCCGGATGCCGTACTGCCCGGCCAGTTCCTGCGCGCGGGGCGGGTACTGCTCGGCGACGACCAGGTCCTTGGGTGCGTGGCCCGCCTTCACCAGGCCCGCGATCAGGGCCTCGCCGATCCTGCCGCCACCCATCACTGCGATTCTCGTCATGACCGAAAGCCTGCCATGCACGGCTCGGGCGAAACCCGTCAGCCCTGCCCGGCCGTCAGAGCTTGGGGATCATCGCGAGCTGGCGGCTCTGCACGACCACCTGCCCGCTGGAGTCGAGCACCAGGTGGTCCTCCTCGAACCAGGTGTCCCCGATCACCTGCGCGCTGGCCATCACGCGCAGCCAGCCCGGGGCCGGGCGGCGGCGCAGGTAGGTGGTCAGCTGGACGGTCGGGGCCCAGCCGAACATGCCGCGGTTCATCGTCACCGGGGCACTGATGTCACCGAGCATGATCGCGAACAGTGCGGCGGTGTCCGCATCGGCCTCGTCCTCGGCCAGCGGGCGCGCCCACATCCGGTTCACCGGGTCACCCAGCTCGCCGGTCAGGAACCGCGCGGCGGTCGGGTCGACCCGCAGGTCGCATCCCTTGGCCACGTGCACGATCTCGGCCATCGGGTGGCCGTCGGTGATGACCGCCGAGTCCGCGGTCGGCTCGGCGGGCAACGCGTCGAGGGCGAGCGGCTCCCGATGCCGGGGCTCGGCGGTGTCGGGCACGCCGAGGGTCACGGCCGCCGAGACCGCGACCCGGTCCCCCTGCAGCAGGTCCACGTCCACCAGGCAGACCTGACGGCCACGCTTGCGGACGGTGGTCACCAGCCGGACGTCGCCGGGGTCCGGTGCGGCGAGGTAGTTCGCGCTGACCGCGACCGGCTGCATCGCGGTCGCGCCGTCCGCGGCGCCACGGGCGGCCGCAGCGCAGACCGCCATCATGCAACCGCCGTGCACCTTGGGCCCGATCGTCCAGATCGGGTCGATGTGCGCCCCGTACGCGCCCTCGCCGAGATCGGTGAGGGCGGTCAACTCGGTGAACGGCCGGGTGGAGGTGAGGGTCTTGACCTCGGTCATCTGTTGTCCTTACGTGCGTGTTCGGTGGTGGGGCCCGCGACATCACCGCGGCGGGCCGCGAGATTCTCACCGCGGCGGGCCGAGATGTCCTGGTGGGCGAGCCTGCGCATCGCGGCGATCACGGGTTCGTAGACGGCCGTTCCGAGGACGGCGTACTCGACGGCGCGCTGCGGGGAGTCCGTCGGCATCAGCGCGAGGTCGAGTTCGGCGATGCCCCGGATGTGCTTGCCGTAGGCGTCGAGGCGTTCGTCGGTCATCGGGATGCCGACGTTCTCCACGGCCTCGAGGGCCCGTTCGAGTTGGTCGACGGCCGGGTAGCCGGGGTCGTAGACCTGCCCGAGCCGTTCGAGTGTCCGGCGGGCACGGGGGTGGTCGGTCCGTGGCGGTCCGTCGGGGTAGGGCGGGAGAATCGCGATGGCGTGGCCGATGGTGTCGCGCACGTCGTCGCCGGGTTCCTCGATCAGGTCGACGATGCGGCGGATCTTGTGGATCGGGAGGCCGGCGCCGGCGAGGGCCTTGATCAGGGCGAGTCGGTGCAGGTGTTCGTCGCCGTAGTCGGCCTGGGTGGCGCTGGTCGCCGTGCCGGGCACGAGGACGTGTTCGCGCAGGTAGTACTTGATCGTCGCGAGTGGCACCCCGGAGCGGGCGACGAGTTCGGACATGCGCACGGGTACCTCCTCGAATGGTTCTGTCGTCGTTCGGGTCAACCCTTGACGCGAACCGATTGGATACCAATACTATCCAATACTGGATATCGATACTATCCAATCCCGTCCGAAAGCACTTCTCCGACCCGAGGAGCCAGTGATGGACCCCGTTCTCGCCCTCGTCACCGGTGTCACCCTGCTCACCGTCGTGGGTATCGCCTTCGGCGGCACCTTCATGCTCCGGGTGGTGACCGGAGCCCACGGCGCGAACGACCTGCAGAAGACGATGTTCCGAGCCGGGCACGCGCACGCCGGCGTCCTGGTCACCCTCGGTCTCGTGGTCGCATTGCTCACCCAGGCCGCCGGAGTCGGCAGCGGGTGGTCGACGTTTGGCGCCGTCCTGGTGCTCAGCGCCGCGATCTTCGTCCCCGCCGGATTCTTCCTGTCCGTCCTCGGCACCGACCCGGAACGCCCGAACGGCTGGATGCGCTCGGTGTGGGCCGGCTTCGCGGTCCTCGTCGCCGGACTGATCGTGTCCGGAGTCGCGACGATCGCCGCGGCCGTCGCCGCCCTCTGACCTGCCCCTACCGGGCGAGGTGTTCGCGGGCGAACGCCAGCGACTGCGCCAGCATCGACTTGCGTTCGGCCCGGGTGCGCGCGTTCTGGGTGTTGACTTCGAGCACCGCGTGACCGTCGAACTCGGACGCCGCGAGCGACCGGCACAGCTCCGCGCACGGCTGGTTGCCGTGCCCCGGGATCAGGTGCTCGTCTGCGGAGGCGCCCCGCCCGTCGGCCAGGTGCAGGTGGGTGAGCCCACCGCCCATGCGGCCGGCGAGCGCGAACGCGTCCATCCCGGCGGTCGCGGTGTGCGACAGGTCGAGCGTGTAGTGCTCGTGCCCGACGTCGGTCGGGTCGAAGGAGGGCGCGAACACCGACACTCCCGGTCCCGGCCCGCCCCGCCTCTCGAGCCGCTCGGCCGACTTCGATTTCGCACCCCAGAAGCGGTCCGCCCGCATCGGGAACATGTTCTCCACTGCGACGGTCGCACCGCTGCGCTGCTCGAGGTCACCCACCTGGTCCGCGAACCCGTCCGCGTACCGGCGCTGCCAGCGGAACGGCGGATGCACCACCACGGTCCGGGCGCCGAGGGTCTCCGCGGCGCGGACGGACCGCTCGAGCTTGGCGACGGGATCGGCACCCCAGACTCGTTGCGAGATCAGCAGGCACGGGGCGTGCACGGCCAGCACCGGGACCGCGTACTTGCGCACCAGACGCTTGACCGCGGCCATGTCCTGGCTGACCGACTCCGCCCACACCATCAGCTCCACACCGTCGTAGCCGAGTTCGGCTGCGAACTCGAACGCCGACTCGGTGTTCTGTGGGTAGACCGACGCCGTCGACAATCCGACGAGGATCCGGTGGGCCCGACCCGCGGGCCGGTGACCCGGCCCGCCGCTTCCCGCCACGGCCGTCAGCTCGAACTGAGCACGAACACGAGCGGGCCGATCGTGACGAACACGCCGACGATCACCGCGATGAGCAGGCTCAGCAGGTCCTCGGTCTGCCGCAGGATGCGGACGACCGCGACCAGCCCCGCGATCACCAGCACCGCCAGCACCAGGGCGACCCACGGCAGCGAGTCCCAGAGCTTCTCGAAGCCCTTGAACAGCAGGGCGCCCGCGACGATCGCAACGACGGCCTGACCGGCAAGCATCGCCCACTGGCGGACCGCACCGCCGGCAGGAGCCTTGTCGGCCGACGTTGCGTCCGCGCGGTCCGCACGAACCGCCCCGTCGGTGGCCTTCGTGTCGGTGGCCTTCGTGTCGGTGGCCTTCGCGGCGGCGCCCGTCGCGGCGGACGTCACCTCGGTGGCCTCGGCCGGGTCCGGGGTGTCGACGACGCGCGGGAACTCACCGGTCGTGTGGACCAGCGCTCGTGCCTCGTCGATGGACTCGGTGCGCGCGCTGCGCGCCTGACGCAGCAAATCCGCTTCGAGGCTGGAGCCGGACAGCAACGCGGGCTCGCGGACCGCGGGCGTCCCGTTGAACGGCTTGAACTTCGGTTCGGCCGAGGGCTCCACCTTCGCGGCCGGTGCCGTCGAGGGCTGTACCGTCGCGGCGGGCGCGGTCGGGGGCTGGACCTTCGCGGCCGGCGCGGTCGCGGGGGGCTCGGGTCGGGACGCGCGACCGGCGTCGGGCACAACCGTGGTCTTCTCGGCCTCGGATGCCGTGTCGACCACGGCTGCCTTCCCGGCCGTTGTGGGGGTCACCGCGGCGGTCTTCGTCGGCGAGGGTGTGGTCGCGGCGGCTTTCGCCGGCGTGACCGGGGTCGACGGCGCGCTGTCCTTTGCTGCCCGGTCGGCGGCGGCCTTTCGATCGGCGTCCGCCTTGGCGAGCACGGCCCGCCGCAGCGCGGGGATCGACTGGGTGCGGTCGATCGTCGGTTCCACGCCGGCAGCTGTCGGCAACACCGGCGCCTTCGCCTCCGGCGCCTTGATCTCGGGCACCTTAATCTCGGGCACCTTGATCTCCGGTGCCTTCACCTCCGGCACCTTCACCTCGGGCACCTTCACCTCGGGGGCCTTCGTCTCCGGGGCCTTCGTCTCCGGGGCCTTCACCGGGACGTCCGGCTGCGCCGGAGTGACAGCGGCGCCCACCGCCGGCGTACCGGTTGCCTCGTCGTCCGTGTCGGGCGCGGCGCGACGGTTGCGCGGCGGGAGCGTGCCGTCGGACAGGACCGGCAGCTCGCCGGTCAGTTCCGCGACGCTGATCCCACCCGCGGCTCCGCGGCGCCGGCGGCCGCCGCGCGACTCGACCTGCTGGCCGTTGCGGGCGAGCAGCTCGGCCACGGAGATCTGGCCGGTGTTCTCGCTCTGCTCGCTCATCGCGCCACCACCAGTTCGCCACCCATGTCCGTGTCCAGTTTGCGCAGGATCAGACCCTCGCGCAGCGCCCAGGGGCAGATCTCCAACTCGTCCACCGACAGTGCCCGCATGCTCGCCTCCGCAATCAGTGCACCGGCCACGATCTGCTGCGACCGGTCCGAGCTCACACCCTCCAACTCAGCGCGGTCCGACGCCGTCATCCGGGAGATGAACGCAATCAGCTGACGCAAACCGCTCGCGGTCAGTGTCCTCCGAACCCGCGGTCCTGCAGCGGAAGGCGCGGCCCCGGTGAGTCGCGCGAGAGACCGGAACGTCTTCGAGGTTCCGACCACCCGGTCGGGGACGCCCGACGCTCGCAGTTCCTTGGCCGGTTCCACGAGTTCGGCGTCGAGCCAGTCCCTCAGCACCGCGATCCGCCGTTTGCCGGGCGGGTCGGACTGCAGCCAGTCCCGGGTCAGTCGTCCCGCGCCGAGTTGCAGCGAGAACGCGACGTCCGGGTCCTCGTCGCCACCTGCGGTCAACTCCAGCGAGCCGCCACCGATGTCGAAGTTCAGGATGTGACCGGCGCTCCAGCCGAACCAGCGGCGCACCGCCAGGAAGGTCAACCGCGCCTCGTCGACACCGGAGAGCACCTCCAGGTTCACGCCGGTCTCGGCGCGGACACGCGCGAGCACCGCTTCCGAATTGTTGGCGTCCCGGACCGCGGACGTCGCGAACGCCATCAGCTCGCCGCATCCGGATGTCGCCGCGATGGACGCGAAATCAGCGACCGCCGCGACCAGCCGATCCGCGCCGACGACGGTGATGTCGCCTGCGTCGTCGGTGTTCTCGGCGAGCCGCAGCGTCGCCTTCGTCGAACTCATCGGGGTCGGATGCGCACCCCTGTGCGCATCGACCACCAGAAGGTGGACGGTGTTGCTTCCGACGTCGAGTACCCCTAACCGCACGTGACCACGGTACTGGGTCTACCGTCTGGCACTGTGACAGCAGGCGCCGCCCCGTACTCCTTCAAGATGACGCCCACCCCCGAGGTGGACCTCGACTTCCCGCGCGAATGGATCGAGTTCCTCGACCCGGCGAACCCCGAACACGTGATCGTCGCCGACCTGACCTGGCTGCTTTCCCGCTGGACGTGCGTGTTCGGCACCCCCGCATGCCAGGGCACCGTCGAGGGCCGCCCCGACGACGGCTGCTGCTCGCACGGCGCGTTCCTGTCCGACGAGGAGGACCGCGAGAAACTCGACCGCTGCGTGAGCATGCTCACTCCCGCGGACTGGCAGTTCATGGACAAGGGACTCGGCAAGAAGGGATATGTCGAGGAGGACGACCTCGACGACGAGCCCGCGGTCCGGACGCGGCGGTACAAGGGTGCATGCATCTTCCTGAACCGGCCGGGATTCGACGGCGGCATCGGATGCGCGTTCCACCTGATGGCGATGCGCAACGGCATCGAGCCGTTGGAGGTCAAGCCGGACGTGTGCTGGCAGCTGCCGATTCGCCGCACCCAGGAGTGGGTGGACCGTCCCGACGGCGAGCAGGTCCTCAAGACCACGATCACCGAATACGACCGCCGTGGTTGGGGCGAGGGCGGCGCGGACCTGCACTGGTACTGCTCGGGGTCGCCGGATGCCCACGTCGGGACCAAGCCCGTGTGGCAGTCCTACGGCCCGGAGCTGACGGAACTGCTCGGTGCCCCCGCCTACGAGGAGCTGGTCAAGCACTGCCGTCGGCGCGCCGGCCTGGGCCTGATCGCCGTTCATCCGGCCACCACGGCCGCACGTGCGACCAAGGCGGCCGCCCGATCGACGCTCCAGTCCTCCGTGGACTGAGCCGTCGAGCACCGAACCGGAACGTAACGGTCGGTCTGCGTCCGCGATTATCCGTCACAAGGGTGCTTCATCCCGCCCCGACGGAGGAGGATGCTCATGCTCACTCGAATCCTGACCGCGGCCGCGGTGGTCGCGGGCACCGCGCTGTCGGCGGCGACGGGCGCGGCGGCGGCGCCGGCCGACGACCCGTACGGCTTCAACTCGGTTCGCGACCGAACCGACTACTTCGTCGCCCCACTCGATCCGGGCGCATTGTTCGGCGCCAACACCTACAAGCCGCTCATCCTGAGCCCGTACGGCGCCACGCGCAAGATCGAGTGTCGAGGCGACGGCCACTACGTCCAGATCCACGAGTGCAGGCAGTACGACGCGAACGGCGTCCCGCACGAACTCCGCCTTCTCGCCAACCCGATCCGCCCGCTCTACCTGTACATCTGAGTCCGGAATGGGTTCCCGCCCGGCGGCGGCCCGGCTTCGGGATCGTCCCCACGCGGGTCGCCTCTGAAAGCGGGTGGCCGCCCGGATGGGCGGCCACGTCGCGCGCTCGGCGCCCTGACCCGGTCGACTGACGCGATCGGGTCGGGCGACCGACCCACCTACATCCTCACTGTCGGATCCTCACTGTCGGACCATGCCGTCGACGGCGGCGGCGTCCAGGCTCTGCCGACGCGCCGACAGGTGCTCGCGTGTGACCGGACCGACCGTCTCGAGCGCATCGGGCGACGTCATCTGCCAGTGTGTGCTGTCGACCGCGCGGTTCTCGATCTCGCCCAGAACGTACGGACGCCACGTCTGCGCGCCCCGGGTGCCCGTCGAGTCGTCGCGTGCCGCGGTGAAGTAGAGCACGTCACCCTCGTACACCCCCGGCCGATGGCGGTCCATGAGCTCGGAGTTGTGCCGTGCGCTCGCGAGCATCCGCTCGACGCGCTCCTCGGTGAGCGCCGACAGCGGGCCCCCGAGCAGCGGAAGCACCTGCGCGATGGCGCTCGTGTCGATTCCGTCGAGAGACTCCGTTCCGGCGAAGTCGAACTGATCGCCGACTGTGTCGGGATCCATCCCCAGGCCGGCGAGCAGATCCTCGGCAATCGTCGACACTCCTGCCGTTGCCGGTGCGCCGTCCGCCGCCTCTGCAAGTTCGGCGAAGCTGTCCAGCATGACGAGGCTGGACACACCCTCGCCTGCCTGCTGCAACCGCACCGCCATCGCGTGCGCGATCGCGCCACCGAGCGACCACCCGAGCAGGTGGTACGGACCGTGCGGCTGGATCCGCCGAATCTCGCTCACGTACCGCTCGGCGAGTTCGTCGATCGACTCCGGCAGCGGGCCGTCCTCGGCGATCGTCGGCGACTGGAGACCGAGGACCGGCCGATCGGTGCCGAGGTGCTGCGCGAGACCGGTGTAGCACCAGGACAAACCGACGATCGGGTGGACACAGAACAGGGGCGCCTCGGCACCCGCTGCGCGAATCGGGTACACCACCTGCAGTGCCGAGTCCTCGTCACTGGCGTCGTCGTCGATCCGGTCCGCGATGGCCGCGGGCGTCGGGTCGGTCATCATCCACTGCAGCGGCACGTCCCGTCCGGTTTCCTCCCGGAGCCGGCTCGCGACCCGGACCGCGGAAAGCGAGTTGCCGCCGAGGTCGAAGAAGTTGTCGTCGACCCCGACTCGTTCCGCACCGAGAACCTCCGCGAAGACGTCTGCAACAAGGGCCTCCGATTCCGTTGTGGGGGCACGGAACTCACGTGCCACCAGGACAGGCTCGGGAAGGGCACGTCGGTCGATCTTGCCTGCAGGTGTCATCGGAATCGCATCAAGCACCGTCACCGAGGCCGGCACCAACGACCGCGGCAGATGCCGACCCGCCTCCGCGAGCACCTCGGCCACATCCACCGTCGCACCCGCGACCGGCACGACGTACCCGACGAGTAGGTCACCCGCCGACCCGGCACGATGCACCGTCGCCGCCGCCACCGCCACATCCGCATGCCGCGACAGCGCCGCCTCGACCTCACCCAGCTCGACACGCAGGCCGCGCAGCTTCACCTGGGCATCCGCACGACCCACGTAGTCCAACAGGCCGTCGGCATCGAGCCGCACCAGATCACCTGTCCGGTACATCCGGGAACCACTGTCCCCGAACGGGTTCGCGACGAACCGATCAGCCGTCAGGGCACTGCGCCGGTGGTAGCCACGCGCCAGCGACGGACCCGCCACGTACAGTTCACCCACCACTCCCAGCGGAACCGGATGCAGGCGGCTGTCGAGAACCATCACCTCCACGCCCTGGATCGGCGGACCGATCGTGATCCGGTCACCCACCGACAGCGGCTGCGTCAAGGTGACGATGATCGTCGTCTCCGTCGGGCCGTAGCCGTTGAGGAAACGGCGACCCGGCGCGAACTGCTCCACCAAAGCGGGCGGGCAGACGTCACCACCGACGCCGACCATCTCCAGATCCGGCAACCGTGCCGCATCCACCGTGCCCAACGCCGCAGGCGCCGTCATCACGTGCGTGACCCGCTCCCGCGCCATCAGGTCGGTCAGCTCGTCGCCGCCGATCACCGATGGCGGCGCCACCACCATCGTCGCGCCCGCGTTGAACGACTGGATCATCTCGCTCAGCGACGCGTCGAAGCTCGCCGACGACAACCGCAGCACCCGGGACGACGCCGTCACCCCGATCTCCGGACGCGCCTGCGCGGCGAACGACGACAACCCGGAATGGGTGACCACGACACCCTTCGGCATACCCGTCGAACCCGACGTGTAGATCACGTAGGCCGCATGATCCGGACGCAACGGACTCAGACGATCCGCATCCGTCACCGTCGCCGACGACTGATCACCCTCATCCGCCATGTCGACGGTCAGCCACTCCACACCGGCGGGCATCGCGGCCAACCCGGCCTCGTCCGTGAACCCGAGCGCGACCTCCGAATCGGCGATCATGTGCGCGATCCGGTCCTCCGGGTAGGACGGATCGACGGGCACGTACACCGCACCCGCCTTCGCCACTGCCCACAACGCCACGAGAGACTCCACCGACCGCGGCAGGACGACAGCGACCGCACGCTCCGGACCCGCACCACGACCGATCAACGCACGCGCCAACCGATTCGACCGCGCATCCAACTCCGCGTACGACAGCTCACCGCCCTCGAACACCACCGCGACGTCACCGGCGTCGACCCCGGCAGTCAGCAGGTCCGGCAACAGCGCCGACGGCAACGCCGGCACCCGCAACGGCACCGCGGCGTGCTCGTCGACACCGAGCATCTCGACATCACCGACGGGCATCTGCGGTGCGGTGAGGACGGAGTCGAGGATCCGGACGAACCGCTCCGCGACCCTCTCCGCGGTGCCGCGATCGAACAGGTCGGTCGCGTAGGTGATCGCCGCGGGGAGCGAGCCGTCGGCGTCGGCTGTCTCCGACACCGACAGCCCCAGGTCGAACTTGGCGACGACCGCATCGGATTCGAGCGGCGTCAGCGTCAGCCCCGGCAGTTCCACCGGGCCCGAGGCGAAGTTCTCGAACGCCAGCATCACCTGGAACAGCGGCGTGAACGAGGTCGATCGCGGCGGCGCCATCACCTCGACCAGCCGTTCGAACGGCAGGTCCGCGTTCGAGAAGGCTGCCAGGTCACCATCCCGGACGCCGGCGAGGAGGTCCTGGAAGGAACCGGCCGGATCGACGTCGGTTCGCAGGACCAGGGTGCCGACGAACATGCCGACGAGGTCGTCGAGGGCCTGCTCACCGCGTCCGGCGACGGGCGTGCCCACCACGACGTCCCGGCCTGCCGAGAGCCGGCTGAGCAGCAGCGCCAACGCGGCGTGCACGACCATGAACACCGTCACGCCCTGCTCCGCGGCGTAGTCCCGGAGCCGGGTCGTGACGTCCGCGTCGAGCGTGAAGGCCACGCGGTCGCCGTGGCCGGAACGAACCGCCGGTCGCGGCCGGTCGGTGGGCAGGTCGATCACGTCGGGGATCCCACGCAGGGTGGTGCGCCAGAATTCGATCTGCTTCGCGGCCAGCGACTGCGGGTCGTCCTCCGATCCAAGTACCTCGCGCTGCCACAGCGTGAAGTCGGCGTACTGCACCTGCAGCGGCGTCCACGCCGGGGCGAGTCCGTTCCGCCTCGACTCGTAGGCGACGACGATGTCCCGTGCCAACGGTTGCGACGAGAAACCGTCGGCGGAGATGTGGTGGACCGACAGGACCAGGACGTGTTCGTCGGCCGCGACGCGCAGCAGACGGCCACGAATCGGGATCGCCGCCGTGACGTCGAACCCGGCACCCACCACCGACAGCGCCTCGGCGGCAACCGCCTCCGCCGCCACGGAGACGGGTTCGAGGTCGAGATCCACCTGATCGACCGGCAGCACCACCTGATGCGGGCCGTCCGCCGAATCCGGGAACACCGTCCGCAGCGACTCGTGCCGCGCCAGCACGTCCCGCACCGCGGCCTGCAGCGCCGCGACGTCCAGGTCGCCGCTCATACGGACCGCGAGCGGAATGTTGTAGGCGGCCGACGCCGTGTCGAATCGGTTCAGGAGCCACATTCGAGACTGGGCGAGGGACAACGGGATCCGCGTCGGGCGCTCCCCCGCGACGAGCGGGGGCAGTGACGCCGACCGGGGCGCGAGCTCGGCGCGAAGCGCCAGCCCGGCCACCGTCGGCGCCTCGAACAGTTCGCGCACCCCGACCGTCACTCCCAGTGCCGCATTCACGCGTGCGATCACTCGGGTCGCGACCAGCGAGTTGCCACCGAGCGCGAAGAAGTCGTCGTCGGCGCCGACCCGCTCCACACCGAGCAACTCGGCGTACACGTCGGCCACCGCAGTTTCGAACGGTGTTCTGGGCGCGACGTATTCGACAGCGCCGCCGAATGCGTCGGGTGCGGGCAGGGCGCGCCGATCGAGCTTTCCGTTGGGACTCAGAGGGAAGTCGTCGAGGACGACGATCGATGCAGGCACCATGTACGAGGGCAGGAGTCGCGCCGCGGACGCCTTGATGTCCCGGACACTGGGCGCCTTACCCGGCTCGAGAACGACGTACGCGACCAGCTGGCCACCAGCGACGGATTCGGTCACAACCGCGACGGCGCGGTCGATGTCCGGGTTCGACTGCAGTGCCGACTCGATCTCGCCGAGCTCGATCCGCAGCCCCCGCAACTTCACCTGGAAATCGGTACGCCCGATGTACTCGAGAGATCCCTCCCGATTCCACCGCACCAGATCACCGGTCCGGTACATCCGATCACCGGACTCACCGAACGGATTGGCCACGAAACGATCCGACGTCAGATCGAACCGCCCACCATAACCACGCCCGACACCGACACCACCGACGTACAGCTCACCCTCCACACCAACCGGAACGGTGTTCAACCGACCATCGAGGACGAACAGGTCGAGGTTCGGCACCGGACGACCGATCGGCACACCCGCCACGTCCGCAACCGTCGCCGCCTGGAAGGACACCACATCCGACGCCTCGGTCGGCCCGTAGCTGTTGACCACCCGCACACCGGATTCCATCAACGCCGCGAGCGCGCCGACGTTGATCGGCTCACCACCCAGGAACACCACATCCAGCCCGGCGAGCGCGCCATCGACGTCCCCGTCGACGACCGCACCGAAGGCACTCGGCGACATGTTCGCCACCCGCACACCGCCACCCGCGACGATCGCCAGGATCTCCTCAGGATCGAAACCGTCCGAGGCGAGATGAATCGACCGGCCACCCGCCAACGCCGCCCACACATTCTTCTGCGTGAGGTCGAAACTCGGCGACGACGCGATCAACAACCCACCCTCGGCGGGCAGCTCACCCTCGTACCACGCCACCGTGTTCTCGATACCCGCCATCGGAACCAGCGTCGGCTTCGGCTTACCCGTCGAACCCGACGTCGAGATGACGTAACCCAGACGACGACCCGCCAGCTCCTCACGCCACCGGTCGACAAGTCCCGTCACCGCACGCCCGGCACCCGCATCGGGTGCGACAACCGGGACCGTCAGCTCACGATCGACCTCGCCGATCACGCACCGCGCCTCGGTATCGATCAGAATCGACTCCACCCGCTCGGCCGGATGCGACGGATCGATCGGCGCATACGCCGCCCCCGCCTTCCACACCGCGACCATCGCCACGACCCACGCCACCGACCTCGGCAACATCACCCCGACGACATCGTCAGCGCCGACACCACGCTCGATCAACTCACCGGCCAGCTCCGACGACCGCCGATCCAACTCCGAGTAAGTGACCGACTCGCCACCACACACCACCGCCGGCGCATCCGGAACCGCACCAACCCGAGCAGCGAACCGCCCGAGCAGCGACACCTCCGGCGCGGGCACACGAGCACCACGCGACCAATCGAGGACCCGCCCCCGCTCACCCTCGCTCAGCAGGTCGATGTCACCGACCGGGGTTCCCGGTGCCGTGACAACCGCATCGAGGACCTGCACGAACCGGGCCGCGAGGGTCTCGACCGTCTCGGGGTCGAACAGGTCCGTGGCGTAGGTGATCGCCGCGGGCAGAGTGCCGTCGGCGCTCGCGTCCTCGGAGACGGTCACCGACAGGTCGAACTTGGCGACGGTCATCTCGGATTCGAGTGGCGTGAGGGTCAATCCGGGAAGTTCAACCGGCGCGGACCCGAAGTTCTCGAACGAGAGCATCACCTGGAACAGCGGGGCGAACGCCGTCGACCGGGTCGGAGCGAGAACCTCGACGAGCCGCTCGAACGGCAGGTCGGCGTGCCCGAGCGCGGCCAGGTCGGAGTCGCGGACGTCGGCGAGTGTCTCCTCGACGGTCGCCCCGGCGTCCACCTGCGTCCGCAGCACAAGGGTGTTCACGAACATGCCGATCAGGTCGTCGAGCGCCCGCTCGCCGCGACCGGCGACCGGGGTTCCGACGGCGATGTCACCCGAGCCGCCGAGACGGCTCAGCAGGACCGCGAGGGCCGTGTGCACGACCATGAAGGCGGTCACGCCGCGTGCGGCGGCGAACTCGCGCATCCGCGCCGCGAGGTCGGCGTCGATCGGGAACTCGACGCGGCCGCCGCGGCCCGACCAGACCGCCGGCCTCGGTCGGTCGGTCGGCAGCTGGTGCACGTCGGGCAGCCCGGCGAGGGCTCCGCGCCAGAACTCGATCTCCTGCGCGGCCCGGGACTGCGGATCGTCCTCGGCACCGAGCAGGTCCCGCTGCCACAGCGTGTAGTCGGCGTACTGCACCGCGAGTGGCGACCACATCGGTTCGGCGCCGTGCCGGTGGGACTCGTAGGCGATGACGACGTCGCGGGCCAGCGGTCCGACGGAGAAACCGTCTGCGGCGATGTGGTGCACCGCCATCAGCAGGACGTGTTCACCGTCCTCTACGCGCAGCAGCCGGCCCCGGATGGGGACACCTGCGGTGACGTCGAATCCGGTCCCGATAACGGCGAGTGCCTCGGCTGCGACCGCGTCGCCGGACGCGGGCACCGGGGTCAGGTCGAGTTCGACCTGTTCGGCGGGCAGCACCACCTGATGCGGCCCGTCCGCCGAGTCGGGGTAGACCGTCCGCAGCGTCTCGTGACGCCGGACCACCTCGCGCACCGCGGCCTGCAACGCGTCGACGTCCAGGTCGCCGGTCAGGCGCAGTGCCAGCGGAATGTTGTAGGCAGCCGAGGCGGTGTCGAAGCGGTTCAGGAACCACATCCGCGACTGCGCCGTCGACAGCGGGATCCGCTCCGGTCGCGGCCCCGCCACGAGCGCGGGCCGGCCCTCGCCGGGAACCTGTGCGGCGAGCGCCGCCGCGAGCGCGTGCACGACGGGTGCGTCGAACAGCAACCGCACACCCACGGACGTTCCCCGCGCCTCGCCCAGTCGGGCGACGACCCGCGTCGCGGACAGCGAGTTGCCGCCCAGCGTGAAGAAGTCGTCGTCGGCACCGACGCGTTCGACGCCGAGCACCTCGGCGTACACCGCGGCGACCAGACGTTCCGCCTCCGTCGTCGGTTCGCGGTATTCCGCGGTGAGGGAGGAGAACTCGGGGGCCGGGAGGCTGCGCCGGTCCACCTTGCCCGCGGGCGTGGTCGGAATCTCGGCGAGCACCACCAGCGCCGCGGGCACCAGGTTGCGGGGCAGGTGCTGGGCCGCGACGGCCAGCACCTCCGCGGTGTCGATCACGGCCCCGTCGACCGGGACGACGTAGCCGACGAGCTGGTCGCCCGCGGTCGGGTGGCGGTGCACGGACGCCACCGCGTCCGCCACCGACCCGTGTTGCGTCAGAGCGGATTCGACTTCGCCGAGTTCGACGCGCAGGCCCCTGATCTTGACCTGGGCGTCGGCGCGGCCGACGTAGTCGAGGCGGCCCTGCTCGTCACGCCGCACGAGGTCACCGGAGCGGTACATCCGCGAACCGGCGTCGCCGTGCGGGTTGGCCACGAAGCGTTCCGCGGTGAACCCGGTGCGGCGGTGGTAGCCGCGGGCGAGGCCGGGCCCCGCCAGGTACAGCTCACCCACGACGCCAAGCGGAACCGGCCGGAGGCGGGCGTCGAGCACCATCGCCTGCACACCCTGGATGGGCACGCCGATGGTGATCTCGTCCCGGCTCGTCAGGGGCTCGGTGAGGGTGACCACGATGGTGGTCTCGGTCGGCCCGTACCCGTTGAGGAACGTGCGACCGGGTGCGAACTGGTCGACGAGGTGCGGCGGGCAGACGTCGCCGCCGACGCCGACGAACTCCAGGTCCGGCAGCACCGCCGGGTCGACGGTGCCGAGGGCGGCAGGTGCCGCCATCACGTGGGTGACCTTCTCGCGGCACAGCAGCTCGGTCAGCTCGTCGCCGCCGATCACCGTGGGCGGCGCCACCACCATGGTCGCGCCCGTACTGAACGAGAGGATCTGCTCGAAGAGCGAGGCGTCGAAGCTCGACGACGACAACCGCAGGACCCGGGACGCCGCGGTCGCCCCGAACTCCGGGCGGGCGTCCACTCCGAACATCGCCAGGCCGGTGTGCGAGACGACCACGCCCTTCGGCAGGCCGGTCGATCCGGAGGTGTAGATGATGTACGCGGCGTGATCCGGCAGCAGCGGAGTGCGCCGGTCGGCGTCGGTCACCGGCTCCGGGGACATCGCGGCGCACGCGGAGTCGAGCTCGGTGTCGTCCAGCGCCAGCCACTGCACCTCGGCGGGCAGTTCCTCGCGATGGGCGAGGTCCGTGAGGCCCAGCGCGACACCGGAATCGGACAGCATGTGCGCGATCCGATCCGCCGGGTAGGTCGGGTCGACGGGCACGAAGATCGCACCCGACTTCGCAACCGCCCACAGCGCGATGATCGCGCCCACCGACCGCGGCAGCGACACCGCGACCGCATGTTCGGGCGCGGCGCCGCGGTCGATCAGCAGGCGTGCCAACCGGTTCGAGCGCTCGTCCAGTTCGCGGTAGGTCAGCTCGCCGCCGTCGAACACCACGGCGACTCCGTCCGCGGACGTCCGGAGGCCGGCGGTCAGCAGGTCCGGCAGCAGCGCCTGTGGCAGCGCCGGAATCGCCTCCGGGGCCACGAGCTCGCGCTCGGCGTCGTCGAGGAGGTCGATGTCGCCGACCACCACGGCCGGGTCCGCGACGACGGACTCGAGCACCCGCAGGAACCGTTCGCCGAACACCGTCACCGACGACCGGTCGAACAGGTCCGTCGCATAGGTCCACGACACCGTCGCACCGCTCCGGCCGGTCCGCTCGTAGACCGTCACCTGCAGGTCGTTCTTCGCCGGGACGATCTCGAGGTCGACGACCTCGATGTGCAGGCCGGGCAGGTCGAGACTGCTGACGTCCTGGTGCTCGGTGGACAGGCTGACCTGCGTGATCGGCGCGTACGCCTGCGACCGGGCCGGCCGCAGCACGTCGATCAGCCGCTCGAACGGAAGATCCGCGTTGCCGAAGGCCGCGAGGTCCGTCTCCCGGACCGCGGCCAACAGGTCCGTGAAACTCGCCCCCGGATCCACCTCGGTGCGCAGCGCGAGGGTGTTGACGAACATCCCGGCGAGATCACCGAGATCCCGCTCGACACGTCCCGCGATCGGGGTACCGAGCACGATGTCGGTGCTCGCGCTCAGCCGCGCCAGCAGCACCGCCAGCGCGGCGTGCAGCACCATGAACCGGGTCGTGCCGCGGTCGCGGGCGAGGTCGTCGATCCGGCCCAGCAGTTCCTCCGGGCAGTCGACCTCGACGACGTCACCGCGCAGGGACGCGACGTCCGGGCGTGGCCGGTCCTGGGGCAGTTCGAGCAGTTCCGGCGCCCCGCGCAACTGTTCGCGCCAGTACTCGGCCTGCTGCGACGCCCGGCTCTCCGGATCGTCGTCGGCACCGAGCACCGTGTGCTGCCAGAGGCTGAAGTCGGCGTACTGCACGGGTAGCGGCGACCAGCCGGGCGCTGCGCCTGCGGTGCGGGCCGTGTAGGACGTCACCAGATCCCGGGCGAGCGGCGGCACCGAGGCACCGTCGGCGGCGATGTGGTGCACCACGAGCACAAGCACGTGGTCGTCGCCGCACCGGAAGATGCTGCCACGCAACGGAACCGACGTGGTCACGTCGAATCCGCGGGAGAGCTCGGCGAAGATCGCGGCGCGCAGCGCCTGCTCGTCCTCGACGACGACCGGATCCGGCAGCACCACGCCCTCGAAGACATGCCCCGTCGCTGCGCTCGCCCCGGACGCGGGCAGGATCAGCTGGTACGGACCGGACTCGGTGTCCGGGTACACGGTGCGCAACACCTCGTGCCGCTCCACCAGGTCGGAGACCGCGGCCTGCAGCGCGGCGACGTCGAGGTCGCCCGACAGCCGCAACACCAGCGGGATGTTGTAGGCCACCGACTCGGGGTCGTAGCGGTTGAGGATCCACATCCGGGCCTGCGCGGGCGAGAGCGGAATGTGTTCCGGCCGTGGGCCCGCCACCAGGGCGGGCCGGTCCGAGGACCCCGCCGACTCGACCACCTGGGCCAGGGCCGCGACGGTCGGCGCGTCGAACACCTCCCGCACCGCGACCGCCGTCGCGAAGGCGGCGTTGACGTGCGCGACGACGCGAGTGGCGGTCAGCGAGTTGCCGCCGATGTCGAAGAAGTTGTCGTCGGCGCCAACCCGCTCGGCACCGAGCACCTCCGCGTAGATGTCGGCGATCATCGTTTCCGTCACCGTGCGCGGCGCGACGTACTCGCGCGGGGCGTATACCGGTTCCGGCAGCGCGGCGCGGTCCACCTTGCCCGCGGGCGTGGTGGGGATGGAGTCGAGGATCATCGCCGTCGTGGGGACCAGCGCCCGCGGCAGGTGCTCCGCGGCGGTGGCGAGCACCTCGGCGACGTCGACGGTGGCGCCGGCCACGGGGACGACGTAGCCGACGATCTGGTCGCCGCGCACACCGTCGCGGTGCACGGACGCGGCGGCGGTGGCGACGTCGTCGTGGCGGGCCAAGGCCGCCTCGATCTCACCGAGCTCGACACGCAGGCCGCGGACCTTGACCTGCGCGTCGGCGCGACCGAGGTAGTCGTAGTTGCCGGCCGGGTCCCGGCGCACGAGGTCGCCGGTGCGGTACATGCGGTCGCCCGGAGTGCCGAAGGGGTTGGCCACGAAGCGATCCGAGGTCTGTCCCGGGCGGCCGCGGTAGCCGCGCGCCAGTCCGGGGCCTGCGATGTACAGCTCACCGGTCACCCCGAGCGGCACCGGCCGCAGCCGGGTGTCGAGGACCATCGCCTCGGCGCCCTGGATCGGGGCACCGATGGTGATGTCGGCGGGGGTGGCGAGGTGACCGGTGAAGGTGACCACGATGGTGGTCTCGGTCGGACCGTAGGCGTTGAGGAAGCGGCGACCGGGTGCGAACTTCTCCACCAGGTCCGGCGGGCACGCCTCGCCGCCGACCGCGACCAGCTCGACGTTCGGCCAGCGCGCCGGGTCCACGGTGCCGAGAGCGGCCGGGGCGCTGAGCACGTGGGTGACGGACCGGTCCGCGACGAACGCGGCCAGTTCCTCACCGGCGATGACCTCCGGCGGGGCGATCACCAGGGTTGCGCCTGCACTGAAGGTCAGCAGCTGTTCGAACACGGAGGCGTCGAAGCTGGACGAGGCCAGCCGCAGGATCCGCGAGTCCGGTCCCGCGAGCATGTCGGCGCGGGCGGACGCGGTGAACGCCGACAGGCCGGTGTGCGTGACGACGACGCCCTTCGGCAAACCGGTCGAGCCGGAGGTGTAGATCATGTACGCGACGTGCTCGGGGCACAGCGGCGTGGTGCGCTCGTCGTCGGTGACGGGAGCGGCGGGCAGCGCGGCGATCGCGGCGGCGACGTCGTCGCCGTCGATCGCGAGCCACTCGACCCCGCCCGGCAGCCGGTCGAGGTTCGCGCGGTCGGTGAGACCGAACACCACCCCCGAGTCGGTGATCATGTGCTCGATCCGCTCGACCGGGTAGCCCGGGTCGACGGGCACGAACGCGGCCCCGGACCGGGTCACCGCCCACATCGCGACGACCGAGTCCACGGTGCGCGGGAACGACAGCGCCACCGTCGACTCGGGACCGACGCCTCGTCCGATCAGCATGCGCGCCAGCCGGTTCGAGCGCTCGTCGAGTTCTGTGTAGGTGAGCCGTCCGCCCTCGAACTCCACCGCGACCGAACCCGCGCCGGCGGTGGCGCCGGCGGCGAGGAGGTCGGCGATCGTGGCGGCGGGCAGGGCCGGACCGCCGGAGTGCACCGCGACCGCGTCCCGCTCGCCGGCCGCGAACAGGTCGACGTCACCGACCACGGCGGACGGGTCCGCGAGCACGGCGTCGAGCAGTCGGGTGAACCGGTCTGCGATCGCCTCCACCGACTCGTCGTCGAACAGGTCGCGGGCATAGGACCAGGTGAGCCGGGCACCGGACTCGGAGTCGGGGGCGAACGCGACAGCGAGGTCGAACTTCGCGACCTCGAAGTCCATCGGTTCCAGCGAGACGGTCAGATCCGGCAGCTCGATTCCCGGTGCGGGACCGTCCTCGACTGCGAGCATCACCTGGAACAGGGGATGGTGGGCCGTGGATCGTGCACCGGGCACGGTGTCGACGATGCGCTCGAACGGCACGTCGGCGTTCGCGAAGGCGTCGAGATCCGCCTGCCGGGCCGCATCCAGCACCTGACGGAAGGACATGCCTGCCTCGACCTGCGTGCGGAGCACGAGGGTGTTGACGAACATGCCGACGACGTCGTCGAGTGCCGCGGCACCGCGGCCACCGACCGGGGTGCCGATGGCGATGTCGGTGCTCGCGCTCAGCCGGGCCAGCAACACCGCGAGAGCGGAGTGCAGCACCATGAACGGCGTCGACCGGGTCTCCCGCGCGAGCTCGCGCAGCGCGGCGAGGGTGGTCTCGCCGACCTCGGCGTGCACCGTTCCGCCGCGGTACGACGGCATCGGCGGATGGGGGCGGTCCGTCGGCAGCTCCAGCCGCTCCGGGATGCCTGCCAGCGCCCGGGTCCAGTAGGTGATCTGCTGGGCTGCAACCGAATCGGCGTCCTGTTCGGCGCCGAGGGTGGCCAGCTTCCACAGCACGTAGTCGGCGTACTGCACGGCGAGCGGAGTCCAGTCCGGCGCGACACCGCCACGCCGGGCGGTGTAGGCCACCATCAGGTCGCGGGCGAGCGGCTGCATGGACCAGCCGTCGGCCGCGATGTGGTGCACGACGAGGACGAGGACGTACTCGTCGGGGGCGACCCGCAGCACAGCCGCCCGCAGCGGCACGTCGGAGGTGACGTCGAAGCCCTCGGCGACGAGCCGGGCGACCGCGCCGTACAGGTCGGCGGGGTCGACGTCGACGGGTGCGAGATCGGGACCCGCGTAGTCGATCGGGAGGATCAACTGCTGCGGGCCGTCCGCGGAGTCCGGGTACACGGTACGCAGCACCTCGTGCCGCGCGATCAGGTCGGCCATCGCGGCGTGCAGCGCGTCGACGTCGAGGGTGCCGGACAGCCGCAGCGCGGCCGCGATGTTGTAGGCGCCGGAAGTCGTGTCGATGCGGTTGAGCAGCCACATCCGGGACTGCGCGGGTGAGAGCGGCAGCCGGTCCGGCCGGGGACCGGCCACCGGGATCGCCGGCGCCGAGCCGGTCGAGGCCGACACCGCCGCGGCCAGTGCCCGCACGGTCGGCGCCTCGAACAGCTCGCGCACGCCGATGCCGGCGTCCAGCTCGGCGTTGATTCGCGCCACCGCGCGGGTGGCGGTCAGCGAGTTGCCACCGAGGTCGAAGTAGCTGTCGGTGGCGCCGACCTGCGGCACGTCGAGCAGCTCCGCGAACACCCGGGCGACGGCGGCCTCGGCGGCCGTCGCGGGGGCGACGTACTCGGTGGCGGCGCGCTCGGGCTCGGGCAGCGCCCGGCGGTCCAGCTTGCCGTTGGCACTCAGCGGCATCGCGTCCAGGACCACGAACACCGACGGCACCATGTACGACGGCAGTTCCGCCGCGGCGAACGCCGCGAGGGCGGCCGGGTCCGGTGCCACGTCGCCGGTCGCGGTGACGTAGCCGACGAGGTTCTCGCCGCCGGCGCCACCGCGCACCACGACCGCCGCCTGTGCCACGTCCGGGTGACGCAGCATCGCCGACTCGATCTCCCCCAGCTCGATGCGCAGACCACGCAGCTTGACCTGGAAGTCGGTACGACCCAGGTACTCGATCTCGCCGACCGTCACATCCCCCGTCGCTGCGCTCGCCCCTGCGTTCCAACGCACCAGGTCGCCCGTGCGATACAACCGACCACCGGCACCGAACGGATCCGCAACGAAACGGTCCGCAGTCAGGTCCGGACGGCCCACGTACCCACGAGCCAACTGGACACCGGCGAGATACAACTCACCGGGCACCCCGGCCGGCACCGGACGCAACCGCGCGTCGAGCACGTACACCCGGGTGTTCCACACCGGCGCACCGATCGGCACCGAACCCACATCACCCGCACCCGTCCGATGGAACGTCACGTCCACCGCGGCCTCGGTGGGACCGTACAGGTTGTGCAGCGCCGCAACCGAACTCGCATGCCACCGCTCGACACTGGCGCGAGGCAACGCCTCACCACTGGCGAACACCTGACGCAACGAGGTGCACGCGGCGACGTCGGCGTGCTCGAGGAACACGTCCAGCATCGACGGCACGAAGTGCGCGGTCGTGACCCCGTGGTCGCGAATCAGCGCAGCCAGATGATGCGGGTCCTTGTGCCCCTCCGGCGCCGCCACCACCAACCGAGCCCCGGTCATCAGCGGCCAGAACAGTTCCCACACCGACACGTCGAACGTCGCCGGAGTCTTCTGCAACACCACGTCACGCCCGTCGATCGGATAGGCGTCCTGCATCCACAGCAGCCTGTTGACGATCGCGGCGTGCGAGACGGCGACACCCTTCGGCCGGCCCGTCGAACCCGAGGTGAAGATCACGTACGCGGTGTTGTGCGGGCGCAGCGGTGCGGTGCGGTCCGCGTCGGTGACCGGACTGTCGGCGTAACCGGACACGTCGAGCCGATCGAGCGCCACCACGTCGACGCCCGCGGGCAGCGCGTCCGCGTCCTCCGTGGCGGTCAGCACCAGGACGGGCGCCGCGGTGTCGAGCACGTGCCGGTTCCGCTCGGCCGGGTGGTCCGGATCGAGCGGGACGTAGGCGCCGCCCGCCCGCACGACCGCGTGCAGGGCAATCACCTGCTGCGGGGACCGTCGCATCGCGACGCACACCAGCGACTCGGGCCCGACTCCGTTCGAGACCAGATGTCGCGCAAGCCTGTTCACGCGTGCGTCGAACTCCGCGAAGGTGAGCGAGAGCGCGGCGCCGTCGGCGAGTGCGCCCGCACCACCGTCGGTGAGCGCGGTCACCGACGGTGTCCGCGTGGCCTGCCGGTCGAGCAGGTCCGCCAGCGTGACGTCCTCGACGTCGTGGCCGGTGTCGTTCGCCCGCACCAGGATCGCGTCCCGCTCGGCCTCGGAGAGCACGTCGAGGTCCTCGACGGGGGCGCCGGGATCGGTGCTCAGCACCGCCAGGACGCGGGCCAGCCGCGCGGCCAGGAGCTCGACGTCGGCGGCGGAGAACACCTCCGGCGAGTACTTCAGCGTGAGGCGCAGCTCCGGCTCGAGCAGAGTGAGCAGCGCCAGCGGGTAGTGCGTGGCGTCGATGAGATCGATGCCCTGCACCCGCATCCCGGCGATGTCGGTGTTCTCGTCGAGACCAGCGCGATCGATGGGATAGGACTCGAAAACGGTGAGGGTGTCGAACACGGAACCGGCACCGAGGGTGGCCTGCAGCTCACCGAGTCCGACGTGGTGGTGATCGAACAGGCGCACCTGCTCGCCCTGCAGGCGCGAGAGCAGCGCAGCGCCACTTTCGGACGGGTCGAGCCGGACCCGGACCGGCACGGTGTTGATGAACAGGCCGAGCATCTCCTCGACCCCGGCGAGTTCACCCGGACGTCCCGAGACGGTCGCACCGAAGACCACATCATCACGGGAAAGCAATCGTGACAGCATGATTCCCCACGCTGCCTGGATGACGGTGTTGACCGTCACGCCGTGATGGCGGGCCAGATCGGCGATGGAATCGGCGAGCTGCGGCGTGATCGGGGCGTCCACCGCCGCGGGCATCGAGGACAGCGTGCGGCCCGCGTACTCGGGGGCGATGAGGGTCGGCTCGTCCAGGCCCTCCAGCGCGTTCGTCCAGCTCTCGAACGCACCCGCACGGTCCTGCGCCGCGAGCCAGTTCAGGTAGCTGCGGTAGGCCCGGGCGGGGGCCGCGATCGGGGTGTCCATCGCGTACAGCAGCAGCAGATCCTTGACGTGCAGCGGCATCGACCAGCCGTCGAGAAGGATGTGATGGTTCGTGACCATCAGGGTCGCGGTGCCGTCCGGCTTCCGGGCGAGCAGCCAGCGCATCAGCGGCGGCGCGGTCATGTCGAACGGCGTCGTCCGCTCGGTGAGCGCGAGCTCGGCGAGCTCGGCGTCGTCGGCGACCCGCACCTCACGCCACGGCGCGGTCAAGCCCGTCATCACCAGCTGCGCCGGCACACCGTCCGCATCGTACACGAAGGCCGAACGCAGGTTCTCGTGGCGTTCGAGGAATCGCTGCGCGGCGCGGTGCATCCGGGCGCTGTCGATCGACCCACCCAGCTGCAGCACCAGCTGTCCGGTGTACACGTCCATGGATGCCGAGGTCAGGCCGGCGTGAAAGAGCAGGCCCGCCTGCAGCGGCGAGAGCGACCAGATGTCCTGCACGCCCGGGAACCGGGCCTCCCAGGACTCGATGGTGGACTGGCCGACGGACACGAGCGGGGTGTCGCTGGGGGTGAGACCACCGGCGTCGGGGCGGCGCGCGTGCGTGGCGAGCGCGACGAGCGCATCGCGCCACAGGTCGGCGAACTCGGCGACCTCGGCCACGGCGAGCACACCGGACGGGAAATCGAAGGTCGCCGTCAGCTTGCCGCCGGTCTCGGAGCCCGCGGCGGGCTCGACCATGGCGTTGATGTCGATCGCGACGCGCGCGGGCATCCCGGCGCCGCTGCCCGCGTTGAGGTCGAGGGCACCGGACTCGGGCACCCAGGGCAGGTCCTTGCCGACCTCGCCCGTGGTCATCCGGCCGAGGTAGTTGAAGCTGATCTGCGGCTGCGGCGCGGCGGCCAGCTCGGCGGCGGTATCCGCGCGCAGGTGGCGCAGCAGTCCGTAGCCGGTGCCGTTGCCGGGCAGGGCGCGCAGCTGTTCCTTGACGGCCTTGATCGCCGAACCGGCGGAGGGCCCGCCCGCGAAAGCGTCGTCGAAGTCGATGCCGCTCACGTCGAGGCGCGCGGGATACGAGGTGGTGAACCAGCCGACGGTGCGCGAGAGGTCGGCGCCCGGGATGAGTTCCTCGTCGCGGCCGTGACCCTCGAGGGTCAGCAGCACCGAACGCTCGTCGACGCCGTGGCGTTCACGCCAGGCGGCGACGGCGAGCGCGAGGGCGGCGAGCAGTCCGTCCGCGACGCCACCGCGATAGGAGGCGGGCAGTGTCGTGAGCAGCGCGTCGGTGACGTGGGCCGGCAGCTCGATGCTCACGCGCTGCGAGGTCGCACCCATGTCGAGTACCGGATCGAGGCGGCGGCGGCCGATCGTCGGATCCGGGCCGTCGAGGATCGAGCGCCACTTGTCCAGATCGTCGAGAGTTGTTTCAGCAGATGCAGTTTCGACGAGGCCGTGCGTCCATCGCCGGAACGAGGTGCCGATCGGGTCGAGCGTGGGCTCGGCGCCGGAGATGACCTGCGCCCAGGCAGAGGCGAAGTCCGGCAGGAGGATTCGCCACGAGACACCGTCGATCACGAGGTGATGCGCGACGATGAGCAGGCGCCCGGGCGCACCGGCGGAATCGAGCCACACGATCTGGAGCATCACGCCGGCGTCGGCGTCGAGCCGGCCCAGGGCGGCGGCGCAGCTCGCGGTGAGCGCGGCATCGAAATCGTCACTGCCCGGCTGGGCAGAGACCTGCACATGTGTGATGACGTCTTGTGGCGCAACAGAACCCACCGGACGAACGATCAGTTCGCCGGCACCCGATTCGAGCACCGAACGCAGCGCGTCGTGGTGGTCGACGACGGCGGTCACGGTGCGCGCGAGAATCTCGTCATCGAGGCCGTCCGGCGCGGTGACCACCAGCGCCTGGTAGAAGCGATCGATGTTGCCGCCCCCATCGAGCACCTCGGTGGCGTGCGGAGTCAGCGGCATCGAGCCGACTCCTCCGCCGGGCAGCTCGAGAAGGGTCGCCTCCTCCGCTTCCTCGGTGGCGACTTCGGCGAGCGCGGCAACTGTCTTGCGCTCGAACACGTCTCGCGGGGTGAACCGAACACCCTCCGCCTTCGCGCGGGCGACCAGCTGAATGGCGATGATGCTGTCACCACCGAGCGCGAAGAACGAGTCGTCGACGCCGACCTGTTCCAGTCCGAGAACTTTGGCGACGGCAGAGGCGATGATCGCCTCGACCGGATTGGACGGCGCCCGGTAGGCGGTCGCGCGAACACCCGGATCGACCAGCGCCTTGCGATCCACCTTGCCCGAGGCGGTCAGCGGAATCTCGGTCAGCTCCACGATGTCCGACGGCACCATGTGGCCGGGCAGGAACTTGCCGGCGAACGCCGTCAGGGCGCCCGCGTCGAAGGTGTGCCCGTTACCGAGGTACACGTAGGACACGAGCACCGTGGAATTGCCGCGCTCATGCGCGACGGTGACCGCGAAGTCGACGGAATCATGGTCGGACAGCACAGTGTCGATCTCGCCGAGCTCGATGCGCAGGCCACGCAGCTTCACCTGGAAGTCGGTGCGGCCGACGTACTCCAGGGCCCCTTCGCGGTTCCAGCGGACCAGGTCACCGGTGCGGTACAGCCGGTCGCCGGGCTCACCGAAGGGATTGGCGACGAACCGCTGGGACGTCAGGTCGAACCTGCCGCCGTAGCCACGGCCGACGCCGACGCCGCCGATGTACAGCTCACCCTCGACACCGATCGGCACCGTATCGAGTCGTCGATCGAGAACGAACAGATCGACATTGGGCAGCGGATGCCCGATCGGCACACCAGCCACATCGGCGGCTGTCGCTGCCTGGCAGGACACCACGTCCGACGCTTCGGTGGGTCCGTAGCTGTTGACCACGCGCACACCGGATTCCATGAGTCCGGCCAACCGTCCGACGTTGATCGGCTCACCGCCGAGGAAGACCACGTCGAGCGCGCCGAGCACGCCGTCGGCGTCGCCGTCGACGACCGCGCCGAAGGCGCTGGGCGACATGTTCGCCACCCGGACACCGCCACCCGCGACGATCGCCAGGATCTCCTCGGGATCGAAACCGTCGGCGGCGAGATGAATCGACCGGCCGCCCGCCAGCGCCGCCCACACGTTCTTCTGGGTCAGGTCGAAGCTCGGCGACGAGGCGATCAGCAGGCCGCCCTCGGCGGGCAGCTCGCTCTCGTACCAGGCCAACGTGTTCTCGATGCCCGCCATCGGAACCAGCGTCGGCTTCGGCTTACCCGTCGAACCCGACGTCGAGATGACGTAACCCAGACGACGACCCGCCAGCTCCTCACGCCACCGGTCGACAACGCCCGTCACCGCACGCCCGGCACCCGCATCGGGTGCGATGACCGGAACCGTCAGCTCATGACCGCTCTCGCCGATCACGCACCGCGCCTCGGTATCGATCAGAATCGACTCCACCCGCTCGGCCGGGTACGACGGGTCGATCGGCGCATACGCCGCCCCCGCCTTCCACACCGCGACCATCGCCACGACCCACGCCACCGACCTCGGCAGCATCACACCGACGACATCGTCAGCGCCGACACCACGCTCGATCAACTCACCGGCCAGCTCCGACGACCGCCGATCCAACTCCGAGTAAGTGACCGACTCGCCACCACACACCACCGCCGGCGCATCCGGAACCGCACCAACCCGAGCAGCGAACCGCCCGAGCAGCGACATCGCGGGTGCGGGGACGCGGGGTCCGCGCGACCATTCGAGGAGGCGCTCACGCTCATCCGCTCCGAGCAGTTCGATGTCGGCGACCGGGGTGGTGGCGTCTGCATGGACGAACTGGTCGAGGACCCGAAGGAACCGGCCGTGATGGGCCTGGAGTTCGTCCTCGGTGTAGCAGTGCGGGTTCGCCTCGAAATCGACCCGGGTGCTGCGCCCGACGACGCTCGGGTAGATGTTGATCGACAGGTCCTCGACCGGGCCGGTCGAGAGCACGTGGAACTTGCCCGTTTCCCTGCCGAGGGTGATCTCGGTGTGGAAGTTCATGATGTTGATCGCCGGCCCGAAGAACCCGCGCCCGCCGTCGAGGTCGCCGATGTCGCGGCGAATGTCCTCGTGCCGGTAGCGCTGATGCCGCAGCGCGCCGGTCATCTCCAGCCCGACCTGGGCGACGAGCTCGCCGACGGTGGTCTCCGGGGTGACGGAGATGCGCAGCGGAACGACATTGGAGACCATGCCGCCGGAGCGGCGGAGCACCGCGGTGGTGCGCGCGGAGACGGGCAGGCTCAGCACGATGGCGGTCGCGCCTGTCATGTCCGCGAGGTACACGGCCATCGCGGCCACGGTGATTGCGGTGTCCGCGGAGTTGTGCCGGGTGACCGCGTCGTCGAGTGCGGTGAGGATCTGGTCCGGCAGTGCGCCGCCGACCAAACGGGAGCGCACCTCCAGTCGTCCGGTCCGGTTGGACAGCGTCAGCGGCGCGGGCAGATCGGTGGCGCGCGACATCCAGTACTCGCGGTCGGACTGGAACCGGGTGGACTCGCGGTACTTGTCCTCGGCCTCGTTGACGGCGATCAGGTCACTGGCCACCGACGGCGCCGGATCCCGACCGAGGACCGCCGCGGTGTAGACCTCGGCCATGCGGGCCATGAACGTGACCGCACCGAACCCGTCGAGGGCGATGTGGTGGATGGCGAAATACCAGTAGTAGTGCCGGTCCCCCAGCTGCAGCACCGCGCCCCGGATCAGCCGCTCCGTGAGCAGATCCATCGTGGCGGAGTAGTCCTGGAGCATCCACTCCATGGCCGCGGCGTGCGGATCGATCTCGCCCCTCAGGTCCCGGTAGGGCATCTCGTCGTCGAGGGTGTCGTCGACCACCTGGTACGGCTCGGAGTCGATCTCGACGATCCGCAGCAGGGGGGTGCCGAACTCTCGCGCGACGGCGGGGCCGACGCGCCGAAGCACGTCGATGTCGAAGTCGCCCTCGATCTCGATGTACTGCGCGATGGTGACCGGGACGTCCGGCACCAAGTGCTGGGCGAACCACATGCCGCGCTGAGCGGCGGAGAGCGGGAACGGCTCGCTGCACCGGCCGACTGCGGGAGCGGCAGCCGACGCGGCGACGCCATCGGGGACCGAGCCGGATGCCGGGACGCGGGCGGTAAGGGACTCCGGAGGATTGAACACAAAAATCCCTTCGTACGACGCGCTCCGACGCGGAGCTGTGACGCGTTCACGAAGCGGAGTTGGCGCAGGTCAAGCGGCCGCCACCGAAACGGTGCGATCGATGATCCTGAGAATTCCTTGAGCGCCGAGAATACAACGGCATACGTGGTCTTGTTCACGAATCGAAACCACTTTGCGCTGGTGTTCGTGACCAACACATGCTAGGGATTTGCTGTCGATTCCGCCGCGAAACCGGGCAACTCAGGGTATAACGCCATCCCTCTGGCGACTGCGAAACGGTGGTACCGCGATGACGCGGCACCCTCCTCCTACCCCTCGAGCTTGTAACCCAGCCCGCGGACGGTGACCAGGTGCTCCGGCTTGGCCGGGTTCGCCTCGATCTTCGAGCGCAACCGCTTGACGTGCACGTCGAGGGTCTTGGTGTCGCCGACGTAGTCGGCGCCCCACACGCGATCGATCAACTGGCCGCGGGTGAGCACCCGGCCGGAGTTGCGCAGCAGGTACTCGAGCAGATCGAACTCCTTGAGCGGCAACGTCACCGGTTCACCGTTCACCTGAACGGTGTGGCGTTCGACGTCCATCCGGACCGGCCCGGCCTCGAGCACACCGTCGGCAATCCCGCTGTCGGTGTCGTTGTCGGCGCCGCGGCGCAGCACCGCGCGGATCCGGGCGATCAGTTCTCGCGCCGAGTACGGCTTCGTCACGTAGTCGTCCGCGCCGAGTTCGAGACCGACCACCTTGTCGATCTCGCTGTCGCGGGCGGTCACCATGATCACCGGCACCCCGGAGCGGGCACGCAGTTGCTTGCACACGTCGGTGCCGCTCATACCCGGCAGCATGAGGTCGAGGAGCACGATGTCGGCCCCGGCGCGGTCGAACTCGGCGAGCGCGGACGGACCGTCACCGACGACCGTCGCCTCGAATCCTTCCCGGCGGAGAAGGAACGCGAGCGGGTCGGCCAGCGACTCCTCGTCTTCCACGATCAGCACGTTCGTCACCGGTTGGCCTCCATGTTCGTTGCGCCCTGACCGGGTCGCTCTGGGTGAATGGTCGTAATGGACTTGCCTGAGGTTGCGGCGGGGCGCCCGAGCGCGTCGGGCGCCGGTTGGTCGTCGGGTGAATCGGCTTCCTCGGTGTGCGCGGGCACGACCAGGGTGAAGGTGGAGCCGGTCCCGGGCTTGCTCCACAGGGTGATGGAACCGTTGTGGTTGGCGGCGACGTGTTTCGCGATCGCCAGACCCAACCCGGTGCCGCCGGTGGAGCGGGACCGGGCCTTGTCGACGCGGAAGAACCGCTCGAAGACCCGCTCCTGGTCCTCCTTCGCGATGCCGATCCCGCGGTCCGTGACGGCGATCGCGACGTCGTCGCCGCGCAGCGATCGGCTCACCGACACCGCCGACCCCTGCGGCGAGTACGCGATCGCGTTCTCCACCAGGTTCGACAGCGCGGTCACGAGCAGGGTGCGGTCGCCGAGCACCTCGAGGCCGCTCGGCTTGTCCGCGGTGACGGTGATGCCCGCGTTCTCCGCGGTCAGCGTGCTGCGCCGAATGGCCTCGTCGATCACCTCGTCCACCGCGACCGGCTCGAGGTCGGGCAGCTTCTCGGCGCCCTGCAGCCGGGACAGCGCGATCAGTTCGCCGACCATGTTGCCGAGCCGCCGCGACTCGGACAGCACCCGCTCACCGAAGTGCCGGACCGACGCGGGATCGTCGGCGGATTCGAGCAGGGCCTCGGCCAGCAGTCCCATCGCGCCGACCGGGGTCTTGAGCTCGTGGCTGACGTTGGCGACGAAGTCCCGGCGGGTGGCTTCCATCCGCGCCACCTCGGAGTCGTCGTCGGCGAACAGGACGACGAATCGGCGGTCCTCCTCGCTGAGCAGCTGGGCGAGTCCACGGACCGCGATCCGGCCGCGGCCGCGCCCGGGGTTCTTGACGCTGAGGTCGACCTCGACGGGTTCGCCGGTGTCGAGGACCTTGTTCGCCGCGGCCCAGGCGCGCGGTTCGATGGTCCGGTTGTGCACCAGGCCGAGTTCCTCGGCCCGCGGGTTGAACAGGACCACGTCGTGGAATCGGTCGACGACGGCGATGCCGCTCTGGCTGGCGAGCACGATCAGGTCGAGTACCTGGGACATCGTCAGGCCGGCCTGCTCGGCTTCGCGCCGGTTGTAGCGCGCCTTCAGTCGCGGGACGAGCACCCCGCCGACCAGGTAGCCGATCACCGCGGCGGCGGCGACCAGAACGACGACCTGAACAACAGTCACGAGTGAATCGTACGACCGCGAAAACACCGATCGGCGCCGGGTGCAGGCGTTTCGCTGCACGTCACGGCGCCGAACGGCACTGTTTTCCTGCTGTTCACCTGGCGTTCGACCCGGGTCCGCGGATCCGCGTGCGGGGCCCGGGTCGTCGTCATGGTGTTGCTACTTCGCGCCCTGGTTGGCGACGGCCGCGGCACCGGCCGCAGCGGCCTCGGGATCGAGGTAGGTGCCGCCCGGGTTGAGCGGCTTGAGGTTCTCGTCGAGGTCGTAGCGCAGCGGGATGCCGGTCGGGATGTTCAGGCCCGCGATGTCCTCGTCGGAGATGCCGTCGAGGTGCTTGACCAGGGCGCGCAGCGAGTTGCCGTGCGCCGCGACCAGCACGTTCTTCCCGGCGAGCAGCTCCTGGGAGATGGTGTCCTCCCAGTACGGGATCAGGCGCTTGACGACGTCGAGCAGGCACTCGGTCAGCGGGACCTGCTCGAGGTTCGCGTACCGCGGGTCGGCGTCCTGGCTGTACTCGCTGCCGGCCTCGATCGGCGGCGGCGGGGTGTCGTAGCTACGCCGCCACAGCATGAACTGCTCGTCGCCGTACTCGGCCTTGGTCTGCGCCTTGTTCTTGCCCTGCAGCGCGCCGTAGTGCCGCTCGTTCAGGCGCCAGTCGCGGACAACCGGGATCCAGTGCCGGTCGGCGGCGTCGAGCGCGATGTTCGCGGTGCTGATCGCGCGGCGCAGCAGCGAGGTGTACAGCACGTCGGGCAGCAGGTCGTGCTCCTTGAGCAGCTGCCCGGCGCGCTTGCCCTCCGCGACACCCTTGTCCGTGAGCGGGACGTCCACCCATCCGGTGAACAGGTTCATCGCGTTCCATTCGCTCTCGCCGTGGCGGAGCAGCACAAGGGTTCCGATAGTCATGCGCCCATCCTGGCACGCGCCCGCTCCGCCCCGGGCGGGCCACCACCCCGTCGGACCAGGCCATTCTGCGAGTCCCCCTCCTCGATACCCCGCCGCGTGAGATACATGTCACGGCGACAACGACCGTTGTCACCGTGGCGCACGGTCGAACGGGACCCTGACATGCGGGAAAGAAACAACACGATCAGGGTAACCACGGCGTGACGAGGCGGTCGGTGCTGACCGGAATCGCCACCACGTCCCCTTCCCCGGAAATCGCGAACGGCGCCGATCTGGGCCCGTTCGACACCTGACACAACTCTGACGCCGGGCCGGAGGGACGCTGTCGCATCCGCTGCACACCGAAAGACGTCCACAAGCATCCCGATTCGTGTCGCCGGTGGGTGAGTGCATTCGGAGGTAACGCTTCGAGCTCAGCAGCGCAGCAGAATACAAACTCTTCGGTCTGTTCGATTTCGTACGTGTGACGATTGTCGGACCGCACCGGCGCGTGTCCGAAGCCGGGCTTCCTGAGACTCGAGGAGTGCTGCCATGTCGGTTCCCCCGCAAGATCCTCAACAGTCCGGCCAGTACCCGCCCGGTGGGCACGTCGGCCAACCCGCTCAGTACCCACAGCCCGGGCAGTACCCACAGCCCGGCTACTACCAGCAGCCGCCATCCAAGCGGAAGAAATGGCCCTGGATACTCGGCGGCGTCGTGCTGCTGTGCGTCCTGGTATTCGGGGGCTGCGCCGCACTGTTCGGCGGCGCCGCGAACGAAATCGACAAGAATCTCAACGAAGTCGTCAACGTCACCTACGAAGTGACCAGTGACGGTCCGACCGCCAGCAACATCACCTACACGAGCGGCGATTCCGCGAACACCGCACAGGACAATGGTGCCGCCCTCCCGTGGAGCCGCGACGTGACGGTCTCCGGCCTGAAGATCGTGTCCCTGACCGCGCAGGCCGACGACACGGCCACCACGATCACCTGCACCATTCGGCAGAACGGCGCGGTGATCAGCGAACAGACCTCCACTGGTCAGTTCGCTGTCGTGTCCTGCTCCGGCACCGCGGAGTAGGACTCGACGACACCGGCGTGGCGTCCGAAGCGCTCGGCGCGCTCCGGTTCGGTCGGCGCCGGGCCGGCGGGCCGGGCCGTCGCCGCGGGCGCACACTGACGTGATGGACCGAGATCCGCGTGAGCGCTGGATGTTGCACGTCGACCTCGACCAGTTCATCGCCGCGGTCGAGGTGCTGCGCCGGCCGGAGCTCCGGGGCCGCCCCGTCGTGGTCGGCGGCCGGGGCGACCCCACCGAGCGGGGTGTCGTCTCCACCGCCTCCTACGAGGCCCGCGAGTTCGGCGTCGGGTCCGGGATGCCGCTGCGCGTTGCGGCCCGCAAGCTGCGGGACGTGTCCGACGCGGTGTTCCTGCCCGTCGACGCCGACGTCTACACGGCCGCCTCGAAGGTCGTCATGGACACCCTCCGCGGGCTCGATGCCGTCGTCCAGGTGCTCGGCTGGGACGAGGCGTTCCTCGGCGTGCAGACCACCGATCCCGACGCCTTCGCCCGCACGGTGCAGGCCGCCGTCCTCGACGCGACAGGACTGCACTGCTCGGTCGGCATCGGTGACAACACCCTCCGCGCGAAGATCGCCACCGAATTCGGCAAGCCCCAGGGCACATTCCGGCTGACCGCCGACAACTGGTTCGCCGTGATGGGCGACCGCGACACGTCCGCCCTCTGGGGCATCGGCGCCAAGACCGCGAAAAAGCTTGCCGCGCTGGGAGTCCACACCGTCCGCGAACTGGCCGACACCGATGAGGCGACGCTCGCGGCGACCCTCGGCCCGACCACCGGGCCCTGGCTGCGGCGCCTCGCCCTCGGTTGGGGCCGCACCGAAGTCGACGCCGAACCGTATGTGGCCCGCGGGCACGGCCGCGAAACCACGTTCCAGCACAACATCACCGACCGCACCGCGATCACCGACGAGGTGCGCACCCTGGCCGGGCGGGTCGCGGCGGATGTGCGGGCGGAGGGCCGGCCGGCGGTCCGCGTCACCCTCAAGGTGCGCTACGCCCCGTTCGAGACCCATACCACCGGCAGCGCCCTGCCCGAGCCGACGCTCGACGAAGCGGTGATCGCCGAGGCCGCGGTCGCGTTGACCGACCGCCTCGACCCGTCGCGCGCGGTGCGCCTGCTCGGCGTGCGCCTGGACATGACCCCGCCGGGCACCTGACCCGGGGCCCGGCGGACATTCGGCACTGTCAGCCGAACGACCGACGCATCCTCGCGGTATGCAGTGGATCGTGTGGGCACTGCGCGCGTGGCTGGCGGTGTCGATGGTGACCGCCGTCGTGTTCGGCCGCGTCATCCCGGGCACGCGACCGGCACGAGACCTCGCCGCCGCTCGACTACGAGGACGACGAGCCGCCGGCCGCGCAGACTGAGGAGCGATGGGCCTGACGATCCATCCGGCACCTGAGCGCCCGGCGAGCACCCCGACTCGTCGATCGGTCTGTCACGAGGCCGCGCTGGAGTGACCGTCCGCTTGCCCGCCGAAGAAGGTCGCGAACCAGATCCTGGTGACGACCTCCGCAGCCTGCTCCACCGGCATCGTCCGGTCCTGGAGGGCATCCTGCGCGTACCAGACGTACGCGGACTGCTCGACCATGCAGGCCATCGCCTCCACCATCACCGAGGAGGGCTGGCCGGCGACCTCGACGATGCCGCACTTGGACTTCAACGCGGTGGTGAACCGGTCGATGTGCCGGTTGCGCATCTTCCACCAGAACTCCCGGAACTGCGGATCCACGCTGGCGGCCTCGACCAGGGTGCGCATGATGTCGCGGTTGTCGTAGTAGTGCGCCAGGTAGCCGGTGTTCGATTCGAGCAGGGCTTCGTACGGTTCGTCCTCGAGCCGGTGCTTCAGGTTTCCGCTCGCCCGGAACAGGTCGTCGTGGGTGTCGGCGATCAGCGCCGAGAACAGGTCGTCCTTGTCCTTGAAGTACCGGTACAGCCCCCCGAGCGACATGCCGGCCTCCGTGGCCACCCCGCTCATCGTCGTACCGACGTAACCATCACGCGCGAACACGGCCCGGGCCGCGTCGAGGAGGCGGGTGCGAGTCTGACGCCCCTTGGTGGTGTTCGGTACGTGCGGCATACCTCTCCTTTTCGTTGCGCGAATCGTAGCTGGTTAACAGACTGATGATCAGAGTTTACAAAAAAGCGACGTCACTCTCTTGACTGTGAGTCGGGTTACCCCACAGAATCATTCCATCGACGCCGCGATCTCCCCGCGTTGCGCTTCCCCCACCCGGCTTTTCACCGAAACGGAGTCGCTGTGAATTCCCGCGTAGCCACTCTCGCCACCATCGCCCTCGACGGGTGCCCGGCCGGCGAGTCCCCCACCACCGAGACTCCCCTGGCCCTCTTCCGCGGCCACCTGGCGCGGGATCCGCAGGCCGTCGCCGTCCGCGACGACCGCGACCACGTTCTGACCCGCCGCGAACTGTGGGACCTGTCCTCGGAGATCGAGGCCGAACTGATCGAACGCGGCCTCGTCGCCGGCGACGTCGTCGTGGTCTGCCTGCCGAACTGGACCGAGTGGATGGCCGCCTACCTGGCCGTCGTCCGCGCCGGACTGGTCGCGGGCACCCTCCCGGTGACCACCGACCCGAAATCCGTCGCCTACACCGCGAACCTGGTCGGGGCGAAGGCCGTGATCCTGCCGCGATCCCATCGTGGACGCGACTTCACTGCCGAATCCGATGTTCTTGCAGCCGAACTCGGCCGATTGGTCCATGCCCTGCTGATCGACGGCGACCACCGCACCCGCACCTGGCGCACCTTCGACGGACCGGACACCGCCGTCCCCGAGTACCCGGCCGGACTCGCGCACATCCTGTTCTCCTCGTCCACCACCGGCAAGTCGAAGGCGATCGCGCACTCCGAGGCCGGCCTCAGTGCCTACAACCGGATGGTCATCGACCGCTATCAGGTCACCGGCGAGCACCCGATCTTCATGCCCTCCCCACTCGGCCACAGCACCGGCTTCTGGCACGGCGCCCGGATGTCGATGATGACCGGAGCGACGCTGATCCTGCAGGACGCCTGGGACCCGCGCCGGGCACTCGATCTGGTCGACCGATACGGATGCGAGATCACGGTCGCCGCCACCCCGTTCCTCAAGGACGTGGTGGACGCCGAATGGGACTCGGACACACCGAAACTGAACGGATTGCGCGTCTTCCTCTGCGGCGGCGCGCCGGTCGCACCCAGCCTGATCGAGCTCGCCCAGACCCAGATGCCCGGCACCCGCATCGCCGCGATCTGGGCGATGAGCGAGGGCGGCGCCACCTCCAGCCTCCCAGGCGACACCACCGAACTCGTCGCGCGAACCTGCGGGAAGGTGATGCCCGGGGTGGCACTCGAAACGATCACGAAGGACGGCGCCATCGCCCCGCGCGGGACCGACGGCGAGATCGTGATGCGCACGCCCTCATTGTTTCTCGGCTACATCGGCCAGGATGAGCTGTACCGCACCTCGTTCACCTCCGACGGCTGGTTCCGCACCGGCGACACCGGCATCGTCGACTCCGACGGCTACCTGAGGCTGACCGGCCGGATCAAGGACCTGATCATCCGTGGCGGCGTCAACATCTCGCCGGTGGAGATCGAGAATGCCGTCGCCGGACACCCGCAGGTGGCCCGCGTCGCCGTCATCGGACGCCCCGACGACCGCCTCGGAGAACGGATCTGCGCCGTCCTCCAGCCGCTCGGCACCGCCCCCGGCTTCGACGAGTTCGTCGACTGGCTCGCCGAGCGCGGCGTCCCGCGCCGACTGTGGCCCGAGTCCATCGAAGTGGTCACCGAAATGCCCGAGACCCCCGCCGGAAAGATCCGCAAGAACGTTCTCAGAGACATGATCTCGACAGGAGCAGACATGACCAGCGGCACCACCGATCTCGTCACCGAGACCGTCACACTGCGCGACATCGACGTCACCTACACCCGCGCCGGCTCCGGGCCCGCCGTCGTGCTGATCCACGGCCTCGCCGAGGACCGCCTGAGCTGGCGCACGGTGCAGCAGGCCGGAATCGGCGAGTACACCACCTACGCCTACGACCTGCGCGGGCACGGCCGGAGCACCGCCGGCTCCGGCGACGGCACCCTCACGCAACTGCGCGACGATCTGATCGTCTTCCTCGAGCAGGTCACCGGACCGGCCGTCTGCATCGGTTTCTCCCTCGGCGGCACCGTCGTCCTGTCCGCCGCCGCGCAGCGCCCCGACCTGGTCACCGCGGTCGTCGCGCTCGGCACCTCCAGCGTCGTCGGCCGCGGCGCCGCCGGCTTCTACGCCGGCCGGATCGAACTGTTCCGCGGCAACGACGAGGCCGCACAGCGCGAGGCCCTGCACGCGGACACCGCTGCCGCCCTGCACAATCCGTCCTCCGACGTGGACGCCGTCACCACCGCGCGGCTGGCCGCCGTTGGAGACGCCGCGGGCTACCTCAACGCTTCCACCGCGATGGCCGCGCTCGTCGACGCACCGCTCACCCCGGCCCTCGCCGAGATCGGCACCGACACCCCGGTCACGATCATCGGCGCCGACCACGACAGCTTCTGTCCCAGGAAGGCCGCCGACATCATCCTCGGCGCGATCGGGCACGCGAGCTACACCGAGATCACCGAAGCCGGGCACCTGATGGTGGTCGACCAGCCCCAGCAGACGATCGCCCTCCTCCGCCGCACCCTCGCCGGCTGACCCCGCGCACCGCGCACCCCTTCCCCCCTCGAAAGGCCTTGCCATGCAAGAACGTCCCACTGCCCTCGTCACCGCCGCCGCCGGCGCCGGCATCGGCGCCGCGATCGCCTCACGCCTCGCCGCCGACGGCTTCGACGTGATCGTCACCGACATCCACGAACGCCGGTGCGGCGAGCTGGCCGCCAAACTGTCCGCCGAGCACGGCCGCGAGTTCTCCCACCACCTGCTCGACGTCACCGACGAGGCGCAGGTCGAGGCCGTCGTCGCGAAGATCGCCGAGACCAAGGGCCGCCTCGACGTGCTGGTCAACAACGCCGGCTGGTCGAAGATCGAGCCGGTCGCCGAGATGTCCTCCGAGACCTGGAAACGCTGCCTGGACGTCGACCTCACCGGCACCTTCCACACGATGCGCCACGCCCTGCCCCTGATGCAGCAGGCCAACTCCGGCGCAATCGTCAACATCTCCTCGATCTCCGCCTACGAGACCAGCACCGAGCACGGAGCCGCCTACTCCGCCGCCAAGGCCGGTGTCCTCGCGCTCACCCGCGTCGCCGCCGCCGAGAACGGCAAGTTCGGCATCCGCGTCAACGCGGTCACCCCCGGCCTGATCTACAACGACTTCCTCCGCAAGATCTACCCCGACGAGTTCTTCTCCGGCTACGCCGAGAACCGGTCCCTCGTCGGCCGCGTCGGCCGCCCCGAGGACGTCGCCGGCCTGGTGTCGTTCCTCGTCGGCCCCGACGCCGGCTACGTCACCGGCGAGGTGTACGGCATCTCGGGTGGGGTGCATCCGCATGGCTGAGTCTCCCCTGCACCTGCCGGTGCGTGAACTCACCAGCGCCTACGCCCGCGGCGACCTGGACCCGGTCGACGTCACCGAGGAGGTCCTGGACCGGATCGAGCGCCTCGACGGCCGACTCCACGCCTACGTCACGCTCACCCCCGCGCTGGCCCGCGCGCAGGCCGCCGACGCCGCCGCCCGCTACCGGGCCGGCGAGACCGGACAGCTGCTCGGCGTGCCGGTGTCCATCAAGGACGCCTTCCACCTCGCCGACACCGAAACCGGCCTCGGCTCCCTCACCCAGCGCGGCCGCGTCGCCCGCTCCGACTCCGGGGTCGTCGCCCGGCTGCGTGCCGCCGGCGCCGTCATGCCCGGCAAGACGAACGTTCCCGAGTTCTGCCAGTCCGCCACCAGCGACAACCGGCTCGGCCCCGACACCGGCAACCCCTGGGACGTCACCCGCACCCCCGGCGGGTCCAGCGGTGGCGCCGCGGCCTCCCTCGGCGCCGGCCTGGCCTCCCTGGCACTGGGCTCCGACGGCGGCGGCTCCATCCGCATCCCCGCCGCGTTCAGCGGCCTCGTCGGGTACAAGCCGACCACCGGCATGTGCCCCGACGAGCGCGGGTTCCGGGCGATGACCGACTTCGTCACCGCTGGCCCCCTGGCGTGGACCGTCGACGACGCCCGGCTGATGGTCGAGGTCCTCGCCGACACCACACTGGTGCGGCGCACCGGGCCGAAGCTGCGGATCGCGTATTGCCCACGGCCCGAGGGCCGTCCGGTGGATCCGCCGATCGCCGCCCGGCTCGACGTGGTCGCGGGCGTGCTGTCCGATCTCGGCCACGAGGTGGTGCAGCGGGACATCCCGATCGACGGATGGAGCGACATCTTCGGTCCACTCGTCCTCGACGACGAACTGCGCGAGCGTGGGCACCTGCTCGAAAACCCGGACCTGCTCACCGCATACGAGCACGCCAGTCTGCGGGCGGCGAACAAGCTGGCCAGTTCCGACGTCGCCCGGGCCAGGGAGGCGCTGCCGGAGTTCCGCCGCCGAATCGACCTGTTCCTGGGTCGTTTCGACGCGGTGCTCACCCCGACCGTTGCGACGGTGGCGTTTCCGCACGGCGACCGGCCCGAGGCAATCGACGGCGTCGAGGTGGACTGGCTGTGGGGAGCGTTCCCGTTCACCTCCCCATTCAACGTGGCCGGCACCCCCGCGATCACGCTGCCCGTCGGCCTGTCCGACGGACTGCCGATCGGCGCCCAGCTCGTCGCGGCGCAGGACCGGGACGCGGACCTGCTGAACCTGGCCGAATCCCTCGAATCCGCACTGGCATTCGACTACAGCCCACTGCGTGAGCGGTGGGCCGTCCCGCGCCTCGACGGCGTCGAGGTCATGCCACAGCCGGAGCCGGTGTCGTGACCGGCGCCCAGCTCACCCTGCGTCGGAACGGGGACGTCCTCGAGGTCGTCCTCGACCGGGCGGACCGCCGGAACGCGTTGTCCCGCAGCCTGCTGCGGGAACTGCGGGAGACGTTCACCGGCCTGCCGGCGGACGTGCGGGCGGTGCTGCTCACCGGCAGCGGCCGGGTGTTCTGCGCCGGCGCCGACTTCGCGGACCTGACCGGCACCTCCGCTGACCTGGACTACGACGTCGACCTCGACGCCGCAGCCGCCGCGATCCGCGGGGCCGCGGTCCCGGTGGTCGCCGCGATCGACGGACCGTGCGTCGGCGCCGGGGTCGAGCTGGTCACCTCCTGCGACGCCCGCATCGTCGGCGCCGGGGCCTGGTTCCGGGTCCCCGCCGTCGAACTCGGGCTGTTGTACAACCCGAAGTCGATCCGCAGGATCCACGCCACCCTGCCGCGGGCCACCGTCACCCGGCTGCTGGTGCTCGCCGACCGCTTCGACGCGGACGACGCCGTCGCCGGCGGCCTGGCGACCCACCGCGCCGACGGTGAGCCGCGCGAGCAGGCCCTGGCGCTGGCCACCCGGCTCGCGTCGATCCCGCCGGACGCGCTCGCCGCGACCCGCGCGCTGCTGCGCAGTCTCGACGACGGCCGCTACGACGACACCGAATGGCATGCCACCCGCATCGGCCTGCTCGACAGCCCGGCCCGGCACGCCGCCGTCGCGGCCGCCTCCGAAAGACACGGCGGCAGTGCCGCTGTCACCACCGTCCCCGAACCCACCACCGGCGGCACCGCCGCCCCCAAGCGCTGAGGACATTCCATGACGAACACCTCCCTCACCCCCGATCCCCGCGACTTCCTCGCGCTCGAGCAGCTGCTCAGCGAGGAGGAGCGGATGGTCGCGCACACCGTCCGTCAGCTCGTGGGCGAGCAGATCAAGCCGAACGTCGGCGAATGGTTCGAGAACCACGAGTTCCCGAAGGAGATGGCGCTCGAGTTCGGGAAGCTCGGCATGCTCGGCATGCACCTCGACGGCTACGGCTGCGCAGGCATGAGCGCCGTCGCCTACGGCACGGCCTGCCTCGAGCTCGAGGCAGGCGACAGCGGCGCCCGCAGCTTCGTCTCGGTGCAGGGCTCGCTGGCGATGTTCCCGATCTGGAAGTTCGGATCCGAGGAGCAGAAGCAGGAGTGGCTGCCGCGGATGGCCGCCGGCGAGGCCATCGGCTGCTTCGGCCTGACCGAACCCGACTCCGGATCAGACCCGTCGAGCATGCGCACCACCGCCAAGCGCGACGGGGACGACTGGATCCTGGGCGGCACCAAGATGTGGATCACCAACGGTTCCCTCGCCGACGTCGCGGTGATCTGGGCGATGACCGAGGAGGGCATCCGCGGCTTCGTCGTCGACACCAAGACCCCCGGCTACCAGGCCCGCAAGATCGAGAAGAAGCTCTCGCTGCGCGCGTCGGTGACCGCCGAGATCGTCCTCGACAACGTGCGCCTGCCCGGCTCAGCGGTGCTGCCGAACGTCGTCGGGATGAAGGGCCCGCTGTCCTGCCTGAACGAGGCCCGCTTCGGCATCCTGTTCGGCGCGGTCGGCGCCGCCCGCGACTGCTACGAGACCGCGCTCGAGTACACACTGCAGCGCACCCAGTTCGGCAAGCCGATCGCCGGCTTCCAGCTCACCCAGGGCAAGCTCGCCGACATGCTGATCCGGGTCAACCGGGCGCACCTGCTGGCGATCCACCTCGGCAAGCTCAAGGACGCAGGCCAACTGGCTCCGGCGCAGATCAGCTTCGGCAAGAAGGACAACGTCGCCCAGGCCCTGCACGTCGCCCGCGAGGCTCGCGGCATGCTCGGTGCCAGCGGAATCACGTTGGAGTACCCCGTGATCCGGCACATGAACAACCTCGAGTCCGTGTACACCTACGAGGGCACCAACGAGGTGCACACCCTGGTCCTCGGCCAGGCCGTCACCAACATCGGAGCCTTCCGGTGAGCGCCGTCGCCGCCCTCGAGGGCCACGACCTCGGCACCCGGGTCGTCTCCTACACCGAGACCGACGCGATCCTCTACGCGTTGTGCGTCGGAGCGAAGCCGGACCAGCTGCCGCTGGTCTACGAGCGGGACCTGCGCGTGCTGCCCACGTTCGGGCTCGGCCTGGGCCTGTGGGCCGTCGAGGACGCGGGCGGGCTCGGCGCCTACGACCGGCTCGAGTCGCTGCACGCGGCGCAGCAGTTGGTCGTGCACGCTCCGCTGCCGGAGGCCGGGAAGCTCGAGATGCGCGCCGCCGTCGCGCAGGTGTGGGACAAGGGCAACGCCGCCACCATCGACATCGCCGTCGAGTGCGAGCAGTTCACCGCCACCTACGCCATCCACCTGCCCGGCTCCGGCGGCTGGGGCGGCGAGCGCGCCCCGTCGAGCCCACGCGTCGATCTCGACGGCGCCGCCTTCGAGCGGCAGTTCCGGGTCGAGCCGAATCTGCCTGCGCTGTACCGGCTCACCGGCGACCTGCACCCGGTGCACATCGACCCCGAGGTTTCCACCGGCTACGGCTTCGACCGCCCGATCCTGCACGGCCTGGCCACCCTCGGCATCGCCGCCCGCACCGTCGCCGAGGCGGCCGGCGCCCAGCCCTGGGAACTGACCGAACTGCGGGCCCGGTTCGCCGCACCGGTCCTGCCCGACAACACCCTCACCATCCGCGCGCAGGCCGGCGATGGCGGCGTGGACTTCGACGCCCGCATCGACACCACCGGCGTGCTCACCGGCGGGCACGCCCGCTTCTGACCGCTCCCCCAGTTCGAACCGGATTTTCAGCTCTACCGAAGGACCCCCAAGTACCTCGAGAAGTCCCCGCTGAAAGGGCACCTCCCATGACCACACCCGCAGCCTCCAGCTTCGGCACCAAGCAGCAGAAGCGCGCCTTCCTCGCCAGCCTCGTCGGCACCACCGTCGAGTGGTTCGACTTCTTCATCTACGCCACCGCGGCCACCCTGGTCTTCAAGACGATCTTCTTCCCGGCGTTGGGGGGCAACGTCGGCACCCTGGCATCCTTCGCCACCCTCGGCGTCGCGTTCCTCGCCCGCCCGGTCGGCGCGTTCATCTTCGGTCACCTCGGTGACCGGCTCGGCCGACGCACCACCCTGATCACCACCCTCACCGTGATGGGTGCCGCCACCGGTCTGATCGGTCTGCTTCCCACCTGGGATCAGGTCGGCATCTGGGCGCCGATCATGCTGACCGCCCTGCGGTTCCTCCAGGGCGTCGCGGTCGGCGGCGAGTGGGGTGGTGCGGTGCTGATGAGCGTCGAGAACGCTCCGAAGTCCCGGATGCGCTTCTACGGCTCGGCGCCGCAGATCGCCAGCCCGCTCGCCCTCGTGCTCGCCACGATCGTCATGTACTTCGTCGCCCGGATGCCCGAGGACCAGCTGATGTCCTGGGGTTGGCGGATCCCGTTCCTGGCCGGCTTCGTGCTCGTCGTGATCGGCATGATCATCCGCCTCGGTGTCGAGGAATCCAGCGAGTTCACCGAGGTGAAGGAGACCGCCGCGGTCGTCGAGCATCCGATCCTCGAGGTCATCCGCACCATGCCCGGCAAGGTGCTCGCCGGAATCGGTCTGCAGGCCAGCGTGATCGTGCTGTTCTACCTGATCACCACCTACATGCTCACGATGGCCACGAACATCCACGGCTTCACCCGGAGCGACACCCTGATGATCCTGCTGATCGCCGCGACGGTCGACCTGTTCGCGATGATCGGGGTCGGCATCCTCTGCGACAAGGTGCCCGCGTGGACCGTCTTCATCGGCGGCGTGGTGTTCACCGGCGCCTTCGCCTTCCCGCTTTTCGCCCTGTTCAACACCGGCAACATGGCGCTGATGACGGTCGCGTTCACCTGCGCCCTCGTCCTCGGCCACGCCACCACCTACGCCGTCGTCTCCTCGATGACCGCGCAGCTGTTCCCGACCGAGGTCCGCTACAGCGGTGTCGCGCTGTGCAGCGCGTTCGCGGGTGTCGCCTGGGCCGCCCCGACCCCGCTGGTCGCTGCCGCACTGGTACCCACCGACGGCTCGAAGCACTGGTGGCCGCTGGCTGCGGGCCTGGTCCTGTGCGCGATCATCTCGTTCGTGTCCGCGTACAGCACCCGCCGCTCGTTCGTCACCGAGACCGAAGACGCCGACGGCGAACGCGACACCGTCGCCCGACCGGTTCCCGTCGCAGACCCGGTGTGACCCACCCCTCTGCGGCCGTAGGCCCATCTCGCCCATCCAGCCAGGAGTAACCATGACCGTCACGCTCACCGAGGAGCAGCGCGAATTCGCTGCCGCAGTCCGCGACTTCTGCCGCCGCGAGGTCGGTACCCGCGAGCAGCGCGACAAGCTCACCGACTGCGGCCGCGAGGGACACAGCCTCGAACTGAACCGGCGGATCGCCGAATTCGGTTGGGCCGCCATCAACGTCGCCGAGGAGTACGGCGGCGCCGGTGGCAACCACGTCGACCTGTGCGTGCTGCTCGAAGAGTTGGCCCGCGGGATGGCGCCGGTGCCCTGGCACGGCACCACGCTGATCACCGGCGGCATCTACTCCAAGTTCGCCTCCGAGGAGCTCAAGACACAGGTCCTCGGCCGGCTCGCCGAGGGTGCAGCGCTGGCGATCTCGATGTCGGAGCCGGGCGCCGGATCGGATGTCGCGGCCCTGACCTGCCGCGCCGAACGTACCGACGACGGCTGGGTGGTCAACGGCCAGAAGACGTGGTGCACCAATGCGCACCTCGCCGACAGCATCCTGCTGGTGGCCCGCACCGAGCGCGGCGAGCGCAAGCACCACGGGCTCACCATGTTCCACGTGCCTGCAGGCACGCCGGGCATGGCGGTCAAGGGCATCGACACGATGAACGGCACCGAGGTCAACGACCTCTACTTCACCGACTGCGTGCTGCCCGCCGACGCGGTGGTGGGTGAGGTCGGGCAGGGCTGGGCCCAGCTGATGGCCGGGCTGGCCACCGAGCGGCTGATCCTGGCCGCGCAGCTGCTCGGCACCGCCGAACGGGCCTTCGACGACTGCCTGACCTTCGTCACCGACCGCACCCAGTTCGGTCAGCGGGTCGGCTCGTTCCAGGCGGTCAAGCACCGGCTGGCGGACCTGGCGACGGAGATCGAGTGCGCCCGGCTGCTGGTGTATTCCGTTGCGGCACAGGCCGACGACCCGGCGAGCACCGGAAATCTCGCGCGGGCGTCGTCGATGGCCAAGCTCAAGGCCACCGAGGTCGCCAAGGCGATGTCCCTCGAGGGCATGCAGATGATGGGCGGCTACGGCTACTCCACCGAGTTCGACATGGTGCAGCACGTCCGCACCGCCCTCGGTGCCACCATCTACGGCGGCACCAACGAGATCCAGCGGGAGATCATCGGAAAGTCGTACGGTCTCTGAGCCGCCCGCCGCCTCCCCGGGTGGCCGGAGACCGTCACAGAAGTGGGCGTCGGGCACGGGAAGCGATTCCCGTGCCCGACGCCCACTTTCCGTCGGCGGCTGCCGCGCCTAGGAGGTGTACTTGTAGAAGCCCTCGCCCGTCGCGACCCCGAGTTTGCCCTTGTCGATGTAGTTCTCCTTGATGTACTTCGCGAACCGCTGCTGCGGCTCGTCGCCGGCGGCGGAGATGTTGTAGGCGGTGGTCAGACCGACGATGTCGTAGATCTGGAACGGTCCGAGCGGGGCTCCGGTACCGATCCGCCACGTCTTGTCCACGGTCTCGGGGTCGGCGATCCCGTCGACGAGCAGCTCGGCGCCCGCACGGAGGAACGGCACGAGCAGCGAGTTGAGGACGTAGCCTGCCTTCTCCTTCTTGAGCTCGATCGGAACCATGCCGATCGCGGTGGCGAAGTCGACGACGCGGCGGTAGACCTCGGGATCGGTGCTGTCGGTGCCCATCACCTCGGCGGTGTTCTGCCGCCAGACGTGGTTCGCGAAGTGCAGGGCCAGGAACTTCTCGGGGCGGCCGGTGAACTCCTTCAGGTCGCTCGGCAGCAGTGTCGAGGAGTTGGTCGCGAAGATCGTCTTCGCCGGCGCCACCTCGCCGAGCCTGGTGTAGGTGTCGCGCTTGAGGTCGAGGATCTCGGGGATGGCCTCGATCACGAGGTCGGCATCCTTGACGGCATCTGCGAGATCCGCGGAGTACGAGATCTTGCCGAGCGCGTTCTGCACCAATTCGTCACTGGCGCCGGGAACCTCGGCCTTGTAGGTCTCGGCGAGGCCCGCGAACCGCGCCTTCGCCTTCTCGAGGATCTCGTCGCTGATGTCGTAGGCGACGACGTCGACGCCGTGATAGGCGCTCTGGTAAGCGATCTGGGAGCCGAGGACACCCGTCCCCAGCACGGTGATCTTGGTGATGGCGGTCATCAAGCTCTTCCCTTCGTTGACTGCTGTTGTGGACGGCGGGCCTGGTAGCCCGCCACGATCAGTTCGACCTGACGGCGCAGCGCGCCGGAGGCGACGCCGGGCTCGGACGCCCGGACGACTGGCCCTGCGATCTCCAGGTGGAGGACGGCGAAGACCGCCCGCCCGGCGGCGGTCGCGTCCTCGTCCGCGGGATCGCCGCCGGTGAGGCACGCGGCGATCAGCTCCTCGAGGCGGGTGACGATCTGCAGTCCGGCCACCCGGAACGGGGCGTCGGGCGGACCGAACAGCAGGTCGCGTTGGTAGGCGACGAGGTTCTCGTCGTGATCGCGGCCCGAGTGGATCACCGGGCCGATCAGCGCGAGCACCCGCTGCACGGGGTCGGCGACTCCCGCCGACTCGACCTCGCCCTGGGCGACCGCCGCGGCGAAAGCCTCGTTGTAGACCATGAGAAGCAGTTCGGCCTTCGACGACGCGTATCGGAACAGCGTCCCGATCGCGACGTCCGCGCGGTCGGCGACCTGCTGGGTCGTCACGGCCTCGTAACCGTTCTCGGCGAACAGGTCCCGCGCGGCGCGGCAGATCCGGGTCTGCTTCTCGGCCTTGCCGCGTTCACGGCGGCCCCCTGCGGTTCGTTGCATCGGATCTCACCTCCCGCAGCCACCTGATCGAATTTGACTCATTAATGAGTCTACTCAGTTTTCTGCTTCTGACCCCAGGTAGTGGTGGGTTTCACGCGGCACCCCCAAGCCGACCCGGGCCACGTCGACCAATACCACCACCCTGACACAGAAGGGCTAGGTCGTCCGGGTGAACCGAATGCCTGAGCACCTCGGCCAACTCCGATGATCCGGGCGCACGCTTGCGGCCATGTGTGGGTACGCGCTCCGATTCGCGGGTCGACATCCGGGCATGTGGGACAGCGGATACATCGGCTTCGTCAGGGCGCGTCACCGTCGTCTTTCTCTTTCCGGTCGCGCCCCCACTGCCGCCGATGCTCGCGCAGTTCTGCGTCGCGGCGGGCACGGTGGTGCGCCAGCGCTGCGGCGAGGATGTCTTCGAGGTGGCCACGGCATGACCGATGCCAGAGTGGCCGCCCCGCGTCTCGACCTGGATTCACCCGGCGTGGGCGTGTGCGGGGGGCGTGTGCGTCCGTGGCTACGGTGCGTCGCCGTCGCCGGCCCCATCCACGTCGCGCTCCCAGAGCCGCCGATGCTCGCGCAGTTCTGCGTCGCGGCGGGCGCGGTGGTGCGCCAGCGCTGCGGCGAGGATGTCGCCGAGGTGGTGGCGTTGATTGACCCGCGGTGTGCGGGTGGGGTCGATGTGCGGCGGTGGGATCCATTCGGTGCGGCCGGCGTCGCCGCTGCGGTCGGGGGTCGTCGCCGCGGTACGGCTGGTGCGGCCTGCATTGCCCGTTGTTTCTGCTTCGGTACGGCCAGAGCTGCCTGCGTGGCCGGTGGCTTCTTTCACGGTCCGGCAGGTGCATGCTGCTCCGGCCCGGCCGGTGCGGTCGAGGGTTGCCGCTGCGTTGCGGGTCTGCCAGCCGCCGGGGCCGTCGTGGACGAGGGCGTGGCAGTGATCGCACGCGAGATCGAGAGCGTCGATGTCGGTGCGTCCGCCCTTGTTCCATTCGGTCAGGTGATGCACGGCGGTCATCGAGGCTGGTGCGTCGCAGTCCGGTCTCGTGCAGCCACGCGAGGCGGCGATGAGTGCGAGTCGCTGATCAGCCGATGCCAAACGCTTCGACCGACCGAGGTGCAGCGGCCGGCCGTTGTGATCGAAGAGCGCGAGCACCGGATGTGCCTTCTCGGCCATTCGGAGCGCATCACGGATCGGGACGAGTCCGCCGGTGGCGGTGGTGGCCACCCCGGATGCTTCTTCGACCTGCCGCACGGACATGGTCAGGATCGCGGTGACGGGCAGTCCCCGATGACTACCCAACACCCCGCACGAGAGCAGGTGCCGTAGGGCGACTTTCAGTGCGTCGTGGTTGCGTTGCACGGCGGTGCGGGTGTCGCGGGCGGCGGCTTTCGCCAGCGCCGTTCGGTCGAGGGTGTCGGATTCGATGTCGCCGCAGGGCGATTCGGGATCGTCGGGATTGTTCATCCCGGGGCGGGCGAGTTTCGCGAGGACCGGATCCAACAACGCCTTCGTTTCCGGATTCAGTAATCCCGAGATTGGTGTCATCAAGTCAGTTCCCTGCTTCCCGATGCGCAGGCCGCGGCGGCGTCTGCGGTCCTTCTCGTCCGGGCCGTCACCGTCCGGGTTCAGGTGCGTGAGCAGATGCACGCCGACCTTTGTGACGTCTTCGGGAGGCATGGTGCGGGCGGCGTCGGACAGGATCTTCTCCGCCACCGCGATCTCGTCGGCGCCGGTGCCGTGGGGGACCTTGCGCATGGTTTTCGCGATCGCTGCGACATGATCCGGGCCGACGACACCCTCCCGCACGGCGTGCGCGGTGACCGGCAGAACCGCATCCATCGGGTCGCCGCCGATCGTGTGCCAGGTCCCAACCTTGTTCGCGCCCTTGACCCGTCGGGCGGCGCCGGAGATCCGCAGGGTCTGAGTGAGGAATTCGCTCACGGATCGGCAGTGCAGATTTCCGGGGATCGACCGCTCCACCGTTTCGACGATCAGCCGGTGTCCGACCGCGGAGGCCTTCCGCAGCGATACTTCCATCCGCTGCAACGCGTCGATGACCTCGTCGTCGGTGAGCCCGGTCAGCGGGTCGGCGAGCAGGTCGTCGACGGCGGCGGCGAGCACTGTCAGGTGTTCGTCCATCTGCTCGCCACCCCCCGGCGTCATCGAACTGATGTTCGAATTCTAGCGAAGAATGGGCTCGATGTCAGTACTTTCGCGCGGTCAGCCGACCTCAATCCGCTCGGGAGGCACATTCCTCTCCCACGATCGCGACGGACCACCCGTGAATGACCAGGGCGCCGTCGTCCGGTTGAATCAGACAACGGCGCCCTGTGACGAGACCCGACGAGAACTAACCCCGCGCCTCCGCGGCCCGCAGATCCTTGCGCAGGATCTTGCCCGCCGTGGACTTCGGAACGGTGTCGATGAACTGCACCCGGCGCACCTTCTTGTGCGGCGAGACCCGCCCGGCGACAAAGGAGATGACCTCTCCCTCGGTCAGCTCCGCGCCGGGCTGCAGGACGACGAACGCCTTCGGCACCTCTTCGCCCTCGTCGTCGAGGACGCCGATGACCGCGGCGTCGGCGATCTTCGGGTGCGTGAGCAGCAGGGCCTCGAGCTCCGCCGGCGGCACCTGGTAGCCCTTGTACTTGATGAGTTCCTTGAGCCGGTCGACGATGTAGACGTTGCGGTCCGCATCGACGACGGCGATGTCGCCGGTGTGCAGGTAGCCGTCCGCGTCCAGGGTCTCGGCGGTCGCGGCGTCGTTGTTCAGGTAGCCGAGCATGACGTTCGGGCCCTTGACCCACAACTCGCCGGGCTCGCTGCGACCCTCCGCCGGCACCGCGATCTCCTCGCCGGTACCGGGGTCGACGATCTTGTTCTCGGAGTTCGCGACCGGCTTGCCGACGGAACTGAGCGGCACACCCTCCTCGTCGTACGCGAGGTTGTGGCTGACCGGGCTCAGCTCGCTCATGCCGTAGCCCTGCAGCACCCGCAGGCCGAGGCGGGTCGCGACGGCCTTGCCGAGTTCCTCGTCGAGCGAGGCCGCCCCGGACAGGATGGTGTGCACGCTGGACAGGTCGTACTCGTCGACCATCGGATGCTTGGCCAGGGCCAGCGCGACCGGCGGTGCGACGAAGACGTAGGTGCACTTCTTTTCCGACACCAGCGTCAGGAACGCGGGGAGGTCGAACTTCGCCATCGTGACCAGGCTGGCGCGCTGGTACAGCGAGGCGTTGAGAAGCACGGTCAGGCCGTAGATGTGGAAGAACGGCAGCAGAGCGAGGACGCGGTCGTCGGCGTGGACCCCGAGTCGGGGCCGGATCTGGCAGACGTTCGCGACCAGATTCCGGTGAGAGAGCTTGACGCCCTTGGGGTTACCGGTGGTGCCGGACGAGTACGGCAGCACCGCGACCTGGGTGGCCGGATCGAAGTCGACGGCGGGGGCGGTGGCGTTCTCGGCGATCAGGTCCGCCAGCGACAGGTGCCCTTCGGCGCCGTCGAGCACGAAGACGCGCTCGGCGGGGATGCCTACCTGCTCGGCGGCGGAGACCGCCTGGGCCAGCATCGGCGAGACGGTGAACAGCGCGGTCGCGCCGGAGTCCTTGAGCTGCTTGGCGATGTCGGCGGCGGTGTAGAGCGCGTTGATCGTGGTCGCCGTGCCGCCGCCGCGCAGGATGCCGTGGAAGGCGATCGCGAACTCGGGCGAGTTCGGCGAGTGCAGCCCGACGACGTCCCCGACCTGCAACCCACGTGCCGCGAGCGCCCCGGCCACGGCATTGATCTTCGCGATCAGCGTGCGGTAGTCGGTCTCCGCACCGGTTCGGCCGTCGATCAGGGCGACCCGGTCCAGGTCCGCCTCCGCGATCGAGCCGAACAGGAAGTCGTAAAGACCGAGGTTCGGGATCTCGACATCGGCGTAGGGGCTCTTGAAGCTCACGGGACCACTCCTCGTCCGGGTACAGAACTAAGCGCGCGCTCAGTGTCCCGAATCTACTTCAACACGTCCTCACGGTCGATGCCGGGGTTGCTCGTCCGCGCCGGTCGCACGGCGGCTCACGAGCGATCGGGCACACCCTGGCAGCCGCCACCGCCCTCCCGGGGCGACACGACCGCGTGCGCCCGTGGGTACAGCCGACCCGTCTACGGCCGGGGCCGGTCCGCTGCCGACCCGTCGGTCCGGTGCGAACCCGGATCAGCGGTCCCTCTGCTCGACGACCCACGCCGCTATCTGTGCGCGAGACGAGAAACCCAGCTTGGTCATGACGTGCTCGACGTGACCGTCCACGGTCCGAGGCGAGATCACCAGTCGAGCAGCGATCGCCTTGTTCGTCAGGCCCTCTGCCACGAGCTCGGACACTTCACGCTCGCGCCTGGTCAGGACCCTCGCCGATTCGGCGCTCGTCGCGGCGGGTCGGGTCCGCTCGCCCAAAGCGAGTTCGATCGCGGAGCGGAAGCTCAACGCTGCGCCCTGGTCGTGCATTTCCTCGAACACCTTCTGGCCCAGTGCGGACCGCGCACGGTTCTCGCAGTCGTCGTGATGTGCACGCATGTTCGGGACCACCACGACCGAGCCCCCTGCGTGTCCCTGCGCCTGCGCCGCGCCCAGCAGCGTGGCGGTGCGCCCTGTGTCACCGTCCGCCAAGGAAACCCAGGCGAGGACTTCCAGGCACACCGACACCAGGTGGAAGTCCCTCCGCGACCGGGCCATCTGCAGCGCCTGTCGCGCTGCGTCGCGCGTCCGGTCGACGTCTCCGATGCGCCACGCCGAGATCGCGATGCCGCACAGGGCGTATGACCTCCACACCGACTCGGATCGGGGTTCGGTGACGGCGAGAACCCTGCCGTAGCAATCCGCGGCCCCCTCGGCGTCGCCCTGAGACTCCCGCGCCCAGCCGATCGTCATCAGCGCCATCACCTGCGCCTGCAGATCTCCCCGCGCAGTGAGTGCCTCCACGGCCGCCGTCAAGAATTCGTCCGCACGAGACAACTCACCTGCGAACACCGAATGGTGCCCGTCGGCGAGATCCACGTAGGCGCGCGCGATCGGATCCGACACCAGGTCGCCGAGAGACCGGGCCTTCGCAATCAACACCTTCGCCGTCTCGCCATCGCCCTGAAGATCCGCCAGAAGTGCGCTGTTGCACAACGCTTTCACGCGCACGGCCGATGGCACCTCGCCATCGGGCTCGAGGACACGCCCCAGCCAGTAGCGCCCTTCGCCGAGCCGGCCGGTCGAGAACCAGAACGGGTGAAGCGCAACTGCGAACTCCAGCGCGAACTCGGCGGGGACATCGCCGGAGTCCGCACCCAGTGCGCACTCCAGCGCCTCCCGAAGATTGGCTTCTTCGCGGCCGAGTCGGCCAACCCAGTCGAGCTGTTCGGGACCGATCCACCCTTCTGCCGAGTCCATTGCCAGCTGCCGGTACCAGTTCCGGTGGAGACGCGCGAGCGCCACATGTCCGACATCCAGATCGGCCTTCGCCCAGCCGTATTCACGAAGTGACTCCAGCATCCGGTAGCGCACGCCGCCGCCCCAGTCCTCGCGCGTCAGGATGGACTTGTCGATCAGTGCGGTCAGCAGGTCGAGTACATCGGAGTTCTCCTCCGCACCGAATCTCCCGACCTGTTCGGCGGCGTCGAGTTCGAAACTGCCCGCGAACACGGACAGGCGCACCCATGCCTCTCTCTCCTCGGTGGTGCACAGGTCGTAGCTCCAGTCGATGGATCCGCGCAGGGTCTGCTGCCGGGTCGGCACGGCCCGACTTCCGTGACCGAGCAAGCTGAAACGATCGGTCAGTCGATGCAAGATCTGGTCGAGCGACATCACTCGCAGCCGCGCCGCGGCAAGCTCGATCGCCAATGGGACGCCCTCCAGGCGCCGGCAGATCTCGGCCACGGTCGACGCAGAGCTCTGATCGAACTCGAAGCCGGGTAGAGCGGCGAGAGCCCGGTCGACGAAGAGATCGACCGCGTCACCCGATGCGACGATGCCACCGTGCTCGTCCGACCCAGGGAAGCTCAACGGGGGCACGCGCATCAACGCTTCTCCCCCGATCCCGAGCGCTTCCCGACTGGTGGCGAGCACTCTCGTCTTCGGGCTCGCACGAAGCAGCTCCTGCAGGAGACCCGCCACGGCATCCGTGAGGTGCTCGCAGTTGTCGAGGACCAAGAGCAACTCGCGTGCCGCCACGAACTCGGCCAGCACCTCGGTCGGTGGCCGCGCGGTCTGGGACCTGACCCCGAGCACGTTTCCGACCACGTCGGGCAAGAGCGTGCCGTCCTGCAGCTGGTCCAGCTCGACCAGGAACACCCCGTCGGCGAAATCGCGTCGGCTCTTCTGGGCGACGCGCAGTGCCAGCCGGGTCTTGCCGACACCGCCCGGACCGGTCAACGTCACCAGCCGCGAGCGCGCCAACAGCCGCCGCGCCTCGGCCACCTCTGCTCGTCGCCCGACGAACCTGGACACCTCGGCGGGAAGGTTCGCGTTGCGGACCGACGACTTCTCGCCGGAGCGGGATCCCGCGCCGGATGTGCGGCCGGCACCCGACACGGACAGTTCGGGATGGCCGCCCGAAGGTTCCTGTTCTGTACTCGGCATGGCCAGGTCGTCGACGCGCAGGCCCCTCCCTTCCTGCAATCGCTGAAGTTGCTCACCGAGTGCGATCGCGGACGGGCGCTCATCCGGATTCCGCGCCATGGCACGTTCGACGATCTCGGCGACGTCACCCGCCACACCCAGCTCGTGTAGGTCGGGAACCGGCGCGGTGGCGATCCTGATGAACTGGGCAATCACGTCCTCGCCCTCGCGCCGCTCGAACACGGCATGGCCGGTGAAGGCGGCGAACAGTGTCGCACCGAGGCTGTACACATCCGATGCGGGTGTCGACGGTTGCCCACCGAGTACCTCCGGCGCGGTGAAGGCCGGGGACCCGGTGACACTTCCGGTCACGGTGGTGAATCCACCGGTGAGATGAGCGATGCCGAAATCCGACAGCGCCGGCTCGCCGTAGTCGGTGACGAGGATGTTCCCGGGCTTGACATCACGATGGATGATGCCGACGCGGTGTGCGGTCGCCAGCGCACCTGCGATCCTCACACCGAGCCGCAACACGTCCTCGACGGACAACGGGCCTTGCCGCCGGATTCGGTCCTCCAGGGAGCCCTGCGGGTGATACCTCATGACGAGATACGGCCGCCCGCCCGCGATGACCCCGACGTGCAGGACGGCCACGATGTTCGGATGTCCGGTCAGCTGCCCCATCGCCCGCTGTTCGCGGAGGAACCGCTCCGTGTTGTCCTCGTCCAGGTCGCCTGCGAGGACCTTCACCGCAACCAGGCGATCGAGGGACGGCTGGCGGCAGCGGTACACCACGCCGAATCCGCCTCGCCCGATGACCTGGGCATCCTCGAATCCCGCGTCGCTCAGCTCCGCCACAACGCTGGATGCCTCGTCGCGCCGGGTTCGCAACGGATCCGTCATCACACAACACACTCCGGCTGCCGCACCGGGATCGGCGACAATCGGGCGTCACCTCCGGATTCAGGATATGCCGGAGCGGGTGGCACCGACCCTGGCCAGCGGTTCGGCCGGCGTCACCCCGTCACGCGAGCGGCATCACCGGCATCGGCCGGGAGCACGGTGCCACTGGTTCTGCCGCGAAACCGTGACATGAATTCCCGGTCGAGGTTCGGCCGAGTTCCTAGACTCGAAAACATGACAGCTTCGCGCGCGTCAGACGAGGTCGTGGACTGGTCCAAGATCGAGGAGCGGGCGCCGTCGGTTGCCCAGTTGTTCGTCGATCGGGTGGCAGCGACACCGACATCCGAAGCATTCCGATATCCCGCGGGCGACGACTGGTCCAGCGTGACGTGGTCCGAGGTCGGCACACGCGTCCGGACCCTCGCCGCGGGGCTGATCGCGCTCGGCGTCGAACCCGAGCAGCGGGTGGCACTCGCCTCCGCGACCCGGTACGAATGGGTGCTCGCGGACCTCGCGGTGATGTGCGCAGGAGCCGCCACCACCACGGTGTATCCCACGACGACGGCGTCGGATGTCGCGTTCATCGTCTCCAACTCGGGCAGCCGTGTCGTCGTCGCCGAGAACGAGGCGCAGCTCGCGAAACTCCGCGAGCACCGCGCAGAACTGCCCGACGTGCACCGAGTGGTACTCATCGACGGCACCGCGCCCGACGACGACTGGGTCATCGGATTCGACCAGCTCGAACGGATCGGGGAGGTCCTGCTCGACGAGCGTCCCACTGCCGTCGACGAGCGAATCGCCGGTATCTCCCCGGACAGTCTCGCCACCCTGATCTACACCTCCGGCACCACCGGCCGGCCCAAAGGGGTGCGCCTACCGCATTCCGCGTGGACGTACGAGGCCGCCTCGATCGACGCTGTCGGCATCCTCGACGCCGACGACCTGCAGTACCTGTGGCTCCCCCTCTCGCACGTGTTCGGCAAGGTGTTGCTGACGCTGCCGCTGCAGATCGGTTTCGCGACCGCCGTCGACGGCCGGGTCGACCGGATCGTCGACAACCTCGCGATCGTGAAGCCGACGTTCATGGGTGCCGCGCCGCGCATCTTCGAGAAGGCATACGCCCGCATCGTCGGGACGGTGGAGGCCGAGGGCGGCGTGAAGAAGAGGATCTTCGACTGGGCGATCGGCGTCGGACTCGACGTGTCGAAGGCACGCCAGGCAGGAAAGCCGCTGTCGCGCATGCAGAAAGCCCAGAATGCAATCGCCGACCGACTGGTGTTCAGGACCATCCGTGACCGGTTCGGTGGTCGTCTGAAGTTCTTCATCTCCGGTTCCGCTCCGCTGGATCGCGATGTGGCGCAATGGTTCGACGCGGTCGGCATCATCGTCCTCGAGGGCTACGGCCTGTCCGAGACCAGCGCCGCGTCGCTGGTGAACCGGCCTTCCGCGTACCGGTTCGGGACCGTCGGGTGGCCCATCCCGGGCACCGATGTGAGGATCGCCGACGACGGCGAGATCCTCCTCAAGAGCCCCGGTGTGATGAGCGGGTACCACCACAACCCGGACGCGACCGCCGAGGCGCTCGAGGCCGACGGCTGGTTCCACACCGGCGACATCGGCACGATCGATGCCGACGGCTACCTGCGGATCACCGACCGCAAGAAGGACATGTTCAAGACGTCCAACGGCAAGTACGTCGCACCGTCCGCGATCGCCGCGACGTTCAAGGGCATCTGCCCCTACGTCGGCGAGATCATCGTGCACGGCGAGGGAAAGTCGTACTGTGTGGCCCTCATCAGCCTCGACGGCGAGGCCGTCGCCGAATGGGCGGTCCAGAACGGGATGGGCGACACACCGCTGCGCGAGATCGCCGCCTCCGGAACGACCATCGCGATGATGAGCGGCTACGTCGACCAACTCAACGCCGGACTCAACCGCTGGGAGCAGATCAAACGGTTCACGATCCTCGAGCGCGAACTCACCGTCGAGAACGGCGAGATCACCCCCAGCATGAAGCTCAAGCGCAAGAAGGTGGTCGACAACTTCTCCGATCGGATCACCGCACTGTACGGCTGAGCAGTTCCACCGCGGTCGCCTCGGCCGCGCGGCGATCCGTCTCACCGCCGGGGGCCGCCGCGCGACGGACGATCAGCGGAGGCCGGGCTGTCCGCCGTCCTCCTCGACGAGGTGCCGGAACGGTTCGAGGTTCTTCAGTGACTCACCCCGCGAGACGCGCCAATCCCATTCCCGGCGAATGGAACTCGCGAAGCCGAGTTCGAGCAGGATGTTGAAGTCGCCGTCGGCGGCCTCCAGGACCTGACCGAGCACCCGGTCGAGTTCGTCCCCGGTGACGGCGTGCGAGCTGATCCGCCCGACGAGATAGATGTCCCCGATCTTGTCGATCGTGTAGTGCACCCCGTACAGCCGGCGGTTGCGGCGCAGCAGGTACTTGTAGACGCCCTCGAAGTTCTCGTCGGGTTTGCGGCACACGAACGCCTCGACCCGCACCCCGTGGTTGCCGACGGTGAGCAGGCAACTGGTCTTGAGCTTGTGCTCACCGGGCAGTTCGACGACGAACTGGTGCGGGGCGGGCCGCGTGTATTCGAGTTCACGTTCCGTCAACGCGGCCTCGATCAGTGTGGCCGTCTCGGTCACGGCGGTCATGCCCGAACCCCTCCCAGTCGTCGCAGTTTCCACATGCCGCGGCCGCGCCGCGGGGCCAGGTCGGGGTTGCGCCGGTATCCGGCGACCGCCCGGTGGTAGCTGTCGAGCAGTCCGTCCGCGGTGTGCTCCCAGGAGAAGTTCGCCGCGTGGACGGGCGCGTTCCTGGTCATCTTCGCCCGCAGGTCCGCATCGACCAGGACGGTCCGCAGCGCGTTCGCCCAGTCGTCGGTGTCGTGCCCGGAGACCAGCAGCCCGCTGTGGCCGTCCCGCACCGCGACGCCGAGGCCGCCGACGTCGGCCGCGACGACCGGGGTGCCGCTGGCCTGCGCCTCGAGCGCGACCAGACCGAACGACTCGGAGTAGCTGGGGACCGCGACGATGTCGGAGGCCCGGTACACCTGGACCAGACGGTCCGGGGGCTGCGGCGGCAGGAACGTCACCCGCGCTGTGATGCCCAGATCCGCGGCCAGTTCGATCAGCGAGTCCGGGCGGTCGAGGCCGGTGCCGGACGGCCCGCCCACCACCAGCACGCGCAGCGGCAGCCCGGGTTCGCGCTCGTGCAGCGCGGCGGCGGCCCGCAGCAGCACGTCGGGCGCCTTCAGCGGTTGGATACGGCCGACGAACGTGACGATCAGCTCGTCGGCGTCGAGACCGAGTTCGGTGCGGGCGGCGGCGCCGTCCCCCGGCCGGTACCGCGTCAGGTCCGCGCCCGGAGCGACGACGTCGATACGACCGGGATCGGCGCCGTAGATGTCGACCAGCTGCGCGGACTCGTCGCCGGTGTTGGTGATCAGACGGTCCGCCTCGGCGACCACCTGTTGTTCGCCGATCTGGCGGGCGGCGGGTTCCGGGGTGTCCCCGTCGGCGAGAGCGGCGTTCTTGACCGCGGCGAGGGTGTGCGCGGTGTGCACCAGCGGGACACCCCATCGGTCCCGGGCCAGCCAGCCCACCTGCCCGGACAGCCAGTAGTGCGAGTGGATCAGGTCGTAGTACCCGGGCTCGTGGTGCGCCTCCTCGCGCAGCACCCCCGCGGTGAAGGCGCACAGCTGGGTCGGCAGGTCGTGCTTGTCGAGTCCCTCGAACGGGCCCGCGACCACGTTGCGCACCAACACCCCGGGCGCCGCCTCGACCACCGGCGCGTCCGCGGAGGCGGTGGCGCGCGTGAAGATCTCGACCTCGATGCCGCGCCGGGCGAGTTGCAGCGCACTCTGCAGCACGTAGACGTTCATCCCGCCCGCGTCACCGGTCCCCGGCTGAGCCAAGGGCGAGGTGTGAACCGACAGGACGGCCACCCGTCGAAGTCGGTGATTCTGCGCAGGCGTCACGACTCCATCTTGCCTTGCCCGCGCCGGCGCCCTCCAAACAGGCGCATCAGGCCAGCCCGTCGACGAAGTCGCGCACCTCGGTGACGAACCTCGCGGGATCCTCCACGAACGGGCCGTGGTCGCAGCCCTCCCAGTAGGAGGCCGTGGCCTTCGGGATCAGTTCGGCGGCGTGCCTGCCCGCGGAGACGTCCACGACGGAGTCGGCGGTGCCGTGCAGGATGAACGCGGGGACGTCGAGCGCGGCGAGCAGGTCGTCGTGCCCGATCTCCCGTCCGAACAGCGCCGCCCGTACCCGCGGCGGAGTGGAGAGGCTGGTGCCGAACAGTGCCTGCGACGCGGCGCCGACCCCCTCGGCCGCCCCGGTGAGGGCGGTACCGAAGCTGCCGAGCGCCCGGATCGCCTCGCGCGGGTCCTCGGACAGCGCCGCCGGCATCGCCTCGCGCATCGCGGTGCCGACCCGGCCGCCCTTCTGCCCCCGGCCGATGCTGGTGATCGCGCCGACCAGGACGATGCCGGCGACCGCGTCGGTGCCGTGCTGCGCGAGGTAGTCGGCGATCACCAGGCCGCCGTAGGACCAGCCGAGCAGAACCGCATCGCTCTCGATCCCCTCGGCGGCGAGGACGGCCGCGACGTCCCCGGCCCAGTTCTTCGGATCGTCGTAGCCCGCGTCGGGCACTCCGGAGTAGCCGTGTCCGCGCAGGTCGACGGCGATGACCCGGTACCGCCGCGCCAGCGCGTCCAGCACCTGCGGTCCCCAGCAGTTCATCGACTGCGCCCACCCGTGCAGCAGGACCAGGGGGCGCGCCCCGTCCGGTCCGGTGACGCGATAGGCGAGGGAGGTGCCGTCGATGCCGTGTGCTTCGCGAAGTGCCATGAGCCACATTGTGCGCGAACCCGGACCGCCGTCGGCGCCGGGTCCGCGCACCGGTCGATCAGACCCGGTCGAGGGTCTTCGGCGCGGACCGATCGAGCGCCTTCGGCGCGGACCGGTCGAGCGCCTTCGGCGCTGCGGGCAGCGGATCGACCTCCGCGCCGACCGGCTCCCGGGCGGGGTCGTCGCCCTCGGCGAACGCCTCCTCGTCGAACGGGCTCCGGCCGTCCAGCACCTCGCGCACCTGCTTGCCGTCGACCGTCTTGGTCCAGGTGCCGATGAGCAGTGTCGCGACGGCGTTGCCGGAGAAGTTCGTCACTGCCCGCGCCTCGGACATGAACCGGTCGATGCCGACGATCAGTCCGACCCCGTCGACGAGGTCGGGGCGGTGGCTCTGCAAGCCGCCCGCGAGGGTGGCCAGGCCGGCGCCGCTGACCCCGGCCGCACCCTTCGACGCGACGATCATGAACACCAGCAGCGAGAGCTGTTCGGTCAGCGCGAGCGGCTGGTCCAGCGCGTCGGCGATGAAGATCGCGGCCATCGTCAGGTAGATCGCGGTGCCGTCGAGGTTGAAGGAGTAGCCGGTTGGCACGACGACACCGACGGTGGTGCGCTGCACACCGAGGTGTTCCATCTTCGCGATCAGACGCGGCAGGGCGGACTCGGACGAGGAGGTCGCGAAGATCAGCAGGTACTCGCGGGCCAGGTAGCGCACCAGCTTGAAGATCGACACCCCGGCCACCGCGCGCAGCAGTGTGCCGAGCACGCCGAACACGAACACCAGGCAGGTCAGGTAGAAGCCGAGCATCAGCGCGCCGAGCTGCACGACGGCGCCGAGCCCGGTCTGCCCGACGACGTTGGCGATCGCCCCGAACGCACCGATCGGCGCCAGCCACAGGATCATCGACAGGACCTTGAACACCAGCTTCTGCACGTGCCCGATGCCGCGCAGGATCGGTTCGCCCGCCTTGCCCATGCCCTGCAGGCCGAAGCCGACCAGCAGCGCCACGAACAGAGCCTGCAGCACGCTGCCGTCGGTCAACGCGGACAGCAGCGACGTCGGGATGATCGACGCGACGAACTCGGCGGTGCCGCCCGCCTCGTGCGCCTTGTCGGCGAGCGCGGCGCCGCTGCTCGCCATGTCCGGGGTGACGGAGAGCCCGGAACCGGGTTCGAGGACGTTGCCGACGACCAGGCCGATGCCGAGGGCGACCGTGGACATGCCCAGGAAGTAGACGAGAGCGAGGCCGCCGATCCGGCCGACGCTTGCAGCGGCCCGGACCGAGCCGATGCCGAGCACGATGGTGCAGAAGATGACGGGCCCGATCATCATCTTGATCAGGGACACGAACGTGGTGCCGAGGATGCCCAGGGACTTGCCCACCTCCGGCGCCAGCCACCCGACGAGGACACCGGCGACGACGGCGATCACGACGCCGAGGTACAGCCAGTGGGTGCGGTCCCGACGTTTCGACGGCGCGCCGATGGAGCTGCTCATGGTGATTGCCTCACTGTGATGCGGAAGGTCGGTGGGCTCCCACGGGCCGCGCGCCGCACGGGCGTCGCGTCGTGTGTCCGGGGTCACCTCACCTCTTCGAACATCGTGGTACCCGGTCACCGCACACTGAAGGTTGCGTGAATTGTGTTCATCGGTGAACCCGCTCACCCGAGAAGACGGGGCCGGCGGTCGGCGCTGTGGCTGAGACAATCGACCGGTGAGGCGACGTCGCGAACCGATGAGCGTGGCCCGGCAGCTGCTGCTCGTGCAGACGGTGGCGTTGGCGGTGGTCGTGCTGGTGGCGGGCGTGCTGTTCGCGGTCGACGAGCGGCGCGACGCGGACTCCGCGACCCGCCGGTCGGTGACCGATGTCGCCGCGACCACCGCCCTCGACCCGGGCGTCGCGGCCGGCATCGTCGGGCCGGACCCGACCGCGGCGCTGCAACCACGGGCCGAGGCCATCCGCACCGCGACCGGTGTCGATTTCGTGGTGATCATGGGCCTCGACGAGATCCGGCTCACCCACCCACTCCCCGAGCAGATCGGCAGGCCCTACACCGGCCACACCGCGCCGGCCCGGGCCGGACACACGTTCAGCGAGACCTATACCGGCAGCCTCGGCCCGTCGATCCGGGCGGTCGCGCCCGTGTACGACCCGGCCGGTGCGCTCGTCGGGTTCGTCTCGGTCGGGGTCACCCGGCAGAAGATCTGGGAGCAGTTCCGGACCGGCCTGCCGGGACTGCTCGGCATCGTCGCGCTCGGACTCCTGGTCTCCACGGCCGGTGTGTACCTGATCGCCAGGCGGCTGCGCAGGCAGACGCTCGGGCTGGCGCCGGACCAGCTGCGGCGGATGTACGAGCACCACGACGCGGTGCTGCACGCGATCGGCGAGGGGCTGCTGGTGTTCGGCACCGACGGTTCCGGTCCGCCCCGCGTGGACGTGGTCAACGACGAGGCCCGCCGGCTGCTCGGGCTCCCCGCCCACGGCCCGGTGCCCTTCGAGACCCTTCCCGAGACGCTGCGCACCCTCGCCACCGACGAGGGCGACGGCGACACCCGGGACGAGGTGCACGTCACCGCCGACCGGGTCCTGGTCGTCGGCCGAGACCCGCTGTACTGGGAGGGGCGGCGCATCGGCACGGTGGTGACGCTGCGTGATCGCACCGAACTGCGTTCCGCGCTTGGCGAACTGGACTCGGTGCGCGGTCTCGCCGAATCGCTGCGCGCCCAGGCGCACGAGTCCGCGAACCGGCTGCACACCATCGTCACGATGGTCGAACTCGGCCGCCATGACGAGGCGGTCGCGTTCGCGACCGAGGAACTGCGAGTGTCACAGGGCCTGGTCGACCGGCTCACCGCCGCCGTCACCGACCCGGCGCTGTCAGCATTGCTGATCGGCAAGGTCGCGTCGGCCGCCGAACGCGGGGTCGAGCTGACCGTCACCGACGACACCGCCCTCGGTGCGACGCCGCTGCGGTCCCGGGACCTGGTCACGCTCGTCGGCAACCTCGTCGACAACGCCATCGATGCGAGCCGCGGCGGTGACACCCATACCGCTCGCGGCGGTGACGAACCGTGGGTGGAGGTGACGGTGCGTCAGGAGGACTCGACCATCTTCGTCGAGGTCGCCGACAGCGGACCCGGCATGGCACCGGAGACGTTGGCGCGGGCGATGACTCGCGGCTGGTCGACCAAGGCCGAACATCACGGTCTGGGGCTGGCGCTGGTCGCGCAGGTCGTCGCCCGGTACGGCGGCACCCTGCGCACGGAGCCTTCCCTGGGTTCGCTGATCATCGCGGAGATCCCGCTCGAACGTCCCGGCGGCGCCACATGATCCGGGTCCTGATCGTCGAGGACGAGCCGCTGATCGCGCAGGCACACCGCGAATACCTCGACCGGCTACCCGAATTCACCGTCCAGGACGTCGTGCACACCGGCAATGCGGCGGTCCGGGTGGCGCAGGAGGCAGTGCGCGGCGGCGAGCCGATCGACCTGGTGCTGCTCGACATCGGCCTGCCCGACACGAGCGGCCTCGACGTCGCCGCCGCACTGGGCACGCTCCGGCCGAGCCCCGACATCATCGCCGTCACCTCGGCCCGCGAACTCGAAGTGGTGCGGACAGCGGTCGCGCGTGGCGTCGTGCTGTACCTGCTCAAGCCGTTCACCTTCGCGGGGCTGCGCGACAAACTCGACCGGTACATCGCCTACCGCGCCGCGATCGCCGACGAGCGCGGCCCGCTGACCGCCGCCGGCCAGCACGACATCGACCGGGCGATGGCCGCCCTGCGCGGCGCCGCACCCGCGTCGGCGAGCCCGAAAGGCATTGCGCCACGGACCCTGGACGCGGTCGCCCGCTGCCTGCGCGAGGGCGACGGCCCGATGACCGCCGCGGAGGTCGGCTCGGCAATCGGGGTGTCGCGGGTGACGGCCTGGCGCTACCTGGAACGGCTCGCCGACGACGGAGTCCTCGAACGGCAGACCGAGTACGGCCGCGCCGGCCGGCCGCAGGTGCGGTACACACTCCGCGACCGGGCGTGATCTGCTGCCCCGGTGAACCGGCTCGCAGCCGCGGGTCGGCCGCGCGTCGGCGCCCGTGTCCGACACGCAACGCGGCTAGCATCCGGACATGGACCTGGATGAGCTGATCGCCTCGATGCCGTTCGCCGTGCACACGGGTGTCGCGCTGACCGCGGCCGCACCCGACGAAACCGTCGGCACCCTCGACTGGGACTCCCACCGCACCACCGCCGGCGCCGGAATGCACGGCGGCGCGGTGATGACGCTCGCCGACAGTGTCGGCGCGGTGTGCGCGTTCCTCAACCTGCCTCCCGGCGCCGCGACGTCGACGACAAGTTCGAACACCGTCTTCACCCGCGGGGTCCGCAAGGGCACCGTCACCGCGACCGCCCGCCCCCTGCACGTCGGCCGGTCCACCATCGCGATCACCATCGAGGTGCGGGACGACGAGGCTCGCCTGGTCGCGCAGGTTACGCAGTCGCAGGCCGTGCTCGTCTCCTGAATCACCGCTACCGTGTCCGCATGACACGGTTGCACGGCGACCATGTGTTTCGGCCGCACAGCGCGTACCGAGGGAGCGGCGCCGATCTGCCGTTCGGCGATCCGTTGCGCGCGCACGACGTCGCGATGGAGGGCTACTTCTGGCGGTTCACCGTCCCCGGCTCCGGGGAGGTCGTGATCGCATTGTGCGGGGTGAACCGCTCCCCCACCGGCCACTGGGCGACGCTCGGCCTCGCCGGGCACCCGAGCGGATTCCTGCGCACCGCGGCCCACCCGGACGGGTTCGCGGACCCGCGCCGGCTCGGCGCGGCCGCCGGTGCCGCGTTCGCGGGCGACCCCGGCCGGCTGCGGGTCGACCTCGGCCCCGACGCCCGACTCGACGTCCGTGTCGTCGACCCGGTGCCGTGGCCTCGTCGGATGTTCGGCGGTTCCGGCCCCTTCCACGCCGTTCCCGCGCTGAACCAGTACTGGCACCCGTGGCTGCTCGGCGGCCGGGCCGAGGGGGTCGCGGTGCTCGGCGATCGACGTGTCGACCTCACCGGCGCCCAGGTGTACGCGGAGAAGAACTGGGGCCGAGGCGGTTTCCCGGACTCCTGGTGGTGGGGGCAGGCGCAGGGGTTCACCGAGCCGGACGCGTGCGTGGCGTTCGCGGGCGGCGAGGTGCACGTCGGCCCGCTCCGTACGGAGACGACGGCGGTCGTCGTCCAACTGCCCGGCGGCCGGGTGCTGCGCCTGTGCCATCCGCGGCACGTGCGCGCCACCGTCACCGACGACACGTGGACGATCCGCGGCCGCAGCCCGCGGTGGACCGTCTGCGTCGAGGGCTCCGGACCACTCGGTGACGCCCACGTTCTGCCCGTGCCGCTGCCCGCCGAGCGTCGCAACGTCCCCGGCGCGATCGAACACCTCGGCGCCCGCATGTCGGTGACGGTGCGGCGCGACGGCCGCGAGATCTGGTCCGGCACGTCGTCGCTCGCGGCCCTCGAGCACGGCGGCCTGGACCGCGCCCGCGCCGAGACGACCCGGCGCGGCGCGACCCCGGACGCCGCCGACGCCCCGCCCCTACCCCGCTGACCCGCCGCGCCCTGGTTCCCCAATGTCACATCGGCTCACTTGAGGTTCCCCGATGTGACATTGGGGAACCCGCGCTCAGCCGACCGCGGACAGCACCGCCTCGGTCGTACGGCGGCGGCGCTGCAGTTCCGGATCCGGCAGCGGCACCGCGTCCAGTAGTCCGCGCGTGTACTCCGCGTGTGGCCGATTGAAAACCGTGGCGGTGGGCCCGGTCTCGACGATCTCGCCGCGCCGCAGCACCGCCACCCGGTCGGCGACCTGGTGCACCACCGCGAGGTCGTGACTGATGAACAGGCAGGCGAAGCGGTACTCGTCGCGCAGGTCCGCGAACAGGGCGAGGACCTCGGCCTGCACGGACACGTCCAGTGCGCTCGTCGGCTCGTCCGCGACCAGCAGTCGTGGCGCAAGGGACAGCGCGCGGGCCAGCGCGACCCGCTGTCGTTGACCGCCCGACAGTTCGGCAGGGCGACGCTCGGCGAACGCGCGGGGCAGCCGCACCGAGTCCAGCAGTTCCGCGACCCTGGCCCTCAGCAACGCGCCCGACGCGGACCTGTGCACGACCAGCGGTTCGGCGATCGAGTCCCAGATGCTCCGCCGTGGGTCGAGCGACGCGGCGGGATCCTGGTGCACGAGTGCGACGCCGCGGCGCAGCCCCCGTAGCTCCCGCCTCGACACCGTGGTGATGTCCGTGCCGTCGAACGTGACCGAACCGCCCGTCGCCTTGACGACCGCGAGCGCGGCGCGTCCGAGAGTGGTCTTCCCCGAACCGGATTCGCCGACCAGTCCGAGCACCTCTCCCGCCGCGACGTCGAGGCTCACCCGGTGCAGTGCGTGGAACTCCCTGTTGCCCAACCTGGCCGGATACACCACGTCGAGGTCACGGATCGACAGCACCGGCGCCTCGGGCGACTGCGCGGCCGGGGTGTGCTCGTCCACGTCCTCGGGCAGTCGAGGGACGGCCGCCAGCAGTTGCCTCGTGTACTTCTCCCGCGGGGCGGAGAACAGGTCGTGGACGCCGCGGTCCTCGACGAGCTCGCCGCGACGCAGCACCGCGACGCGGTCGGCGATGTCCGCGACCACGCCCATGTTGTGGGTGATCAGCAGGATCGCGGTACCGCGCTCGTCGCGCAGGGCCCGCAGCAGGGTGAGGATCTCGGCCTGCACGGTGACGTCGAGCGCGGTCGTCGGCTCGTCGGCGATCAGCAGATCCGGGTTCCCGGACAGTGCGAGTGCGATCACCACCCGCTGCTTCTGCCCACCGGACAGCTGGTGCGGGTACCAGTCGACGCGGGTGTCCGGGTCAGGGATCTCGACCAGGCGCAGCAGTTCGATCGCCCGGTCGCGGGCGTCCGACCGCGAGATCCTGCCGTGCGACCGCAGCGCCTGCGCGATCTGCCAGCCGACCTTCTGGACGGGGTTGAGCGCGGTCTGCGGTTCCTGGAAGACCATCGCCGCACGGGTGCCACGCAGCCGGGCGAGGTCCGCCTCGGAGGCCGCGACGATCTGGTCGCCGCCGAGCAGGATCGAGCCGCGCGCCTCCGCGCCGCCGGGCAGCAATCCGAGGACCGCCTTCGCGGTCATCGACTTCCCGGATCCGGATTCGCCGACCAGCGCGACGATTTCGCCGGCGTCGACGGTGAGGTCGAGCCCGGACACGACCGGCGGGGCATCCGGACCGAACCGGATCGTGAGGTCTGCGATGTCGAGAATCGTCTCGGTCATCGTCGTGTACTCCTGTCGATGAGTTCCCAAATGTCACATTGGGGGTCGTCAAGTGACCGAATGTGACATTTGGGAACCGAGGAATGAGGTCAGGCCCGACGGGCCGAGCCGAGGGCCTGGGCGATGAGCAGGAACCCGAGGACCAGCGCCGCGATGACGGCCAGGGGGCCGATCGCGAACATCGGGTTGGCGTCGAGGTTCGGGACGGCGTCGGCGACGATCGAGCCCAGGGACGGCTCGGGAGGCCGCACCCCGATCCCGATGAAACTCATGGCCGCTTCGACGAACACCGCAACCGACAGCGACAGCGCCAGCTGCACGGCCAGCGGCTCGATGGCGTTCGGCAGCACGTGGGTGCGCAGCGTCCACCACCGCGACGCCCCGATCACCTCGGACGCCTCCACGAACGGCAACTCCCGGATCCGGAGCACCTGGGTGCGGACGGTTCGCCCGAAGACCGGGATCTCGGCGACGACGATGACGATCCCGACAGTGATCGCACCCGGTCCGACAACCGCGGCCAGCGCGATGGCGAGGATCAGTGCGGGGAACGCGAGCACGACGTCGAAGGCTCGTTGCGCAACCACGTCCGCGGCGGGGTGCAGCGTCGAAGGCAGCCCCAGCAGGGATCCCAGCAGCGCGCCCACGGGCACGGCAACGAGGATGATCTGCAGGTTGATCCGGATACCGTGCAACACCCGGGAGTACACGTCGCGGTTGACCTCGTCGGTACCGAACCAATGCTCGGCGCTCGGTCCGAGCAGGTTGGCCCCGGCGATCTGCTCGTTCGGACCGAACGGCGCGAGCCAGTGGGCCAGCAGACCCGCGATCGCGACGACGAGAACGAGGAGCACTCCGACGAGTCCCTGGCTACGAGTGAGGGCGACGATCGTGGGTCGGCGCCGTGACGGCGGATCGGGCAACCCCCGGTCGGCGACCGCGACGCTGTCGAGGGCGGACACGCTCACGATGCTCCTCCGATCCGGATCCGCGGATCCAGGTAGGCGTGCACGATGTCGGTGAGCAGCTGGACGATCACGAACACCGACACCGCGATCAGCAGCAGCACCTGCACCACCGGATAGTCACGCCGGCTGATGCCCTGTTCGATCAGCTGCCCGATGCCGGGCCACGCGAAGATCGCCTCGACGAGGACCGCACCGCCGAGCAGCTGCCCGGTCTGCAGTCCGAGCACGGTCAGCATCGTCGGCAGCGCGTTGCGTAACGCGCTGCGGGTGACCAGGTTCCACCGCGACACCCCGAGCGCGCGGGCGGTCAGGATGTACGGTTGCCGCATCTCGGTCCGCAGTGCCTCGGTGAGGAACCGGGTGAGCGCGGCGGCGACCGGCAGCCCCAGGCACACCGCGGGCAGAGCCAGGTACTGCAGCGAGATGTCCGGCCGGGCCAGGAACCCCCCCGGGGGGATCCCACCGGAGGGCAGCACCGGCAGCAGCACCGCGAACACGAGCACGAGCAGGACGCCGGTCACGAACGTCGGCAGTGCGACGGCGAGGGTGTTGAAGCCGGCGACGAGCCCGGTCAGCCATCGGCTCGGCCACACCACGACGGCGACGGACAGCGCCAGGCTCACCACCAGCGCGAGCAGCAGCGCCGCCCCGGACAGCACCACGGTGTTGACGAGGGCAGTTCCGACGAGGTCGGTGATCCGCCCGCCGAGGACGTAGGACCTGCCGAGGTCGAAGGTGACCATGTCGCCGATCCAGGACAGGTACTGAGCCGGGACGGACCGGTCCAGCCCGAGCGAATGCCGCACCACGGCAATCGTTTCCGGCGTGGCATCCGGACCGGCGAGACTGGTCGCCGGGTCACCCGGCACGAGACGCAGGACGAAGAAGATCAGCAGCGAGGCCAACACCAGGACCGCGACTGCCGAGGGCACCCGATGCACCAGATAGCGCACCATGAGGGCTCCTTTCGGGGTCAGGTCAGATAGGTGTCGGTCAGCTGGATCTCGGACCGCTTCGTCCACCCGATGTCGCGCACCGTCTCGGCGGCCGCGATCTGGTTGAGGATGACGCCGATCTCGATCAGGAACAGGTTGTCGAGCAGTTCGTCGCTGACGGTTCGGTACGCGGCGACGGCCTGTGCCCCGGTACCGTCCGGCACCTGCCAGGCAGCGTCCGCGGCGGCAATGTACTCGGGGCTGTCGAACCGGGAGGCGTTCTTGTGGGCGTTGAACGGGTAGGCGCTGACCGTCAGCGTGGACGGCACGTACTGCGCCCACGAGTGGAAGGTCAGCCACAGCGCGGGGAACTGGGCGCCGATCAGGTTCTTGACGAACGTCGCGCCCTCCTGCGGATCGAGCGTGGTGCCGATGCCGATCTCGGCCAGGTTCGCCTGCACGATCTGTGCCGCCGCCTCGTGGAAGGGATTGCCCGCCTGGTACGTCAACGGCAGGTTCGGCACGGCCACACCGGATTCGGTGAGCAACTGCTTCGCCTTCGCCGCGTCGAGCCCGTAGGTGGAGTTGCGGACCTCGTCGTAGGCGGGGGACGACTTCGGCCACGGCAGATTCACCGGGTAGCCGGACCCGCGGAACACCTCGGTGACGATGCGGTCGCGGTCCAGCGCGTACGCGATCGCCTGACGCACCCGCACGTCGGCGAGTGCCGGGTGTGTGACGTTGGTGCCGACATACACCTGCAGTTCGGCGCCCTCCAGCGGGATCGCCTGGTAACCGGCGGTCTTGCCGAGGGTCTCGACGTCGCGGTAGTTCAGCCCGTTGACCACCTGCACCTGCCCGGACTTGAGCGAACTGAGCAGCGCCTGTGCGTCCTCGATCACCGACACCTCGACTCGATCGAGGTACGGCCGCTCCGGGATCCAGTAGTTCTCGTTCCGCTCGAACGTCAGCGACGCGTTCGGGGTCCTCGAAGTCAGCTTGAACGGGCCGGTCCCGATGAATGCCTCACCGGCGGTGAGCTTGTCGATGGACTCGCTGTCGAGGATCGGCACGGTGTCGAGCAGGTCGAAGATGTTTCCGAGCGGGTGCGCGAAGGTGAGCACCAGCCTGTGCGGGTCGCTGGTGTCGTAGCCGGTGACGGCGGCGGCGGTGCTGCGCAGCTGCGCGGTCCACTTCGGGTCCGCGTAGGTCCGGATGGAGAACTCGGCGTCCTTGGAGGTGAACGGCCGGCCGCTGTGGAAGGTGACATCCTCGCGCAGGTCGAGGGCGAGCGACTTCCCATCCTCCGCGAGCGTCCACCCGGTCGCCAGCCGCGGCTGCGGCTCGACCTTGTCGGTCGGGTACGAGATCAGACTGTCGTAGGCGAGCCCGATGACGGTGGTCGCGCCGAGGGTGTTGGTCAGGAAGGTCGCAGGCAGGACGTCGGCGGTGATCCCGGCCTTCAGCGTTCCGCCGCGGGTGGGGGTGCCGGTGCCTGCGGCACCGGCCTTCTGCTCTTCGACGGCCGAGGAGCAGGCGCCGAGCAGCCCGGTGCCGAGGACCGCCACTGCCGTGAGGCCCGCGCCGCGGAAGAAGGTGCGCCGGTCGAGGCGCGTGAGGTGAGGTGAAGTGCTCACTGGATGGATGTCCTTCGAATGGAAGTGAGGGGGTCGGCGTGGAGGGAGCTCAGCGAGACGACACCCGCCGCGAACTCCTGCACCCGGTTGCCGAAGCCGGTGATGCGAATGTCCTTGCGGACCAAGCTGGATGTGCGGGCGAACGCCTCCGCGACGTGGGGGATGCCGGCGGGGTACTCGGTGAAGGCCTGGCCGCCGAGGATCACCCGGTCCGGGTTGAACAGATCCCGCAGCATCGCCACCGTCCGGCCGAGGACACGCGCCCGTTCGACCAGTAGTTCGTGTGCCGCGAGCGAGCCTCCGGCCGCGGCCCGGTAGACCGCGGCGATACCCGGGCGGTCGTCGGACCCGTCGAGGATGCCCGCGTCACGCGCCGCGGCGATCGTCGCGCGATCGCTCACCGTCGCCTCGAGGCAGCCACGCGAACCGCACGAGCACAGCGCCGACGAGCCGGTCGGCAGGTGCACGATGGAGCCGGGCCCGTTCGCCGGGGTGTGCACGCGTCCGTCGATTGTCATTGCGACTCCGGCGGTTTCGCGGGCGTAGAAGTACAGTCCGGTGCCGGCCGCGACATCGTCGCCGGGACGCTGCGGTGCCAGGAGCAGCTCGGACGCGGCCATCGCCTCCACGTGCGGGGCGACGGAGACCGGGAGTCCGAGCCCGCTGCCGATGATCGAGGCGACCGGCGCCTCGGTCCAGCCGAGCCGCGGATGGTCGACGAGCCCGCTGTCACCGTCGACCCGCCCACCGAGCGCGACACCCACCCACAGCGGCCGGCGGCGATGCCAGCGGCCGACGAACATCCGCGCACTGCTGGTGATCTGGGCGAGAGCCAGGTCCTGCGGGCCGGTCGGGGTGGGAATCTCGACACCACCGAGGATCCGCCCTCGGATGTCACTGGCGACGATCCCGGTGACCACCGCGCCGATGTGGATGCCGACGGTCAGGTAGGGCTCGTGGTTGACCTCGAACGGAACCCGCGGACGCCCGACCACACCGGAGGCGGTCAGGTCCGCACGCTCACGCAGCAGGCCGGCACCGATCATGGCCGCGACCTGGCGGTTGACGGTCGCGGTGCTCAGCCCGGTGGTCTTGGCGGCGGTGTCACGGGAGATGGGTCCCTGCGAGCAGGCGACCCGGAACACGGCAGCGGCGGGGGAATCGCCGATCCGCAGCTCGGGGCGGACGATCTGGGTGCGTCCCGGTGCGCGACGCGGAGCGCGTGCGGCACGGTGAGCGGTGGGACGCGGGTGGACGGTGGACGGCAGAGTCGAGATGGACACACGAGTTCCTTGCGCTTCGTCCCCACGGGGACATACCTACGGTCGGGAGCGCTGCGAACAGATCCGGGCACGACGCGGAGTGCGTCAGGGCCCCACACACCGTCACACCCGGCGGAACACCGGGTGGAGGGGGAGGCGGATGGCAGCGCGGACTAGCGAGAGATACCGCAGGGGGAACAACAGAGTTCCCGCGCAAGAGGCAGACGAGAACCCAGAGCGGCGGTCACGTAGGTGACCCGCATCGGGGACGGTCGGCCTGTAGTCATGGGCGTCAAGTTAACACCCACCGAATTCTCCTGCAAGCGAGGGGAAATACCCCCGAATTCTCCCCGACACGAGGGGAAATCCCCGCCATCGGTGACGACCCGGCCCGTGGTTTGCGATCACCGTGACCGAAAGCCTTGGCCCGCGGGACCCGCAGCTGTTCCATGAGAGCAGCAACGACCAATCCTCACCCGCGACGACGAAAGGTCCTTCATGTCCATCGATTTCGCCTCCCGGCAGAGCGAGACGACCGTCCCGTCCGTCACCCGGCTCGGCGCCCACATCGGCGCCCGGATCGACGGCGTCACCCTCGGCGGCGACCTCGACCCGGCCACCGTCGCGCTGATCCGGAAGGCCCTGCTCGACCACAAGGTGATCTTCTTCCGCGACCAGCACCACCTGGACGAGAACTCCCAGTACGAGTTCGCCCAGCTGCTCGGCGAGCCGACCACCGCGCACCCCACCGTCACCTCCAAGGGCGAGAAGATCCTGCCGATCGACTCCGAGTACGGTCGCGCCAACAGCTGGCACACCGACGTCACCTTCGTCGACCGGATCCCGAAGGCGTCGATCCTTCGCGCCGACGTCCTGCCCACCTACGGCGGCTCGACCACCTGGGCGTCGACCACCGCGGCCTACGAAGCACTCCCGGAGCCGCTCAGGGCATTGGTCGACAGCCTGTGGGCCACGCACACCAACGTCTACGACTACGCGGCCGGTGCCGCCGAGGACATCAACGCGAACACCGCGGAGTACCGCCGCGAGTTCCAGTCCACCTACTACGAGACTCAGCACCCCGTGGTCCGGGTGCACCCCGAAACCGGCGAGCGCACGCTGCTGCTCGGTCACTTCATCAAGAACTTCGTCGGCCTCGGAACCACTGAGTCGCAGGCCCTGTTCCAGCTGCTGCAGGCGCGCGTCACCAAGCTCGAGAACACCACCCGCTGGAACTGGGAGCCCGGCGACGTCGCGATCTGGGACAACCGGGCCACCCAGCACTACGCGATCGACGACTACGACGGCCAGCGCCGCCGCCTCACCAGGATCACCCTCGCCGGTGACGTGCCGGTGAACATCCACGGCGAGCGCAGCAGGATCGTCGCCGGCGACGCCTCGCACTTCTCGTCCATCGACACCCCGGTCCGGGTCGCCGGCTGATGACCGTTCCGCCGCACGCCCGAGGTTACGAGGGCTTCCCCGGCCGCATCGGCCGCACCATCGACGACTCGATCCCGTCCTGGCCCGAAACCCCCTCGGCCACGCCGGGATCACCGAACATCGTCGTCGTCCTGATCGACGACATGGGGTTCAGCGACATCGGACCGTTCGGGTCCGAGATCGACACCCCGAATCTCGATCGGCTCGCCGCCTCGGGCGTGCGGTTGACGAACTACCACACGACCCCGCTGTGCTCACCGTCGCGGGCAGCGCTGCTGACCGGGGTCAACCCGCACCGGGCCGGCTACGGGTTCGTCGCGAACGCCGATCCCGGCTTCCCCGGCCTGCGCCTGGAGTTGTCCGAGGGCATCCAGACGCTGCCGGAGATCCTGCGGGCCGGTGGGTACGCCACCTACGCGGTCGGCAAGTGGCACCTGGTGCGGGACGCGAACATCCGTCCCGGCGCGAGCCGTGACTCGTGGCCGACGCAACGCGGCTTCGACCGCTACTACGGCTCGTTGGAGGGACTCAACTCGTTCTTCCATCCGAACCAGCTGGTGTCGGACAACTCGGCCGTCGACGTCGACGAGTACCCGGAGGGCTACTACCTGACCGACGACCTGACCGACAAGGCCGTCTCGTACATCAAGGATCTGCGCGCCCACGAGGCGGACAAGCCGTTCTTCCTCTACTTCGCACACGTCGCCATGCACGGACCGTTGCAGGCCAAGGACTCCGACATCGCCAAGTACCGGGGCCGGTACGCGCAGGGATGGGATGCGGTGCGGGAGAACCGTTTCGCCTCCCAGCTCGCGCAGGGACTGTTCCCGGAGGGCACCGAGCAGGTTCCACGGAATGTGGAGGCCGGATTCGACGTGCCCGAATGGGATTCGCTGACCGCCGATCAGCAGGCCCGCTTCGCGAGGTACCAGGAGGTGTACGCGGCGATGGTGGACTCGGTGGACCAGTCCGTCGGCCGGATCCTCGACACCCTCGAGGAACTCGGCGAACTCGACAACACCATCGTCGTCTTCACGTCCGACAACGGCGGCACCGCGGAGGGCGGCCCCGAGGGCACCCGCAGCTACTTCGCCGAGTTCGCCCACGTTCCCGATCCGGAGTGGGTGGGCGACGTGCCGCACGACGAGTCGCTGATCGGGTCGGCCAGGCTGGGTGTGCACTACCCACGTGGCTGGGGACAGGCGTCGAACACCCCGTTCCGATTCTACAAGGGCCAGTCGTTCGCCGGCGGGGTGCGGGTGCCGTTCGTCCTGTCGTGGCCGGCGGGACTGCGAAAGGAGTCCGGGGACAACGGCGTCCGGGACCAGTTCGCGTACGTCACCGACCTCACCCCGACGCTCCTCTCCCTCGCCGGGGTCCAGGCACCCACCGAGCGGAAGGGGTTGCCGGTCGAGACGTTCGACGGGGTGGACGCGTCGGGGCTGCTGCGGGACCGGACCGCCGCAAGCACGCACACCGAGCAGTACACCGAGATGGTGGGCAACCGGGGCTTCTACCGGGACGGCTGGAAGCTGCTCGCGCTGCATCCCGGCCTCGACGTCGACAATCCGCAGTGGCAGCTGTTCGACGTGCGGTCCGACCCCACGGAGATCCACGACCTCGCGGACCGGCATCCGGAGAAGGTCGCCGAACTCGCCGCCGCGTGGGACGAGTCGGCATGGGCGAACACGGTGTTCCCGCTGGTCACCCCGGCCGGACTGTTCACTCGCCGGCCCGCCGAGCAGGCCCTGGCGCGCCCGGTGCGAATCCTGCCCGGGACCCCGACCCTGGAGCGGTACCGCTCGTCGAAGCTGATCTCGTTCCGGGACTTCGACATCCGTGTCGAGCTGGGCGACTCCGCGGGCTACTCTGCGGGCGACGAGGGGGTGCTGGTGGCGCACGGCGACGTGCAGGGCGGCTACCTGCTGTACGTCGAGGACGGGCACCTGGTGTTCGGCGTCAACAGCTACGGCCGGTACACATCGGTCGACGCCGGTCCGCTCCCGGCCGCTGCCCGGGTGATCGAGGTGTCCGCGGTCGTCGCGCCGCGACTGCGCTGGGACTTCACGATCCGGGTCGACGGCGCCGAAGCGGCCGAACTGCTCGGCCAGGTGCAGCTCGTCGGCATGGCGCCGTGGACCGGCATCTCGGTCGGCGTCGACGCGCGCGGGCCGGTGTCGTGGGATCTGCGCGCGCGCCGCGGGCCGTTCCGCTACACGGGCGACCTGACCTCGGTGACGTACTCCCCCGGCCCGGTCGGCGTCCCCGCGGCCGCGGTCCGCGAGATCGAACGCGAAGCCGAGTACGCCGCCGACTAGAGGCGGCTCCGTCCCCCGCGAGCGGGAGGCGTCCCTGCTCGTGCGCGGTTGGTGAGTCCACGGACCCGCGAACCGCGCACGGGCGGCACAGCCGCTTACTCTGAGGACATGACCATTACGCCTGAGGACCAAGTCGCCGTCGTCACCGGAGCGAGCTCCGGAATCGGGGAGGCCACCGCCCGGACGCTGGCCGCACAGGGCTTCCACGTGGTGGTCGGCGCCCGCCGGGTGGACCGTCTCGAGCGGCTCGCGAAGGACATCGGCGGCACCGCCCTCGAACTGGATGTCACCGACGAGGATTCCGTCGATGCGTTCTGCGCGGTGCTGCCCCGCGTGGACGTGCTGGTCAACAACGCAGGCGGCGCCAAGGGACTGGCCACCGTCATGGACGCCGACCTCGACGACTGGCGCTGGATGTGGGAGACGAACGTCCTCGGCACGCTGCGAATGACGAAGGCGTTGCTGCCCAAGCTGATCGAGTCCGGTGACGGCCTGATCGTCACGATCACCTCCGTCGCCGCGTTCGAGGCGTACGACAACGGATCCGGCTACACGTCCGCCAAGCACGCGCAGGCCGTCCTGCACCGCACGCTGCGCGGCGAACTGCTCGGACAGCCGGTGCGGCTGACCGAGATCGCGCCCGGCGCAGTGGAGACCGAGTTCTCCCTGGTGCGGTTCGAAGGGGACGAGGATCGGGCCGCGAAGGTGTACGAGGGCATCACCCCGCTGGTCGCCGCGGATGTCGCCGAGGTGATCGGGTTCGTCGCGTCCCGGCCCTCGCACGTCAACCTCGACCAGATCATCATGAAGCCCCGCGACCAGGCCTCCCCCGGCCGGTTCGCCCGGAAGTAGGCCTTCCCGTTCGGCTGAAGGGCACCTTCAGTCCGGTTGAGCCGGACGAAGGTGCCCTTCAGCCGGGATGCGTCGGGCCGGGGTCAGCTGACGGGAGTAGGCGTCGGGGCCACGGCGGCTGCAGGCGCCGCGGCCGCGCCGGCGGCGGCGGGCAGCGCGGACATCGACTGCCACGTCGGCCAATCGATCGCCCAGTCGTAGAGGTCGCCGTCGGCGGCGGACAGGTCGATGCGGGTGCCGGTCACCTCGACGGGGTCGCCGTACAGCGCGGTCCCGAAGTACTCCTGCGCGTCGGACAACGACAGGTTGATGCAGCCGTTGGTGACGTTCGCCGCGCCCTGCACGCCGGTGGTTGCCGGGTTGGCGTGGATGAATTCGCCGTTGTTCGAGATCCGCACGGCCCACCGTTCGCGCACGTTCTCGTAGTACGGCGGGTTCGACATGAGGAAGTCCTCGTGCTTCTCGGTGACCACGTGGATACCGCTGCGGGTGACGTTGCGGTTCTCGTTGCCCTCGCCGTAGCTGACGGGGATGTCCATGATGGTCTCGCCCTCGCGGACCACCTGCATGCGGTGGCTCGGCGCGTTGGCCTTGACGATCTGGCTGCGGCCGATGGTGAAGTCGACGGTGACGTCGGATTCGCCGTACGCGCCGTCGCCGTAGTCCAGGCCGTAGAGCCCGGCGGCGACGTGCACGGTCGTCCCGGGTGTCCAGTAGTTCTGTGGACGCCAGTGCACCCGCGAGCCACCGTCGTCGGGCAGCCACGCCCAGGCTCCCGGGGTCGGCGGGGTGGTCGTGATGGTCAGGGCCTTCTCGACGGCGGCCTTGTCCGCGACGGGCGCGTCGAATTTGAGGATGAACGGGGCCGCGATGCCGACCTGCTGTCCGTCGCCGATGTTGGTGGTCACGGAGGTGACCGACTGCGGGGCGACGGTGGTGAATGCGCCCTGCACGGGCACGGTCTTGCCGTCCGTGCCGAGCGCTGTACCGGACCAGGTGTAGGTGGCGCCGTAGCCGAGGGGTTCCGTCACGGTGTAGGTCCGCTGGTCCGGGGACAGTGCCCCCTGCACCACCTTGCCTGCCGGACTGGTCAGGGCCACGCCCTGGAGGGTTCCGTTCGCGACGGTCACCGACACCGGTGCCGTCGGGGCCACGTCCTCGGCGCCGACGGCGGGAGTGTGGGTGACGGCGGCGATCGGCCCCTTCTCGGGTTGCGCGGCAGGCCCGGCGCTGCCCCCGGAGGTGCAGCCCACGATCAGGGCACCCACCGCCGTCAGCAGTACGAGCAGAGACAGCCCGCGTGTCCGTTTCGTCCGAATGCCCTGGTTGACCACGCAATCCACGGTACCGACGACCCCGGGGCGACGACCGCCCAACCAGGTGCCTACCCGATCACACCGTGCAGCCGACCGTGACGGGCTCGGGTTCCAGACGTACCCCGAACGCGTCCTGCACCCCGGCCCGCACCTCACGCGCCAACGCCAGCAGGTCGGTCGCCGTCGCGTCGCCGCGATTCGTCAACGCCAGGGTGTGCTTGGTCGACAGTCGCGCCCGCGCGCCCGGTCCGGGATGCCCCTTCCCGAACCCGGCCCGCTCGATCAGCCAGCCCGCCGACAGCTTCGTGCCCCCCTCACCGGGGAACTGCGGGACGTTGACGTCCCCGACCCGAGCGGTGACGGCGGCCAGGACCTCAGGCAACCGGCCTTCGGGGACGACGGGATTGGTGAAGAAGGAGCCTGCGCTCCAGGTGTCGTGGTCGGCGGCGTCGAGCACCATGCCCTTGCCGGACCGCAGTCCCAGGACGACCTCGCGCACCTTCGCGGCCGGCCGCCGCTCCCCCTCCTCGGCGCCGAGCGCGGCCGCCAGCTCCCGGTAGCGCAGCGGGGCACTGAGCCCGTCTGCGTGCACGTCGAACTCGACGGCCAGCACCACCGCGGTGTCGGTGTGCTTGAGGACACTCGTGCGGTACCCGAGCCCGAGCGCCTCCGGCCCGACCCAGCGCACCTCCCCCGACGCGCGGTCGAGGAGTTGCACGCGCCGCAGCAGCGACCCGACCTCGACGCCGTACGCGCCGACGTTCTGCACGGGCGTCGCGCCCGCGGACCCGGGAATCCCGGACAGGCACTCGAGACCGCCGAGACCGGCGTCCACCGACCGCGCGACCACGTCGTCCCACACCGCACCCGCCTCCGCGGACACCACACCGTCGTCCACCCGGACCGCGTCCGACGCGACGCGGACCACGACGGCGTCGACCCCGGCGTCCGCGACGAGCAGGTTCGAGCCGCCACCGAGGATCAGGACCGGGACATCCGACGCATCGAGCGACCGCACCACACCGACCAGCGCGTCGGTGGTCCGGCAGGTGAGCATCGCGCGGGCCGCGCCGCCCACCCGGAGCGTCGTCAGCCCCGACATCGGCACGTTCACTTCCAGTTCGGCGCCGAACTCGGCCGCCACGTCCTCCGCTACCTGCACGACTGCACACGGTAGCGTGCCCGGCATGGCTCGCCGCATTCCGCATTCCTCCAGTTATCCGCAGTCCGTCGCGCAGGTGCACGCCGCTCTGACCAGCGAGCAGTACTGGCGGACCCGGATCGCGGAGGCGGGCGGGGACCACGCGCGGATCGACCGCATCGACGTCGGGGACGGCACCGTCGCGGTCGAGATGACGCAGGCGATTCCCGCAGAGCACCTGCCGTCGATCGTGACGAAGATCCGTCCCGGCGACCTCGAGATCACCCGCACCGAGGACTGGGGACGCCTCGAGGGCGACCGCGCCACCGGCACGTTCACCGCCCACGTCGCCGGCATGCCGGGCGAGTTGACGGGCACCCTGACCCTCGCCGCCGAAGGCTCCGGCTCGACGGTCACCCTCGACGGTCAGATCCAGGTCTCCCTGCCGCTAATCGGCGGCAAAATCGAGTCGGTGATCGCGGAACGAATCACCGAACTTCTGCAGCACGAAGACGAATTCACGGCTGGTTGGCTGACCGAAAACAAGTAGTCCGGCAGCCATGTAATCTGCCCGACTATGTCACGCCGAATTGAACTGACCCTTACCTACAACGCACCCGCTGCGGCCGTCCACCACGCGCTGACCAGCCGCGAATTCTGGCTCCCTCGCGTCGAGAAGAACGCCGAGAACGGCGTCACCCTCGACCACCTCGACGGCGGCGAGGGCACGATCGACGTCGCGATCAGCCAGGTCCTCGACAAGAACTCCCTGCCGTCGCTGGTCTCCAAGGCAGTCAAGGGCGACCTCGTGCTCACCCGCGGCGAGGCGTGGGGCCCGTTCGCGAACGGCCAGGCCACCGGCACGTTCACCGTGTCCACCACCGGCCTGCCGATCACCGCCAACGGCACCGCCGTCCTCACCGACGCGGGCGCCCAGTCGACGCTGACCCTGCAGGGTGACGTCGAGGTCGCCATCAAGCTGATCGGCGGCGCGATCGAGGGCATGGTCGCCGACCAGGTCGTCGAGATCCTCGGCCGCGACCAGGCCGCCGTCGAGGAATGGGTCGCCGCGAACGCCTGATCCCGGGCACCGGACCGGTGTGGTCGATGCGTGCCGAGCCGGTAACCTTGCCGGTCATGGCTCGCCGCATCGACTACTCCGCCCGCTACACCCACTCCACCGAGCAGGTGTACGCCGCGCTGACCAACCCGGAATACTGGGAAGCGCGGATGATCGAACTGCGGAAGTTCTCGGACAACGACGTGCAGTCCCTCGAGGTCACCGATGCCGGTGTCGACCTGGTGTTCCACCACGTCATTCCCCGCAACTCCCTGCCCGACATCGCGCAGACGGTGATGAAGAAGGACATGATCATCACCCGCAAGGAGCACTACAGCCCGTTCGGCGAACCGGTCACCGGCACCTTCGAGGCGTCAATCCCGGCCGGCCCGGGCAGCCTCACCGGCACGATGTCGCTGTTCTCCACCGACACCGGGTCCACCCTGCGGACCTCCTCGGAGGCGAAGGTGTTCATCCCGTTCGTCGGCGGCAAACTCGAACAGTTGATGCTGGTCAACCTCGTCGACCTGCTGCGCACCGAAGCCCAGGTCACCGCCGACTGGCTCGCCGAGCAGTAAGCGTCCGACATGAACCACGCCGCCAAACCGGACGGCGTCATCACCCGCGGCACCACCGGGATCAACCGGCTACGACGCAGCGATCGCTGGCTGATGCACCGCCCCCAGGTCGCCGACCTGCTCCGCGCCGCCCCCGACCCGCTGGTGGTCGACCTCGGGTACGGCGCCCGCCCCGACACCACCTTCGAACTGGCGTCCCGGCTACGGACGGTCCGGCCGGACCTTCGGGTCGTCGGGCTGGAGATCGACCCGGCCCGGGTGGTTCCCGGCCGCGACGGCGTCAGCTTCGCGCGCGGCGGATTCGAGCTCGCAGGCCTGCGCCCGGTGCTGGTGCGCGCGTTCAACGTGCTGCGCCAGTACCCGGAGGACGCGGTGTCCGGCGCCTGGGCGAAGATCCGGTCGTCACTCGCCCCCGGCGGGCTGCTCGTCGACGGTACGTGCGACGAACTCGGCCGCCGCTGCGCCTGGGTCCTGCTCGACGAGCGCGGCCCGCTGTCCCTGACGCTCGCGTGGGACCCGTTCGACGTGGCCAGGCCGGGTGACGTCGCCGAGCGTCTGCCGAAGGCGTTGATCCACCGCAACGTGGCCGGCGAGGGGATCCACGACCTGCTGCGAGCGGCGGATCACGCGTGGGCGGCCGCCGCCCCACACGCCCCGTTCGGCCCTCGCGTCCGCTGGCGGGCCACCCTGGAAATGCTTCGCGCACAGGGTGTTCCGGCGGAGGTTCCCCGACGGCGACTGCGTGACAACCTGCTGACCGTGCCGTGGTCGGCGGTCGCGCCGTCCGGTTCGTGACGGCTCACAGCGAACCGCTCACGCCCACGTCGACAGCGCCCGCCGCACCCGCTGACGCACCCGCGAGTTACCCGTGTCCGCCCCGGCCTCCAGCTCGCCGCGGTCGAGGCGACCGATCGCGAGCGCGTCGCAGACCACCTCGTCGAGCACCCACTGCGAGACCCCGCCGCCCGCGAGATCGAGCACCGTCCGCAGTGGTGTCGTGATCCGGAACGCGCCGGTGTGTTCGGTGTCGCCCGCGGCGAGGTCGTTGTGGTGCACCGCCACCCGGTCGAGCCGCAAGTGCCCGTCATCCGACGCGGTCACGTGCAGGAAGCTCGGATGCAGGTGACCGAGACCGTGCAGTTCGGCGGCGCTCTGATGGGAGACCACCGCCCCGTCCAGCCGGACGCAGCAGCGCGCCACCTCGTCCAGATCACCCGACCGCCACGGGTTCAGCCGGAACACGCCGGGATCGGGCTGGGTCCACCGCCCGGAGACGACGGCGTCGGCCATGTCGTGGGCCGAAAACCCGCAGGCCCGCGCCTGCGCCGGGGTGAAGTACCCGTCCTGCACTGCCGCCCGCGCACGCAGGGCGCTGCCACGTTCGTCCTGTACCGGGGTCTCGTCCATGCACGCCAGCGTACGGCGCAAATGTGTCTCACGTCACATTCAAACCTGGCGTGGCGGATTCCACACAATTTCGCCGGGCCGGTTCTCAGAACCGACACAGGAATCTACGGAAGAATCCGTGCAATGGCCTCCACCACGCACGCCCCCGCCGCGAGCACGCGACCCAAGCGCAACCGGGTGCTCACGATCTCCCTCGTCGTGATCGTCGCCCTCGTCGCCGTCCTGATCGGCGGGGAACTGTATGTCCGGCACAACGTCAAACAGTGCATGGCGGACCAGTTCCAGAGCCAGCTCGGCTCCCAGGTCGACGTCGGGCTCAGCGCCAAGCCGGTGCTGCTGCAGGCCGTCGACAAGAAGGTCCCGTACATCACGATCACCAGTGACGACTCGAGCTTCGGCCCGGCGAAGGACATGCACGTGGTCGCCCGCGTCAACGACGTCGACCTGACCACCAGCGACACGTCCGGCGGCACCATCGGCAGCTCGACCGCGGATGTCGACTGGTCCACCGCCGGTATCGCCGCGACCATCCAGGGCGAGGCCTTCGGCACCCTGGTCACCGGTGTCACCTCGGATCAGTCGGCGGGCACACTGCAGTTCCAGGTCCTGGGCAACCTCGCGGAGCTCACCGTCAAGCCGACGGTGTCCGACGGCGTCGTACGGGTGGAGACCATCGGCGCCGAGATCTTCGGCCTCGGCCTGCCGACCGACCTGGTCAGCGGCGTGGTGAACATCCTCACCAGCAGCCTTCAGACCTTCCCGCTCGGCATGACCGCGCAGTCGATCACCGTCACCGACAGCGGTCTGCAGCTGTCGCTGGCCGGTGGCGCGTACACGATGCCGGCCCCGCAGCCCGGCGCCCAGGCCCCGGACAGCTGCTCTGTCCTGATGTGACGGACAGCTGCTCTGTCCCGACGTGACGGGCGGCCGCTCTGTCCCGATGTGGGTCAGTCGGGGAACCCGTCGAGCACAGCGCGGGTTCCCGACAGCCCGAGCCGGGTGGCACCGGCCTCGATCATCGCGCGCGCGGCGTCCGCGGTCCGGATACCGCCGCTGGCCTTGACACCGAGGCGGCCGCCGACGGTCCGCGCCATCAACCGCACCGCGTCGACGGTGGCGCCGCCGGCCGGGTGGAAGCCGGTGGACGTTTTGACGAAGTTCGCGCCGGCCCGCTCGGCGGCCAGGCAGCACTCCACGATCGCGTCGTCGGACAGGGCCGCGGTCTCGAGGATCACCTTGAGCACCGCCCCGTCCGCGATGCCCTCGCGGACGGTGAGGATGTCGGCGAGGACCGCGTTGTAGTCGCCGGCGACGGCGGCGCCGACGTCGATGACCATGTCCACCTCGTCGGCACCCTGCTGGACCGCCAGCCGTGCCTCGGAGCCCTTGATCAGCGAGTGGTGCTTGCCGGACGGAAATCCCGCGACCACCGCGACCTTCAGCCCGCCCGCGCGCAGCGGCAGCATCGACGGCGAGACACAGACCGAGTACACCCCGAGCTCGTGGGCCTCGGCCACCAGCGCGGCGACATCCGAGGCGGTCGCCTCCGGCTTGAGCAGGGTGTGGTCGACCATCGCGGCGACGCTCGCTCGCGTGAGGTCTCCGGCACGGGTGGGGTTCTCGGACATGGGACGAGCTTCGCACAACCCTGCGGGCAGATCGCCGCGGGCGGACGTTCGCCGATATCCGGTTGCAGCCGACACCTGGGCGCATCGACACTGGCGGTCATGCTGATCCGCCGCGAACGCACCACCGACATCGACGCCATCGCCGCCGTCCACCGCTCCGCGTTCGCACACGAGACCCCGCCGGGCGCAGACGAACCCGCAGAGGTCGCCCTGGTCGCTGCGCTGCGGGCGTCGGACGCGTGGCTGCCCGCCCTTTCGTTGGTGGCCGAGGACGCGGCGGGCAGAGTGGTCGGGCACGTGTGCCTGACCCGGGGCACGGTGTCCGGGCGCCCGGCCCTCGCGCTCGGCCCGATCGGAGTCCGCGCCGACGTGCAGCACTCCGGCGTCGGGTCCGCGCTGATGCACGCGAGCCTCGGCGCCGCGGACGCGCTCGGCGAGCCCCTCGTCGCACTGCTCGGGCACCTCGACTACTACCCCCGCTTCGGCTTCGTGCCCGCGGCGTCGCTGTCGGTCGACCCCGGAGTCCCGGAGTGGGTGAGCCACTTCCAGGTGCGTCCCCTCGACGCGTGGTCGCCCGAGTACGCGGGCGAATTCCGTTATCCGCAGCCGTTCTACGACCTCTGACGGGTTCTGCGCGAAACGTTCCGCGCACTCCGGTTCTGTGCACGCGCCACAGGGACTACCGTGGCTGGCATGGGCGCCGAGGAGATCGCCGCCGTGTTCGACGCGGGCGCGCGCGAGTTCACCAGGCTGACACCGACCGTGTGGGGGCCGGCGGGCGCCGCGTTGGCCTTCCAGTTGCGGCTGCGTCCGGGCGAGGCGGTCCTCGACGTGTGCTGCGGGGCCGGGGCGTCCGCGTTGCCCGCCGCCGCGGCGGTCGGGCCCACCGGGCTCGTGCACGCAGTCGACCTCTCCGACGACCTCCTCGAGGAGGGCCGGCTCGTCGCGTCCGACCGGGCCCTGCACAACATCGACTTCGTCCGCGCGGACGCCACGACGTGGGAGCCGCCGAGCAGCGTCCCCCGCGGCGGATACGACGCCCTCGCCTGCTCCTACGGGGTGTTCTTCCTGCCGCACCCCAACGTGGCCGTCGCCCGGCTGGTCCGGCTCCTTCGCCCGGTCTCCAAGGTCGGAGTGACGGTGTGGCGGCGCGGCGCGCTCGAGCAGTTCCTCGGCACCTACTTCGACGCGCTCGCCCGCCACGTACCCGGCGCGCGCCCGAGCCGACCGGCCGCCCTGTCGTTACTCGACACCCCCGACGCGTTGCGATCGTGGCTGACCGGCTTCGGTGCGGCCTCCGTCGAGGTGAACGAACTGTCGAACCTGCTGCCCGCGACGCCGGAACTCTCGTGGGACCTGATCCTCGGCGGCGCGGTGCGATCGACGCTGCAGCCGCTGGACGCCGACACCATCGAGGACGTGCGGCGCGAGTTCCTGTCGCTGCTGACCGAGCGGGACATCGAAACCGTCGACGCCGGAACCCTCGTCGCGACCGCGGTCGTGGTGCGATGAGCCCGACGGGTGGACACTTCGCCCGGTTGCGGTTCGGGCCGCTCGGGCACCTGCGAGACTTGTCCGCATGAGTAGGCCCTCCGAAACCGACGACCGCCGTTACGTGCTCACCCTCGGCACCCCCGACCGGACGGGAATCGTCGCCCGCATCTCCACGTTCCTCGCCGACGTCGGGGGTTCGATCCTCGAAGCCGCGTACCACGCCGACCCCGACTCGGGTTGGTTCTTCACCCGTCAGGCCGTGCGTGCATCATCGATCGCGCTCGGCCTCGACGAGCTGCGCGAGAAGTTCGCGGGCGTCGCCGCCGAACTGGGCCCGGACACCGAGTGGACCCTGCACGACACCGGTCAGCGCAAGCGCATCGTCCTGCTGGTCAGCAAGGAGGGGCACTGCCTGCACGACCTGCTCGGCCGGGCCGCAGGCGGTGAGCTGCCCGCCGACATCGCCGCAGTGATCGGCAACCATCCCGACCTCGAGGAGGTCACCCGCAGGCACGGCATCGACTTCCACTACGTCTCGTTCCCGAAGGAGCCCGCCGAGCGTGGGCCCGCGTTCGAGCAGGTGCGCAAGCTCGTCGACGTCCACGATCCCGACGCCGTCGTGCTGGCGCGGTTCATGCAGGTGCTCCCCGCCGAGCTGTGCGAGCACTGGGCCGGCCGGGCGATCAACATCCACCACAGCTTCCTGCCGTCGTTCGTGGGCGCCCGTCCGTACCACCAGGCATTCGCGCGCGGCGTGAAGTTGATCGGCGCGACCTGCCACTACGTCACCGCCGACCTCGACGCCGGACCGATCATCGAGCAGGACGTGATCCGGGTGGATCACTCCGACGAGGTCCGCGACATGGTCCGGCAGGGCCGCGACATCGAGAAGCTGGTCCTCGCCCGCGGCCTGCGCTGGCACCTCGAGGACCGCGTCCTCGTCCACGGTCGCCGCACCGTCGTCTTCAGCTAGCTGCGGCTCGCCGAGCGCCTGTGAGTGAACTCGATCCTTCACTCACAGGCGGCGCAGCCGCCTGATCTCCGCGTTGACCACGTCCGCGGCCTCGACGGTGGACATGTGCCCGATGCCGGGCAGCCGGATCAGCCGCGCCAGGTGGTCGTCGGCGTCGAGGCGCTCGCTCATCCGGACCGCATGGACCTGCGGGGTGAGACGGTCGGCGGTGCCGACCAGGACGGTCGTCGGCACCGTGAGATGGTCGAGGGCGTCGCCGATGTCGAGGGTGCTCAGCGCCCGGCCCCACCCGCCTCGGGTGGCGGGGGCGCAGTCCCGGACGATGCGCGCACAGAAGTCGACCTCCTGGCGGGTGGATCCCGGCGCCATCGCGACGTACTGAATTCCCCTGCGCGTCAACGGCGTCGAGATCAACGGGGCCGTGGACCCGAGGATCGCCCGACCCACCGGCAGCGGCACCGCGGGCACCCGCTTCGGCAGCGGGAGGACGGTCGTCTCGGCGATCAACCGATCGACCCCGGTACTGGCCAGCATCACCGCGCTCGCCAGTTCGGCCACCCGCTCCGGATAGCGCAACGCCCACGACATGATCGACATGCCGCCCATGCTGTGCCCGACCACCACGGCCTTGCGCCCGTCCCGGACGGTCGCGGCCAGCACGGCGTCGAGGTCGTCGCCGAGCAGGTCGGGAGTGAGCGGACTCGCGCCGCGCCCGGTCCGACCGTGCCCACGCTGGTCGTAGACGACGACGCGGTACTCGTCTGCGAGCGCGTTGATCTGCGGGTACCAGTACTCGGTCGAGCAGGTCCAGCCGTGCGCGAGCACGATCGGCGGGGCGGCGGGGTCCCCGTATGCGAGCACGTGGATCGGGTGTCCGTCCGCCGAGACCACCGGCACCGTCTCGGGATGCAGGATCGGGTCGGCGAGCGCGGGGTTCACGCCGGGCGGACGCGACGTGGTGGCCCGTCGCGAGCGGGCCACGGCACCGGCCCCCGCCACCGCGGCCACCGCGGCCGCTCCGACCAACACCCGACGCGCCGTAGCGCCAGACCGAACCGACACGGATACTCCTCCAGAACTGGGAATGACCGAACAATCTTCTACGACACCGCCGGTCGCGGAACTCACATGATGTGGGCGCGACGGAGCAGCGCGGTCGACGGGCCGCCGATCAACCCGATGCCGTCGAGGAACTCGATCGTCTTCGCGCTGCCCGTGCGGATCTTGTCGTGGTAGTGCGTGTTCGCCTTGGCCGCGGCCCGCGCCTGCTTCGGATCGAGTCCGGCGGCCTCGTACACCTTGGGGTTCACCAGGCTGGTGACCACGAAGTAGGCGGTGACGCCGAGCGCGAGGCGGATCCGGGCGCGGGTGAATCGGGAGACGTTCGCGACGCGGCGGACGGCCTCCTCGCGCGCGAACCTGATGTGCCGAGCCTCCTCGAGGACGTGAATCCTGCTCACCGTCCGGGTGATCGGCTGCACGCGCTCGTCCTTCATGAAGTCACGCTGCATCATGTCGAGGATCTCCTCGGCGAACAGGGTGCCGCCGTAGGCGAGCGACCCGGTCGCGGTGGCCTTGAACAGGCGGGCGGACTGCCGGATCCACGGTCGCGGTTGGTAGGACGGGATACCGAAGCGGGTCGCCGACTTCGCGAACATCGTCGAGTGCCGGCATTCGTCGGCGATCTCCGTGAGCGCGAACTGGAAGTGCGGCGTCGCCGGGTCGTGCGTGTAGACGTCACGGAGCAGCATCTGCATCAGGATCATCTCGAACCAGATGCCGGTGCCGGAGATGCTGGCGGCCTCGTGCTTGGTGAGCGTGATCCTCTGCTGCTCGGTCATCGAGTCCCACAGGTCGGTGCCGTACAGGCTGCACCACTCGGGGGTCATGCCGTACAGGTCCTCGGGAACCGGCGCTTCCCAGTCGACCTCGACGAGCGGGTCGTAGGACTTGCGCGCCGCGGACGCGAGCAGCCGGGACGCGGTCTCCTGGCGGTTCCCCACCCGGGCCGTACGGGACGGGCGTTCGTGGACGATCGACATGGCGACGCTCCTCATCGAGTGCCTGCGGTCGGTTCAGGTGCCGGTAGTCGGCGTACACCAGGCACACCGACGATCACCACAACCATGCGTCGCCGAGATACCCGTTGTCAACGGGTATCTGTGACTTAAATTCTCACGCAGTTTTCACCAGCGGGGACCGCGCTGGATCTCGTCCACCCGCGGCCGCACGTCGACCAGGTACACGCAGATCGCGACCACCGCGACCAGGCCGAACAGCGACACCACGCCGAACAGGAACACCACCAGCATCGCGACCGCGAGGATGCCGACCCAGATCGGCTTGCTGAGCTTGTCCACCGCGGTGAACGCGTCGGTGCGCTGGCGTATGGCGTGGAACAGCGCAAAGGCGCCGGCGCCCAGCGCGAGCAGTCGCAGCGCAATCATGATCAGCGTGGTCAGGTTGTAGGCCGTGGTCACGGTTCCATCCTATCGGCGCCGACCCCCACGCAGCGCGCTGCGTGGGGGTCGATCCGCTCGGGTGTGGTCGAGGACTAGGCGCCGGTCGACTTCGGGGCAGCCTTCTTGGCGGGCGCCTTCGCCGGGCTCGCCTTGGCGGCGGTCGGCTTCGCGGGCGCCTTCTTCGCGGGCGCCTTCGCCGGGCTCGCCTTGGCGGCGGTCGGCTTCGCGGGCGCCTTGGCGGGCGCAGGCTTCGCGGCCGTCTTGGGTCCTGCGGCCGCCACCTTGTCGGCAGCCGCCTCGGTGGTCGCCTCGGCCTTCTCACCCGCACCGACGAACCGGCTGGCAACCTGCTCCCCGGCGTCGGCGACCGCGTCGGAGACCTCGTCGGCGACGTCGCTGATCCGCTCGGCCGCACGGCCCGCGAGCTTGGCGGCCTGCTCGCCGACGGCCCGTGTCTGCCGGGCCACGGTCCCGAGCGCCTCCTCGGTCAGCGTAGCGGCGTCCTCGAGCACCGACTCGGCACGCTCGAGGCCCTCCTCGACGGCGGGCTGCTTGCGCAGGCGCTCCACCGTCTCCTCACCGCGCTCGGCGAGGGACGTGTAGATGTCCGAGGCCACCTTCAGGTACGCCTCGGCAACCTTGCGCAGTTCCTCCGGGGTGAACTTCTCGCGCAGCTCGGCGAGCTCCTCTGGCAGCTCGGAGGGCAGTCCGGCGAGCCGCTCACGCAGCGACTCGACACCCTCGGTCAGATCGCCTGCGAACTTGTCGAACCGCTCGCGCGCCGCGTCTACGGTGAGGTCGTCGCCGGCGGTGGCGGCCCGCTCGCGGACCTGGGCGACGACGTCGGCAACCGCCTGGACGACGACGTCGCCGGCACCGACCGCGGCGTAGAGCGGGGTTATCACATTGTCGAGACCCTTGAGATCAGTCATCTTCGTTCTCCTGTTCATCGGGCTGGGATTCGGTTCGCGGCGTGTTCTCACGCCGGAACGACTCGTAGATTTCGAGGAGCACCTGCTTCTGACGCTCCGTGATGGAGACGTCGGACAGCAGCGCCTCCCGTACCGGACTGGCTGGGCGTTGCTCGAGTAGTCCAGCCCGCATGTACAGCACCTCCGCGGACATCCGGAGGCCCTTCGCGATCTGGCCGAGGACCTCACCGGACGGCTTGCGCAGCCCGCGCTCGATCTGGCTCAGATATGGATTGCTGACTCCCGCCAACTGCGACAGCTGGCGCAGCGAGACCTGCGCTGCTTCACGTTGCGACCTGATGAAGCTGCCGATGTCCTGTGCCGCGGAGCTGACCACCCGGGCCGCGACGTCGCCGGCACTGTCGCCGGCCGACCGGGTTTCGTCGGTCATGTTCCGCTCCCTGTCCCTGTGTGCGTCATCCACGGTACGGGAGGGTGCTAACTCCTGCAAGCACTCGTGCTAGCAGGTGTTCACGATCACGTGAAGAGCAGCTGCGACACCGCGTAGATCGCCAGACCCGCGAGGGCGCCGACCACCGTGCCGTTGATCCGGATGAACTGCAGGTCCCGGCCGACCTGCAGTTCGATCTTGCGGCTGGCCTCCTCGGCGTCCCACCGGGCGACCGTGTCCGTGATGATCGCGGTGATCTCCTTGGTGTAGTTCGCGCTGACGTACCGCGCGGCGGTGTCGAGCCAGCCGTCCACCTTCCCACGCAGTTCCGGCTCGTCCCGGAGTCGCTCCCCCAGCCGGATCACCGTGTCCCTGGTCTTCGCCCGCAGCGCGCTGTTCGGGTCGTCGGCGGACTCGAGGATCATCCGCTTGGCCACCTTCCACGCCGCCTCGGCGGCGCCGGTGACCTCCTTGCGGCCCATCAGCTCGGCCTTGACCTTCTCGGCCTTGGCCATGGTCGCGGGATCGTGCTGCAGATCCTGCGCAAAGTCGATCAGGAACCGGTTGACGGCCAGCCGGACCTCGTGGTCCGGATTCGACCGGACCTTCCAGGTGAACTCGACGAGTTCCTTGTGGATCTTCTCGCCAAGCATCAGGTCGACGAACTTCGGCGACCACGACGGGCTGTCCCGGTCGATGATCCGGTCGATCGTCGGCTGACTGGCCAGCGCCCACTGGTGGGCGCGCTCGGCGAGCATGTCCAGTAGTGGCAGTTGCCGGTTCTCGGCGAGCAGCTCGGCGAGCACCTTGCCGATCGGCGGCCCCCACGCCGGTTCGGCGATGCGCCGCACGATGGTGTTGTCGATGATCTGCTGGACGTCCTCGTCGCGGAGCACACCGACGAACCCGCGCAGCAGCGTCGCGGTCTCGGCCGCCACCCGTTCGGCGTGGGCGGGCTCGGCCAGCCAGGTCCCGAGGCGCAGCGGCACCTGCGCGGCATGCACCTTCTGCGACACCACGTCCGGTGCGAGGAAGTTGTCCCCGACGAAGCTGCCGAGACTGGACCCCAGCTGGTCCTTCTTCTTCTTGATGATGGCGGTGTGCGGGATCGGCAGCCCCAGCGGATGCCGGAACAGTGCGGTCACGGCGAACCAGTCGGCGAGCGCGCCGACCATGCCGGCCTCGGAAGCGGCCCGCACGTAGCCGACCCATTCACCCGCACCCCGAGTCTCCTGCCAGCGGCAGAAGAGGTACACCACGGTGGCGAACAGGAGGAACCCCGTCGCGACCGCCTTCATCCGCCGAAGATCGCGCCGCTTGGCGGCGTCGTCGACGCTCAGCAACTGCATCACCTCGCCAATTGTGCCGAAATTCGGCGAGTCACCGGGGAGGACCAGCTCCGCCCGGTGCGTCCGCCGTAAACTGAGCCGAAGATCGATCTGAACGGATGTGGCAAACACCAGTGTCGAAGAAGACAGCGCCCGACCTCGACTCCCCCGTGGTTTCCGACTCCGCACCGGACGCGAAGGCCGAGAAGTCCGACGGCCGCAAGCGCCGGTGGCGCGAGCACAAGATCGCGCGCCGCGAGGAGTTGGTGGACGGCACCCTCTCCGCGATCCGCGCCCGCGGTCGCGAGGTGGGGATGGACGAGATCGCCTCGCAGATCGGGGTCTCCAAGACCGTTCTCTATCGGTACTTCAACGACAAGAACGACCTCACCAGCGCGACCATGACCCGCTGGGTCGAGACGGTCCTCGCGCCGCGCATGTACGCGGCAATCGGTGCCGACATGGACGAGTACGAACTGGTCCGGGTCGCGATCACCGCGTACGTGGAAACGGTCGCCGAGGACACCGAGGTCTACCTCTACGTGATGGCCAACAGCTCCGGGGCCAACCGAGACGTCGTCGCGGAGTCGGAGCGGATGATCGCGGAGGCCCTCGCCGCGGTGCTGGGCCTGAAGCTGCGGCAGATGGAGATGGATTCGGGCGGCGCGGTGCCGTGGGCGTACGGAATCGTCGGTGCTGTCCAGCTGGCCACCCACTGGTGGATCTCGAACCGGTCGATGACCGCGGAGGACCTGATCGACTACCTCGCCATGATGACGTGGGGCGGGGTCACCGGGATCGCCGCCGTGGCCGGGTCGCCCGCGCGCTTCAAGTCCGCTCCGCACCCCCTCCTCCCCGGCGCACCCGAGGCGTTGTAGATCCCCACGGCCGCGGTTCGCACGTGGCAGAGTCACGGCCATGGGCACGAGCGAGGGCTGGCGGACATCCGCGGTGGAGGCGCTGCGCGTCACCGACCGCACCCGGGTCGACGAACTGGACACGAACGGCACCCCCGGATTCGAGGGCGACAAGGCGTTGGGCGAGAAACTCCTCGAGGAACGCGGCGCCGTCCTGTCCGACCTACAGGAAAAGCTGTTCGCCAACGCCCGCACCGGCGACGAGAACCGGTCGGTGCTGCTGATCCTGCAGGGCATGGACACCGCGGGCAAGGGCGGGGTCGTCCGGCACGTGATCGGCCACGTCGACCCGCAGGGCGTCGACCACGCCTCGTTCGGGGTGCCAACCCCGGAGGAGATGCGGCACCACTACCTGTGGCGAATCCGAAAGGCACTGCCCCGCAAGGGACAACTCGGTGTCTTCGACCGGTCGCACTACGAGGACGTGCTCGTCGTCCGGGTGCACGACCTGGTGCCGCCGAACGAATGGGAGTCGCGGTACGACGAGATCAACACGTTCGAGCAGGACCTCGTCGAGTCCGGCACCACGCTGGTGAAGGTCGCGATGTTCGTCTCGCTCGACGAGCAGAAGGCACGACTGACCGAGCGACTGGAGCGGCCGGACAAGTACTGGAAGTACAACCCGGGCGACGTCACCGAACGCGGGTACTGGCCGCAGTATCAGCAGGCCTACCAGGCGATGCTGGACCGCACGTCCACCGATCACGCACCGTGGCACGTCGTGCCCTGCGACCGAAAGTGGTACAGCCGCCTCGCCGTGACCGAGTTGCTGATCGACGCGCTCGAGCGCCTCGACCTCGACTGGCCGCCCGCCGATTTCGACGTCGCGACCGAGAAGCGGCGACTGGCCGAGGCGTGACCCGCCGGTACGGATGTCAGGGGAAGTGCGGAACGTCCAGTCCCAGCTTGTGGTCGTGGTGAACCGTCCCACCGACGACGCCGACCGCCGTGACGATCGCAGACAGGAACAGCGCGCCCGCGACGGCGGCCCACCCCGTGTGCCCGCTGCCGGCGGCGACGAGGAACAGGGCCATCCCGACGATGGCCAGCAGCCCGCAGGCGAACCCCACCCAGCCCGCGACGATGTTCAGACTCATCGGACCATTCCTTCCCAGTTGGAGAGCTGGTGAATCCGAGCAGTGAATCCGGGGACGTCCGCCTGAATGCCTGTCACTCCTTGACCGGCCACGCGGTGCCGCCCGGCAACGGGAACCGCGGCGCGTGGCGGCGTTGCCTGTGGTCGTGGTGCACGGTGCCGCCAACCAGGCCGAGCCCGGCCGCGATGGAAACCATGAAGACCACGGCGGCGACCACCGCCCACCCGGTGAATCCCGATGCCGCCGCGACGACGGCCATCGCGAGGCTGATGACGGCGATGAGTCCGAGCGCGTAGCCGACCCATTCGGCGAAAAGATGCAACTTCATCGTTCACTCCTCCTCGTCACGAGGATCGGCTGTTGTGATCGACGCTACGCCCGGCACGCCGAACGCGACAGTGCCCGATCGGATCGGTCCCGCCGGGTTCAGAACCGGCCGATCGCCTCGGGCTGCTGGGTGAACTTGCCGACCAGCGCGTTACAGAAGCACCCCAGGTCCAGCAGGCCGCGGCTGGTCACCAGATTCCGGTCGACGACGACCTTCTCGTTCACGTGGGTGCCGCCGGCGTTGATGATGTCGGTCCGCAGGCTCGGCCAGCTGGTGAGTGTCCGGCCGACGACGGAACCGGATTCGACCAGCATCCACGGCCCGTGCCCGATCGCGGCTACCGGCTTGCCGACGTGCATGAAGTGCCGCACGAACGCGACCGCGTGGTCGTCGGTGCGCAACCGGTCCGGGCCGAGGGTGCCGCCGGGCAGGATCAGCGCGTCGTAGTCGTCGACGTCGGCGCGACCGACCAGCAAGTCCACCGCGAACCTCTCCCCGAGCATCACGTCGGCCCGGTACGCCTGGATCTCCCCCGGCGCGATCGACAGCAGCTCGGTCCGGCCGCCCACCGCCTCGACCGCCCGCCGCGGCTCGACGAGCTCGTCCTGCTCGACCCCGTCGGCGGCGAGGACCGCCACTCGGTGCCCGTGAAGTTGCGTTCCCATCGCCCCAACCCTCCATCAACTGTGACGTACGTCACCGAGTATGGCCCTCTCCGGGCGATGGGGCCACGCCGCCTGCGCCCCCCGGACCGCGAGGGCGCGGCAGGGACTCACGGGCGCCGCGGCGGCTAGAACGTGGCGGCGTCGATGACGAAGCGGTAACGGACGTCGCTGCGCAGGACGCGGTCGTACGCCTCGTTGATCCGGTCGGCCGTGATGAGCTCGATCTCGGCGGCGATGCCGTGCTCGGCGCAGAAGTCAAGCATCTCCTGCGTCTCGCGGATCCCTCCGACGTTGGAGCCCGCCAGGCTGCGACGGTTGCCTGCGAGCGAGAAGGCGCGCACCGAGATCGGCTTCTCCGGCAGCCCCAGCAGGACGAGCGTGCCGTCGAGCGCGAGCATGCCGAGGTAGGCGTCGAGGTCGAGGTTGACCGAGACGGTGTTGAGAATGAGGTCGAACGTGCTGCGCAATTCCTTGAACACCGCGGGATCCGCGGTCGCCCGGTAGTGGTCGGCGCCGAACTCCAGCCCGTCCTCCTGCTTGGACAGCGACTGGCTCAGCACGGTCACCTCGGCACCCATCGCGTGCGCGATCTTGACCCCGACATGCCCGAGGCCGCCCATTCCCACGATCGCGACCTTCTTGCCGGGGCCGGCATTCCAGTGCCGGAGCGGCGAGAAGAGGGTGATGCCTGCGCACAGCAGCGGCGCGGCGACGTCGAGGGCCAGCCCGTCCGGGATCGACACCACGAACCGCTCGGTGACGACGATGTGAGTCGAGTAGCCACCCTGGGTGACCTGCCCGTCGCTGCCGACGGAGTTGTAGGTGGCGGTGACCCGGTTGGCGCAGTACTGCTCCTCGCCCGCCGCGCACGGCGCGCAGGTGCCGCAGGAGTCGACGAAGCAGCCGACGCCGACGCGGTCGCCGACCTGGTGCCGGGTCACCTCGGAGCCGACCTCGGTGACGATGCCGGCGATCTCGTGTCCGGGGACGACCGGGTATCGGGTACCGCCCCACTCGTTGCGTGCGGTGTGAATGTCGGAGTGGCAGATGCCCGCGTACTTGATCTCGATCAGGACGTCGAGCGGGCCGAGGTCGCGGCGTTCGATGGTGGTCTTCTCGAGCGGGGAGTCGGCGGCGGTCGCGGCGTAGGCGGAAACAGTGAGCATGCGCATATGTCTATCCCCGTCGCCCGAACCTGTGCAACGGCGGGCGGCTCCCGCGGACAGCCAGTTTCCGGCGTTCCAGACACGGCGGGGCGCGAATCTGGCTAACATCGCGTGAATTTGGACAATTGTCCAACACACTCGATCCGGAGGAGTTCCGCGATGCGCGTGCAGTCACTGGTGGCCATGGTCGCGACCGTCGGGGCGCTGATGGCCGTCCCCGCCGTCGCCGTCGCCGACGAGACCCCGACAGCGGCGGGATCGGTCCGTGTCGACGGCCGACACTTCGTCGACGAGTTCGACCGCACCGTCCTGCTGCACGGAGTGAACACCGTCGACAAGAAGGCCCCGTACCTCTCGGCCGGCGAGGTACTCACTCCCGCGGACGCGGATCTGCTCGCCCGGCACGGATTCAACACCGTCCGGCTCGGGACGTCGTTCGAGGCCCTGATGCCCGAACGCGGGCAGATCGACACCGCCTACCTCGACCGGCTGTCCACCGTCGTCGACACCCTCACCTCGCGCGGCATCCAGGTCCTGCTCGACAACCATCAGGACGGACTCTCGAAGATCTGGGGCGGCAACGGCTTTCCCGCCTGGGCCATCGAGGCGCGCCCCGGCGCCAACGAGCCGAATCCCGGCTTCCCGCTCTACAACCTGATGCCGAGCATGAACAGGGGGTGGGACGAGGTGTGGAACAACACCCACGGCGCGCTCGATCACCTCGGCACCGCTCTGGCCGCCCTCGCCGCGGAGGTGGACGGCAAGCCCGGCGTCCTCGGCATCGAGTTGATGAACGAACCGTGGCCCGGATCGCCCTTCCTCACGTGCTTCCCGAACGGCTGCCCGGACTTCGACCGGACGTACCAGGCAGCGATGCAGCGGCTCACCGACGCTGTCCGAGTGGTGAGCCCGACGCTGCCGGTGTTCTGGGAACCGAATGTCACCTGGAATCAACTGATGCCCTCGAACGTCGCGAATCCTCCGAAGACGCCGGCACTCACCGACCCGAACATCGTCTTCGCGCCCCACGACTACTGCATCCCCAGCCAGCTCGCGATCTACCTCGGGTTGCCCGAGGACCTGAGGGCGCTGTGCACTGTCACGCAGGACAACACCTGGCGCAACATCGACGCGATCACCGAGCGTGCCGGCATCCCGACCGTGGTCACCGAGTTCGGTGACGGTGACCCGACGGTGCTGGGCAACACTCTCCAACGCGCCGACGAACGCTTCATCGGCTGGCAGTACTGGCACTTCGACGCGGACAGCGGCACGGATCCATTCCTGGGCGAGGTGGGTCGTCAACTGGTCCGCACCTATCCCCGGGCCACTGCGGGCACGCCCGGCTCGCTGGCGTTCAACCCCGACGGCGGCGACTTCCGCTACACCTACACCGCGCGGGTGTCGGCGAAGCCGACCGAGATCTACGTCTCGGACCTGCACTACCCGGACGGGTACGTGGCCGAGGTGGCCGGCGGCCGGGTGACCTCGGAACCGGGCGCCCGTGTCGTCACGGTCCAGGCCGATCCGGGCGCGCAGGTGACCGTCTCGATCCACGGCACCGGATCCGACGGCACGAACCTCCCGGGCGGACCGGATGGCGCAACCGGGTCCTCCAGCGGCAGCGCCGGCTCCTGATCCGCACGCAGACACGAAAAGGCCCCGAACCGGAATCGGTTCGGGGCCTTTTCATCCCGGACGACGGTGAAGTCCGGGCCCCTCGACGCGTTCCCTCCGCGGCCGCGACCACTCACGGGCCGCGGACGGAACGCACGACTTTCGCCGGGCTCAGCCCTCCGCGGCGGCGCGGCGACGCAACCGGCGAGCGGCGGCGACCAGGTTCCGCAGCGACGGCTCCAGCTGCCAGTAGTAGCGGGTCTTGAGGCCGCCGTCCGGATTCGCCCACAGCCGGTCCAGATCCACCGACTCGGCCGCCTCGGTGAGCAACTCGTCGAGTTCGTCGATGTCGGGGATGCGGGCCGAACGGGACTCGTACACACCGGGTCCCACACCGTGGGTCAGCTTGCGTTCCTTGATCGCGTCGAGCACCCAGCCGATCGAGCGGGTGGCCACGATCGCCGTGACGTCGCAGTCCATGCGTTCGATCGCGTCCACCACCTCGGCGCGGCTGGTGTAGGTCAGGTGCGTGTGGATCTGGGTCTCCGGCTTCGCGCCACCGGTGGCCAGCTTGAACGCATCGACCGCCCAGCCCAGGTACTCGGCGCGACCACCGGCGCGCAGCGGCAGCAGTTCGCGGATCGCGGGCTCGTCGACCTGGATGATCGCGATCCCCGCGGCCTCGAGGTCGGCGACCTCGTCCCGGATCGCCAGCGCCAACTGGTCGGCGGTCTCGTGCAGCGGCTGATCCTGCCGGACGAACGACCGGGCCAGCATCGTCACCGGGCCGGTGAGCATGCCCTTGACCGGCCGATCGGTCAGCGACTGCGCGTAGCCGATCCACTCCACCGTCATCGGCCCGCGGCGCCGGACGTCCCCGTACAGGATCGGCGGACGCACGCACCGCGACCCGTATGCCTGCACCCAGCCGTTGTGCGTGAAGGCGAATCCGTCCATCAGCTCGGCGAAGTACTGGATCATGTCGTTGCGCTCGTGCTCACCGTGCACGAGGACGTCGAGGCCGATGTCCTCCTGCAACCGGATGGTGCGCTCGATCTCTTCCTGGATGCGCTTGACGTAGTCCGGGTACTCGACTCGCCCCTCGCCCAGGTCGTACCGCACCTTCCGGACCTCGCCGGTCTGTGGGAACGAGCCCAGCGTGGTGGCAGGCACCAGTGGCAGGTTCAGCCGCGCCTGCTGCGCGGCCCGGCGCTCCTCGTACGGCGCACGCACCCGGTGCTCGGGCCTGATGGCGTTGACCCGCGACCGGACCTCGTGCTTCTGCTTGAAGTGCACCGACGTCGGCTTCTTGCGCCACCGCTCGGACGGTCCCTCGGTCAGCGCCTTCGCGAGCGAGACCACTTCGCCGACCTTCTGCTTGGCGAACGCCAACCGGTCCGCGACCGCACCGTCGATGTCCCACTCGGCGAGCACGTCGTAGGGCACGTGCATCAGCGAGCAGGACGTCGAGACCACCAGGTCCGGGATGACGTCCTTGAGCTGCGACAGGTAGGTCAGGGTGACGAAATTGTCTGCGCGCCAGACATTCCGGCCGTTGACCACGCCCGCGTAGAGGCGCTTGCGCTTGAGGCCGGGGATCGCCGCGAGCTCGTCGGCGGACATCCTGCCGTACACCAGGTCCAGGCCGATGGCCTCGATCTGGGTGCCTGCGAGGATCGGCAGCGCCTCCCCGAGGTTGCCGTACGGGCCGGTGACCAGGATCCGCGGCCGGAGCGGCGCATGTCCGAGCGTCGCGTACGCGCGCTCGAGCGCGGCCAGTTCGGTGGCGGTGCGGTCCTGGGTGAACATCGGCTCGTCGAGCTGGATGCACGTCGCGCCGGCCTTCGCGAGCAGCTCGAACAGCGCCTCGTACTGCGGCAGCAGGGAATCCAGTAGTTCGAGGGTCGAGAAGCCCTCGGCGGCACCGGGTCCCACCTTCGACAGCAGGAGCAGTGACACCGGGCCGAGCACCACCGGGCGCAGCTCGATGCCGCGCTCCTTGGCCCGCTCGAACTCGTCCATCAGCGCCTCGGCATGCAGCGAGAAGACGGTCTTCTCGTCGAGCTCGGGCTGGCGGTAGTAGTAGTTGCTGTCGATGTAGCGCACCATTTCCAGCGGCGGGAAGTCGGGCCGTCCGCGGGCCATGGTGAAGTAGAAGTCCAGCTCGTCGAGCTCGCCCTGCAGTGGCGCGAACCGGGCGGGGACCGCACCGAACAGCAGGGCGTTGTCGAGGACGTGATCGTAGTAGGAGAAGGTGTTTCCGGGGACCTGTGTCAGACCGGTGGCGGCCAGTTCGCTCCAGGTCTGCTCCTGGAGTTCGCGTCCGACCGCGACCAGCTCGGCCCGGGTGCCCTGGCCGTGCCAGTAGGCCTCCAGTGCGCGCTTGAGTTCACGCCGGGGGCCGATCCGGGGGTAGCCCAGGACGCTGGAACCGTAAGTAGCTGCGCTGCTTGACATTCGTGTCGACCCTTCCGTGATGCGATTCGCGCCCGTGCGCGATGTGTACCCCGGGTGGGGTGAGAATCACGCACGGGCGCCGAAGGTGCTGACTGCTGGCTTGCGGTGTGCCTAGCTGGCCTTCTTGGCGACGCGCCCGTTCTCGCCGTATTCGTAGAAGCCGCGGCCGACCTTCTTGCCGACCAGGCCGGCCTCGACCATGCGCAGCAGCAGCGGAGGAGCCGAGTACAGGGGCTCCTTGAACTCCTCGTACATCGAATCTGCGATCGACTTGACGGTGTCGAGACCGACCAGGTCGGTCAACGCCAGCGGTCCCATCGGATGCGCCAGGCCCAGGACGGTGGCCTTGTCGATGTCCTCCTTGGTGGCGAATCCGGACTCGACCATGCGGATGGCGGAGAGCAGATACGGCACCAGCAGTGCGTTGACGACGAAGCCGGAGCGGTCGGCAGAGCGCACGACCTGCTTGCCGAGGATCTCGCTCGCGAACTCTTCGGCCCGCTCGGTGACCGCGGCGCTGGTCTTGAGGGTGGTCACCAGCTCGACGAGCGGGAGCACCGGGACCGGGTTGAAGAAGTGCATGCCGATGACGCGCTCGGGCCGGCTGGTGGTGATGCCGAGCTTCATGATCGGGATGGAGGAGGTGTTGGAGGCGAGAACCGCGTTCGGGTCGGTGACGATCTCGTCGAGCTCGGTGAAGATCGCACTCTTCACCTTCTCGTCCTCGACGACGGCCTCCACGACGAGCTGCCGGTCGGCGAAGTCACCGAGATCGGAGGTGAAGCGCAGCCGCCATGCGGCCTGCTCCCGCTCACGCTCGGTGATCTTCCCACTGCTCACACCGCGGTCGAGCGAGCGCAGAATGCGCGCGCGTCCGGCGGCCGCGAGCTCGCGGGTCTGCTCGTACACCAGGACGTCGACATGTGCGCGGGCACACACCTCGGCGATTCCGGCGCCCATCTGTCCGGCGCCGATCACGCCGACGCGCTGAATCTTTTCGCTGGTCACGTCAGCTCCTCATCGTGTGGTGGATCGTCATCGTCATGCAGAAGACTGTCGGTGGTCCGGGGGATGTCCAGCCCCGCCGCGGGGCCCGGGCTGTGGGCCCCGCGGCGGGGTGGACGGTGAGTCGGTCAACCGTTGCGATGGCGCCGGGGAAGCGCCGTCGCGGTGACACAGGAGGTTCCCGAGAGAGGGAACCGGTCAGTTCCTAGTGGAACTGGCCCTCCTCGGTGGAGCCCTTGAGGGCAGCCGTGGAGGTGTTCGGGTCAACCGTGGTGGCGATGCTGTCGAAGTAGCCGGCGCCGACCTCACGCTGGTGCTTGATGGCGGTGAAGCCACGCTCCTCGGCGGCCTTGAACTCGCGCTCCTGCAGGTCGACGAAGGCGGTCATGCCCTCGCGGGCGTAGCCGTGCGCCAGGTCGAACATGCCGTAGTTGAGCGAGTGGAAGCCGGCCAGGGTGATGAACTGGAACTTGAAGCCCATCGCGCCGAGCTCCTTCTGGAACTTCGCGATGGTCGCGTCGTCCAGGTGCGCCTTCCAGTTGAAGGACGGGGAGCAGTTGTACGCCAGCAGCTGGTCCGGGAACTCGCTGCGGACGGACTCGGCGAACTTCTTGGCGACCTCGAGGTCCGGGACACCGGTCTCCATCCAGATGAGGTCGGAGTACGGGGCGTAGGCCTTGGCGCGGGCGATGCAGGGCTCGATGCCGTTCTTGACGCCGTAGAAGCCCTCGGCTGTGCGGGTGCCGTCCAGGAACTCCCGGTCACGCTCGTCGACGTCGGAGGTCAGCAGCGTGGCGGCCTCGGCGTCGGTGCGGGCGATGACGACCGTCGGGACGTCGGCGACGTCGGCCGCGAGGCGAGCCGAGGTCAGGGTGCGGATGTGCTGCTGGGTCGGGATGAGTACCTTGCCACCGAGGTGGCCGCACTTCTTCTCCGACGCGAGCTGGTCCTCCCAGTGCGAGCCGGCGACGCCGGCCGCGATCATGGCCTTCTGCAGCTCGTAGACGTTGAGCGCGCCACCGAAGCCGGCCTCGCCGTCCGCGACGATCGGGGCAAGCCAGTTGTCGACCGAGGTGTCACCCTCGACCTTGGCGATCTCGTCGGCGCGCAGCAGCGCGTTGTTGATGCGGCGCACGACCTGCGGCACCGAGTTGGCCGGGTAGAGGCTCTGGTCCGGGTAGGTGTGGCCCGAGAGGTTCGCGTCACCGGCGACCTGCCAGCCGGAGAGGTAGATGGCCTTCAGGCCGGCGCGCACCTGCTGCACGGCCTGGTTGCCGGTGAGGGCGCCGAGGGAGTTGATGTAGTCCTCGTTGTTCACGAGGTCCCACAGGATCTCCGAACCGCGGCGGGCGAGGGTGGCTTCCTCGACGACGGTGCCCTGCAGCTTGACAACCTGCTCGGCGGTGTAGTTGCGGGTGATTCCCTTCCAGCGCGGGTTGGTGTCCCAATCCTTCTGGATCTCGGCTGCGGTCTTCGGGGTGCCGGTGGTCGACATCAAGACTCCACTCTCTCTACGGCCCTTCGGGGGCTGCTCGTCCAGTACGTCCGTACGGCTTCGCATCCTTGCCAGGCCCTTCCTGTGTACGTATCGAGAGTGACACACCCAAAAACTGCCGTCTACCTGTTGCAAATGCCAACCTTGGCTAGGTTTTCAAACCGCGTTGTTAACTTTGCGAACACGTACGGCGAATCCGGAAGCGAATCCGCAGCGCCTGAAGTTACCGTCAAGTAGCAAATCTGCAGGCTGAGGGCGCGGCGGAGTCGTGACCGACGGCACGTCTGCCGGGCGACCCCGGGACACCCGCTCCGAGCTCCGATCACGTGAACCGGCCGCCGATTGTGAGGGCAATCACCCTCGCGCCGACTTCGCAACCGGCGAAGTCGCACCGTCTTCGCACGAAGTCCGCGCTCGCGCTGCCGACTTCGGCGAACGCCGCTACCGTGACCCGCAACCGAGCGTGACCGGACTGCGGCGACGCCCCACCGTGCGTCGCGCATGCGGGCCACAGCGCGTCCGCGAGAGGGGTCGACCGTGCCGCTGTACGAGTTCCGTTGCCCGCAGTGCGGGCCGTTCGAGCAGACACATGCCATGGCGACCGTGCCCCTGCGCGTCACCTGCGACCGGTGTGCCGCCGACGCTCCTCGGCGGGTGTCCGCACCCCGGCTGGGCCACCTCAACTCCACCGAGATGGCACTCCTCGACCGCACCGCGCGTACCGCGCACGAACCCGACGTCGTCGCCACCCCGCCGGGCCGCCGTGCCGCGGCGCCGACCTCCACGCACCCCCTGCACCGGAGGCTGCCGCGCCCGTGAAACCTCGGCAGTCCAGTTCACGCACCGGATAAGGAGAACCCATGCCCGAGTTGCTGTTCCCGCTCGACTCCGCGAAGAAGTTCACCGACCAGGCGCTCGTCGGCCACAACCGCTGGCATCCGGAGATCCCGGCGGCGGTCACCGTCAAGCCCGGGGACTCGTTCCGCGTGCACTGCCGGGAGTGGTTCGACGGCGCGATCCACAACGACGACTCGGCCGAGGACATCCTGAATGCCCCGCTGACCACCGTGCACACACTGTCGGGCCCGTTCGCGGTCGAGGGCGCCAAGCCCGGCGACCTGCTGATCGTCGACATCCTCGACATCGGCCCGATCCCGCAGGAGGACTCGGGTCCGCTCGCAGGCCAGGGCTGGGGATACACCGGAATCTTCGCGCGCGGCAACGGCGGCGGCTTCCTCACCGAGCAGTTCCCCGACGCCTACAAGGCGATCTGGGACTTCTCCGGGCAGACCGCAACGTCGCGGCACGTGCCGCACGTGTCCTTCACCGGCATCGTCCACCCCGGATTGATGGGCACCGCGCCGTCCGCGGCACTGCTCGCGAAGTGGAACGCCCGCGAGGGTGCCCTCATCGCCACCGATCCCGATCGTGTTCCGCCGCTAGCCCTTCCGCCGGAGCCCCGCGACGCGGTGCTGGGATCGCTCCCGGCGGACGAGCACGACCGCGTCGCCGGCGAGGCCGCACGCACCGCCCCGCCGCGGGAGAACGGCGGCAACCAGGACATCAAGAACCTCACCAAGGGCAGCCGCGTCTTCTATCCGGTCTTCGTCGACGGCGCGAACCTGTCGGTCGGGGACCTGCACTTCTCCCAGGGTGACGGCGAGATCACCTTCTGCGGCGCCATCGAGATGGGCGGCTTCATCGACCTGCGCGTCGACCTGATCAAGGGTGGCATGGACACCTACGGTGTCTCCGAGAACGCGATCTTCATGCCCGGCAACACCGACCCGCAGTACTCGGAGTGGCTGGCCTTCTCCGGCACGTCGGTGACCCTCGACGGCGAGCAGCGCTATCTGGACTCGCACCTGTCGTACCAGCGGGCGTGTCTGCACGCGATCGACTACCTCACCAAGTTCGGCTACAGCCCCGAACAGGCTTACCTGCTGCTCGGTGCCGCCCCGATCGAGGGCCGGCTGTCCGGCGTCGTCGACATCCCGAACTCGTGCTCGACGGTGTACCTGCCGACGGCGATCTTCGACTTTCCGGTGGCGCCGTCGGCGGCGGGCCCGATGCGGATCGACCCGGGGATCGGAGCGCCGAGGTCGTCGAACCGGTGACCGCGGTGTGGTCGATGAACCGGTGACCGCGGTCTGGTCGATGAATCGCTGACGGCGCCGCGGCGAGGCCGTACCGTCCGATGGCATGCGACTGCGCCTCGGACGCCCCGACATCCATGCGTACCTCGACCGGTTCGACGTGCCTCCCGCCGAGGACGGTCTCGCCGTCACCTTCCTCGGTGTCTCCAGCCTGCTGATCGACGACGGCTCGTCCGCGGTCCTCACGGACGGGTATTTCAGCCGGCCGTCGCTGGCTCGGGTGGGGCTGGGCCGGATCGCGCCCGACCGGACGCGGATCTCCTCGGTCCTGGACCGAACCGGGATCACCGATCTCGATGCGGTGCTCCCGGTGCACACCCACTTCGACCACGCGCTGGACTCCGCCACGGTCGCGGAACGGACCGGCGCAACGCTGGTCGGCGGCGCTTCGGCGGCGCAGCTCGGTCGCGGGCACGGTCTCCCCGACGACCGGGTCGTGGTCGTGACCGCGTCGGAGCCGCTGACGCTGGGCGGTTTCGAGGCCACCTTCGTGCCGTCGCACCACTGCCCGCCGGACCGGTTCCCCGGCGCGATCACCGCCCCGGTGCGGACCCCGGTGCGCGCGTCGGCCTTCCGTTGCGGAGACGCCTGGTCGATCGTTCTGCGCCACATCGCGTCCGGCCGCACTGCCCTGATCCAGGGCAGTGCGGGACACGTCCCCGGCGCCCTCGCCGGTCGCGAGGCCGAGGTGGCCTACCTCGGGGTCGGGCAACTCGGCCTGCAGGCCGCGGACTACATCGAGACGTACTGGCACGAGACCGTCCGGACCGTCGGTGCCCGCCGCGCCGTGCTGATCCACTGGGACGACTTCTTCCGCCCCCTCGACGAACCTCTGCGCGCGCTCCCCTACGCAGGCGACGACCTGGACCGCACGATGACGGTCCTGACCCGGCTCGCCGAGGCGGACGGCGTCGCACTGAGCTTCCCGACCGTCTTCGCGCGCGAGAATCCCTGGGCCTGACGCCGTCCCATCCGCGACTACTCCCGGGTCACCGAGCGATCAAGGTCCGAGAAACCCGCGACGGACGCACCCATCGGCGCGCTGCGCTTGCGGCTGACATAGCCGGCGGTCACCGAGTACGCGGCTCCGACGTACTCGCCGGCCGCGTCGTAGGTGATCGACTTGTCGCGGGCGAATCCCATGCCCGCGCCGACCGACACCGCGTCCATGTTCGCGCCGAGAAACACGTAGTCCCACGCGTACTCGTGCTCCTGCCGGGTGATCGCCGACTTCACCGCGTCGAGACTCCACTCCGTGCTGGCGTTCTCCTGACCGTCGGTGATCACCACGACGATCACGGTGCCCGGCCGCTCGTGCTCGGGCAGCGCCGCGAGCTCCTCGCCGATCTCGGTGGTGAACCGGCCGATCCCGTCGAGCAGTGCCGTGCTGCCCCGTGGACGCAACTCCAGCGGCGGCACCTGTTCGATCGGGATCGACCGGTAGACCCGTTCGTAGTCGTTGTCGAACTGGGCCAGCGTCACCACGGCCGCACCGGGCTGGATGCGCTGTTCGGCGATGAAGGCGTCGAAGCCGCCCTCGGTGTCGGACTTGATCGCCTGCATCGACCCGGAGCGGTCGAGGAGCACGGCGATCAGGGTCAGGTTCGGGTTGGTCATGAGACCTCCTGGTGCGTTCGAGCCGACGGATCGGCGCCCGCCTCGTGGCCAGCCCGACAGAATGCCATCGGCCACCGACAGGTGCGGGGCGCCACCGAACCGCGGCCGCGGCGGACGCACCCCGGGACAACAGACCGCCAGCACCGCAAAGGGATGGAGCTAATCGTGCTAACCCCTGGTTGCGAAGGATCGGGAGCGGCTCTAACCTCGTGTGATGGCCAAGACCTTCGTGGGGGCACGCCTCCGCCAGCTGCGCACCGAACGGGGCATGAGCCAGGCGGCACTGGCCAAGACCCTCGAGATCTCGGCGAGCTACCTCAACCAGATCGAGCACGACGTGCGGCCGCTGACGGTCCCGGTGCTGCTGCGCATCACCGAGATGTTCGGCGTCGACACCACCTTCTTCTCCTCCCAGGACGACACCCGGCTGATCGCCGAACTGCGCGAGGTGGCCCTCGACCAGGAGATGGGCATCGACGCGGACCCTCAGGAGCTCGCCGAGATGGTCTCCGCACACCCGTCCCTGGCGCGAGCGGTGGTGAACATGCACCGCCGGTACCGCAACACCACCGCGCAGTTGGCCGCCGCGACCGAGGACCGGTTCAGCGACGGCAGCGGCTCCGGCTCGATCACCATGCCGCACGAGGAAGTCCGGGACTACTTCTACCAGCGCCAGAACTACCTGCACGAGCTGGACACGGCCGCAGAAGATCTCACTGCTCGAATGCGGTTCCACCGTGGCGACGTCGCGGGTGAGATCGCCAAGCGACTACAGGTGACGCACGACGTGCAGATCGTCCAGCGCATCGACCTCGGCGAGGGCGTCCTGCACCGGTTCGACTCGGAGGCCCGGGTGCTGGAGATCTCCCCGCACCTGTCCGGCGGGCAGAAGGTGTTCAAGTTCGCCGCGGAACTGGCGTATCTCGAGTGCGGCGACCTGATCGAGAAGCTCGTCGACGAGGGCAACTTCACCTCCGACGCTTCCCGGTCGCTGGCAAAGCTCGGCCTGGCCAACTACTTCGCCGCCGCGACCGTGCTCCCGTACAGCCAGTTCCACGAGATCGCCGAGGACTTCCGCTACGACATCGAGCGGCTGTCGGCGTTCTTCTCGCAGTCCTACGAGACGATCTGTCACCGACTGTCCACGCTGCAGCGACCCAAGCTGCGTGGGGTGCCGTTCTCGTTCGTCCGCGTCGACCGGGCCGGGAACATGTCGAAGCGACAGTCCGCCACCGGATTCCACTTCTCCACCAGCGGCGGCACCTGCCCGTTGTGGAACGTGTACGAGTCGTTCGCCTATCCCGGCAAGATCATGACGCAGATCGCGCAGATGCCCGACGGGCGCAGCTACCTGTGGATCGCCCGCACCGTCGAGCGGCGCGCGACCCGATACGGGCAGCCCGGCAAGACCTTCGCGATCGGTCTCGGCTGCGAACTCAGGCATGCGCATCGCACCGTCTACGCCGACGGACTGAACATCGAATCCGACGCCGCCGCAACACCGATCGGTGCCGGTTGCCGGGTCTGCGAACGCATCAACTGCCCGCAGCGGGCGTTCCCGCCGCTCGGCAAGGAGCTCGACATCAACGAGCACCGCAGCTCGGTGTCGCCGTACCTGATCGCCGAGACCTGACCGGGGCGAGCCGCCCCGGATCGGCGTGATCCGGGGCGGCTCGATGTTCTCGCGTCTCGGGCGGGTCCCTAGGCGGCGTGGTTCGCCGTGCGCCCGCGGGTGAGGGCGAGGGCACCGAGGGCGATGAGGACGCTGACGACCATGGCGATGGCCATCGGGACAGCGGTGTCCTCGCCGCCGATGCCGACGAGGGGCGAGATCAGTGCGGCCAGAAGGAACTGCAGCGTGCCGAGGACCGCCGAACCGGTGCCTGCGTGGTGGTGCGCCTCGCCGAGCGCCAGCGTGGTGGCGTTGGCGATGACCAGACCGAGGCTGCCCATGGTGCCGAACATGGCGACAAGGGTGAGCCACAGCGCCGGGCCGACGAGCGCGTTGATCAGCATCAGGACCGCGAACACCGCGAGCGACGTGAGGCCGATCCGCAGGGTCGCCCGGTCGCCGATCCGGCCGACGACGACGTTGTTGAGGATGCTGAAGACGACCAGGCCGAGGGCGTTGGCGGTGAACACGGCGGTGTACCAGCCCGTCGCGAGTCCGTGGACGTCCTGGAGCACGAACGGGGACGCCGAGATGTAGGCGAACATCACGCCGAACGCGAAGGCGTACGCCAGGGTGAACCCGACGTAGCGTCGGTTGCCGAGGATGGTGCGAGCGTCACCGAGCATCGAGGAGACACCCCCGGTGGCCCGCTCCTCCTTCGGAAGCGTCTCAGGGACCAGTGCCAGCACGGCCACGAACATCAGCGCGGACAGCACCGTCAGCACCCAGAACACACTGCGCCACCCGAAGTTGGTGACGAACACGCCGCCGAGCAGCGGCGCGACGACGGGAGCGACCGCGTTGACGGCAACCAGCAGGCCGAACAGCTTGCCGGCGGCGGCACCGGTGGCGCGGTCGGAGATCACGGCACGTCCGAGCACGATGCCCGCGGCGCCTGCGAAGCCCTGCAGGAAGCGAGACGCGGCGAGCAGTTCGATGGTGGGCGCGAGGGCGGATGTCGCACTGAACACCGTGCACACCAGGGTGCCGATGAGCAACATCGGGCGACGGCCGTACCTGTCGGACAGCGGACCGAAGGCGAGCTGCCCCAGTGCCAGGCCGATCAGGAACGTCGTGAGGGTCAACTGCACCGCGGACGCGCCGGTGCCGAACTCGTCGGCCATCTCGGGGAAGGCAGGCAGGTACATGTCGATGGCGAGGGGCGCGACCGCGGCCAGCAGGGCCAGCGTCGCGATCAACCTCGGCGGAACCGGGGAGGACGTGACCCCCGGGTGATCGGCGTGCGCCAGGTCTGGCGCGTCCAATGCAATGTCGCTTCCTTGCTGGTTCACATCAGCCCTTCGTGCCCGAGTCCGGAAAGAATGTCTAGATTTAGATCTAAATTTATATCTAGATTACCGACTAAGCTGGTCTCGTGTCGAATTCAGCGGTCGCAGGTGACGGCGAACACCATGTCGTGAGCGACGAGGTCGCCCGGCACCTGGCGCAGACCGCCCGGTCACTGGTGTGGACGTTGCGCCGTTTCGGCGAGCAGGAAGCCGGACTGTCGCGGCTCCCCCAGTCCGAGATCGAAGTACTCCGTGTCCTGGCGGAGCGGCCGGGCAGCACCGTGTCCGAGATCGCCCGACTGCTTGGCCTGCAGAGCAGCAACGTGAGCACCACCGTGCGCCACCTGGTCGAGCGCGGACTGGTCGAGAGGCGGGCCGACCCCGGAGACGGACGCTCGCACCGGCTGCACCAGACCCCGCTGGCCGTGCGCAACAACCAGCGGATAGACGAAATGTGGACAGACGGCGTCCGCAGGCTGCTCGCCGACATGAGCCCGGAAGACGCCGTCAAGCTCGTCGAGGCGGCACCGCTGCTGGCCCGGCTCGGCTCCATGGCGACCGACTGATCCGCCGCACACAGCGCCCCCGAAGATCAACCGATCGCCGCGACCCGACCGATCACCGCACGACGCTCGAGCAGCCGGGCTCGACGGGCACCCCGGCGAGCCGTGCGTCGATCCAGTGGTACGCCTCGGGAATCCCGGCGATCGCGACGATCAGGTGCTCGCCCGGATACTCGGCGAGCCGGACGTCGGCGCCGCCCGCACACCACTCCGCGTAGAGATGTTCGGCGTTCTGGCGGGTGATCCAGAACTCGTGGCGGCCGTGGTACAGCAGGATCGGCGCGGCCGGGGCCTGCGCGCCGAGCCGGTTGTCCGCGATCACCGCCTGCGCCACCGGGTTGTGCACGACGTCGGGCACGTCGGACAGGTGCTGCGCACGGATCGGCACCAGCGCACCGGGAACCGCGAAGCCGAACAGGCACAGGTCACGGGCGAGAGACCCGAGCCGCCAGGCGTTGTCGTTGAACAGGGGGTATAGCTCCGGGTACTCGCGGGCCACCCCGAGGGTGGCGCCGAGCAGCACCCCCGACGCCAGGTTCCTGCCGTCCAGCGACCCGAGCAGCAGGTTGTAGTCGGCGGGTGTGCCGCCCAGCGCCGCGCCGACGACGCGCAATTCCGGCGCGTAGGTCGGCGCCAGTTCCGCCGCCCACCCGGTGGCGATCGCACCGCCCGAGTACCCGGTCATCGCGACCGGTGCGTCCGGAGTCAGGCCGAACGCGGGCGTCGAGACCGCGGCCCGGACGGCGTCGAGCACCGCGTGCCCGGCCATCCGGCCCGCGGCATATGCCTGCCGTGGGCCCTGATGGTCGGGAACCACCACCGCGTAGTTCCGGGCGAGGAAGTACTGCACTCCAACCACTTCCAGGGCCTGCCCGCGCGGCATTTGGTAAGAGGGTGCACACGTGTTGCCCAGCGAGTCGATCGCCATGTTGTAGTCGACGACCGGCCGTGGCCCCGGCCCGGTCCACGGCGCGGCCGGGACGATGACGGTGGTCACCACCGGGACCGGGCGCCCCTTCGAATCCGTGGACCGCACCAGCACCTCCGTCGACGAGACCAGGGTGACCAGCGGGCGCACCGTCACCGGCCGGGCGGCGAGGACCGTTCCCGGCGGCGCCGACTCGAATCCCGGCGGCGGGTCGTACCAGGGGTCGTCGAGCGGGGTCGGCGCCACCAGCGCGGGATCGTGCGGCGGGTGGATCAGATCCGTGATCGGGTCGGCCGTGGCGCTCGCGAGCGTCCCCGTGCCCAACAGCAGCGCGGCAACCACCACCCCCACCCGACGGGCAATGCCCATATCTGAAGGGTAGGGCACATCGACCGAGCTGTCGGGGCGCTTCGGGCCTGCGGTGACGTGCTTGCGGTTTCCGGTGCAGAGAATGCCACCGGGCGGCGGAGCCGCCAATGTGCACCGGATGCCGCAGGTCCGGTGTTAGTTTGCCAATCGGACGAAATGCACCGTCGCACCACGAAACACCTGAGGGGACGCCATGGCAAGGGGGCTGGACGAGCAGCTGGCCGGGCGCCGGGTCATCGTCACCGGCGCGGCCCGCAGCATCGGCGCGGCGCTCGCCCGCCGCCTGCATCGGCGCGGCGCCCGGGTCGCGCTGCTCGGACTCGAACCGGAACTACTCGACCAGGTCGCCGTCACCTGCGGCCGGGCACCGTGGCGTCACTGCGACGTCCGCGACCGCGCCGCGGTCGAGGCCGCGGTCGCCGAACTGGTCGACGAGCTCGGCGGCCTGGACGTGGTGGTCGCGAACGCCGGTGTCGGGGCGCAGCTGCCGATGGTCGGCGGCGACCCGGAGGTGATGCGGCAGATCGTCGAGGTCAACCTGATGGGGACCTACCACACACTGCGCGCCGCAGGTGAGCATCTCGGCCACGCGAACGGGTACGCGTTGCTCGTCACCGCCGGCGCAGCGGCCGTCCACCTGCCGCTGCTCGGCGCGTACAACGCGACGGCCGCCGCGGTCGAGGCGCTCGGCAACACGCTGCGCGTGGAGATGCGTCACCTCGGCACCCGCGTCGGCGTCGGCTACCTCGGCGAGATCGACACCGAGATGATCACCATCGGGTTCGACAGCGCCGCAGCCGACAAGATCAAATGGTCGGGCATGTTCACGGCGGTGTCTCCGATGGAGACGGCGGTATCGGCACTGGAGAAGGGAATCGCGTTGCGCCGCAGACGGATCTACGCGCCCGGCTGGGTCGGCGGCGTCGTGCACCTGCGCGTGCCGGCGCAGCGCGTCATCGACCTTCGTCCGCAGCCGAGGATGGCGGCGGCCCTGGCGATCGCCCGCACCGAGCGCGCGCGCTTCACGACGCGGCTGCCGCAGCTCCCGGACCGGACCCGATGAGCGCGCGGATCGCCCCCGGACGCCTGCGCCGGCTCGGGCCGGTCAACTGGGTCGTGTGGCGGGTCGTCTCACTCGCGTCCGGAACACCCGACGCGAAGGTGTTCAGCACACTCGGCCGCGCGGGCGGCACCTACCGCGGTTGGCTGCATTTCGCGGCAACCGTCCTGCGGCCCGGGGGTCGGATCTCCCGGCACGAAACGGAATTGGTGATCCTGCGAATCGCACACCTGCGCGGCTGCGACTACGAGATGGACCACCACATCCGGCTCGGCCGCCGCGCCGGCGTCACCGCCGAACTGCTCGCCCGGGTGCTCATCGGCCCGGACGCCGACGGCTGGAGCGACCGCACCCGCGCGATGCTCGCTGCGGTCGACGAGCTGATCGGCACGAAGAATATCGGCGACGACACCTGGTCCGCGCTCGCCGTCCACCTCGACGAACGCGGGATGATCGAGTTCGTGCTGCTCGTCGGGCAGTACGACATGCTCGCCACCACCATCGACACCCTCCGCATCGGACGCGACACCTTCCGCTGAGTGGGCACCAACCACCTGCACCAGAACGGCCGAAGGGCACCTTCGCGCGGTTGAACCACACGAAGGTGCCCTGCGGCCGAGGCGGGAATCAGATGGCGGCACGCACGACGTCGACGGTCGGCGTGGCGTTGCGGCCGATGAGCCGCTGCAGGTCACCGCTCTCAGTGTCGAGTGCACCGACCTTGATACCGGCGTCGGAGCCGGCGAGCAACGCGGCATAGACGGCGGGCATCCCGGCGCCCTCGAGCACCGCCTGGTACTGCTCGGTCGGAAGATCCTGGTACACAACGGTCTTGCCTGCGGCCTCGGAGATCTTCTCGGCCAGTTGGGCGAGGGTGAGCCGCTCGTCGCCGCCGAGTTCGTACACCTTGCCTGCCTGGTCGTCGGCGAGCAGCACGACGGCGGCGGCCTCGGCGAAGTCGGCGCGGGCGGCTCCGGCGACCCGGCCCTCGCCCGCGGCACCCACGAGCGCACCGCGTTCGACGGTCCCGGCGACGTCCATGGTGTAGTTCTCCCAGTACCAGCCGTTGCGCAACAGGGCGTGGTCGATGCCGGACGCGGCGAGCAGGTCCTCGGTGGCCTTGTGCTCGGCTGCCATTCCGAGCGGGCTGTTCTGCGCGTCGAGCAGCGAGGTGTAGGCGATGAACCCGACACCGGAGGCCTTGGCGGCGTTGATCACGTTGGTGTGCTGCGGGACACGCTGCCCGATCTCGCTGCCGGAGATCAGCAGCAGCTTGTCGACGCCGGCGAGTGCGGCTTCGAGCGCCGCGGGGTCGCTGTAGTCCGCGACCCGCACCTGCACGCCCTTGGCGGCGAGGTCTGCCGCCTTGTCCGCGTCGCGGACCACCGCGACGAGGTCGGCGGGTGCCGCGCCACGTGCCAGCAGGGCGTCGACGGTGAGACGGCCGAGGTGTCCGGTTGCTCCGGTGACGGCGATGGTCATGACGGGATGCTCCTCCAACAGACGGGTTGACGCTTCATGCGTCGCACCTTCCATCATGCACTTATTTTTCGTAAGTGCAATCTATCTTGTTAGCGCTATCCGATTCGCTGGTAGTAATCTGGGCGCATGAGTGTCCCCGACCTGCCGGAATCCGAACCCGGCCTCGACTTCGCGGCCGACGTGTTCGAGCGCGCCTGCCCGTCGCGCGACGTGATCCACGCGGTCACCGGCCGATGGGGAACGCTCGCACTGGTCGCCCTGGGCGAGGGACCCTACCGCTTCAGCGCGCTTCGCCGACGGGTCGACGGGGTCAGCGAGCGGATGCTCTCGCAGACGCTGCAGCAGCTCGAGCGGGATGGCTTCGTGCACCGCGACGTCCAGGAAACGATCCCGCCGAAGGTCGAATACAGCCTCACCGCGCGCGGCGAGCAGGTCGCGGCGCAGCTGCAGTCCCTGATCGACCTCGTGGAATCGCAGATGCCGGAGATCATCGTCGACCAGGAGCGATACGACAAGAGACGCTGACGCGCTCGTGCGCGGTTTGCGCGGTCGCGTCGAACCGCCGCCTCCGGCCGGTGCACGTTCCGCCATCCGGGCGGTGTGCGTCGATACCGCACCGTGTAGTGGCCCGCCAC